>JAEPMY010000051.1 GCA_017643685.1 Sneathiella sp.
AACAAAGGTGTCTTCGCCGATCGCTTCACCGCCAGTGAACGCGTTCTTGAGGCGGCCCATTCCGAACTGGTCCTTGATCGGACCGAAAACGATTGCCTCACCCAAAAGTCGACCCAAAGGTTCCAATGCACCACCGCTTTTGCCATTCAGTTTGCGTGTCTCAGCTGCGACGGCACGGTTCATGAAAAAATGGTACAGCCATTTCTTGAAAGGGGTCGAATTCTCGATACCAACCTGGATTGTCGTCAGCATCTGGTCCCAGCTTCTCGGCGCCGCCAGATAGAAGGTCGGAGCGATCTCGCGCATGTCGCGCACGACTGTTTCCTGACGCTCAGGCACATTCACGGTGAAACGCCAAAGTAGTGCCGCCGCAACGGTTATGGCGTAGTCTCCCACCCAAGCCATAGGCAAGTACGCAAGGATCTCCTCATTTTCGTCGAATGCACCCGCCGCACGCCCATTCTGAGCCGCAGCAAGAACGTTCTTCTGACTCAGTACGATCCCTTTCGGTGCGCCAGTCGTTCCGGAGGAATGCAGAAAAATGGCCGAATCTTCAGGTTTCGCACGACTAAGCAATTCCTCACGCAGACCCGGGGTTTCGTTAAGATCGTGCTGACCAACTTCAATCAGATGATCCCAGGACATCAGCCCTTCAACCTCGTAGAAGCCAAGACCGCGCGCTTCATCATAAATGATGTGGTCGATGCCCTGTGCACCCGCGCCATTCAGTTCAATGATCTTGTCAACCTGTTCCTGATCTTCCGCGATGGCCGCGACGATCTCGACTTCGCCAAGAAAGTGCCGCAGTTCCTCGAGCGTTGCGCCCGGATAAGCGGGCATTGCGTAGGCACCAAGCAACGAAACAGCCAGCATGCCACCATACAACCGCGCACGGTTATCGCCCAGAAAAAGCACTGCTTTGCCCGGCTTCACGCCGATTTTTTCAAGTCCAGCCGCACAGGCTAGTACCTCTTGGGCGTATTCCGCCCAGGTGATTTCTTTCCATATCCCGCGCTCTTTTTCGCGAAGGGCGATATCCTTTCCGTGGAGCGACGCGTTCTTCGCCAGAAGTGCGCCAATCGTTTCACCGCCTGAAGACCGGTTTTTCGTAAAATCAGTCATGCGACCCTCCGATATATGCCTCGATGACCCGCGGGTCCTTCACAACCTCTTTCGGGATGCCACTGGCGATCATTTCGCCATAATTTAGGGCCAGCATCTGATCGCAAATTCCGGTGATGACATCCATATGGTGCTCGATGAGTAGAACGCTTACGCCACGTTCAGCCCGGGCATCCAGAATGAAGCGGGACATGTATCCCTTTTCTTCCTGATTCATGCCTGCCATCGGCTCATCAAGAATCAACATCTGCGGCTCAGCTACCAATGCCCTTGCCAACTCGACACGTTTTTTCAACCCGATCGGAAGCCCATCAACCAACTCATGCCGGATGCTTTCGAGTTGTAGAAACTCGATCACCTCTTCGACTATTTTACGGTTCTCGATCTCTTCACGCTGTGCTGCCCACCAATAGAGCGCCGTGCGCAAAACGCCTGGACTCATGTGGATGTGCCGCCCGAGCAGGATGTTGTCCAGAACGCTCATCCCGTTGAACAGGGCAAGATTCTGGAAAGTCCGGGCAACCCCAAGCCTGGCAACCTTGTGAGGCGCTGTGCCCGTGATGTCTTTTCCTGCCAGCCGGACTTTGCCCTCGTTTGGCGGGTAAAATCCGGTAATTGCGTTCGTTAGTGTTGTCTTGCCGCTGCCATTTGGACCGACAAGTCCAAAGATTTCCCCTTGCCGAATGACAAGATCCACACCGGTGACAGCGACGATGCCGCCAAACCGCCGTTCAACCCCCTTACACTCTAGTATCGCTCCACCATCGTCACCCAAGGCCGTTTTTCGCTTCGTCGTCATTTAAATACTTCCCTCTCCACTGACGTTCATGGATTTCATCAGGAAATCCGGAAGTAATCCGGTCGCCCAGTTGGCCACGGATCCCCCCACAATTGCTGCCCACCGTCGATGTTCAGAACTTCACCGGTTACGAATTTCCCTGAATTGGCCGCCATATAGACAACGCCTTCTGCGACATCCCATTCGTCCCCGGCGTGCCGCATCGGATTGGAGTCCTGAAAGGTTGCAGAACCCTCCGGAGGGTAGTTCCCGAAACCGTTACTTTCGCAGCAACCCGGTGCCACGCAGTTCACTCGGATATCATGCGGGGCCCACTCCACCGCAACCGACTTGGACAGATAAATTACCCCTGCCCGGGCCGCACAGGTGTGCGCGATCCCGGGCATACCGCGCCAGATATCGGCCACGATGTTGACGATGGAGCCCGATTGCTTGTTGGCAACCCAGTGGCGCGCTGCGGATTGCATCATCCACCAAGTGCCGTTGAGGTTGGTGTCTATGACCGCATTCCAGCCCTTTGGACTGAACTCCAACGCAGCTTGCGGAAACTGACCCCCAGCATTGTTCACCAAAACGTCAATCGCCCCAAATTCCTGGTTCGTCTTGGCGACAAAATCCTCGACTTGTTCTGGCTCCCGGATGGTCATAGGCGAAGCTAAAACTCCGCCCCCGAAACTTTCGAGGAACTCCCCGGTCGAAGCCAGTTTCTCTTCGTTGCGTCCATTGATCGCCAGATTAGCCCCCAGCCTTGCAAACAGGGTCGCAATTGCCAGCCCCAGCCCGCCTCCTGCGCCGGTCACCACAACGGTTTTGCCTGCGAATAAATTGTTTGCGTAAACGGTTGCACGTTTTGACAGGTCCCCCTTTGAGGACCCGAACCGCCTTTTATTCATAACGCCTCCTCTCATTCCCCTTTTGGGGTAGTTGACGCTAATCTAACATCTGTTAGAAAATTCGTCAAGACAACTTTCCCCAGTAGCCCTGCCTGTTATCTCCGATCAAAAAGACTTTGGTAGCCCAAGGGCTTTTTCCGCTATGAACGACAAAAGCATCTGCGGTGTCACCGGTACGATGCGGAAAAGCAGAGCCTCCCGCACTAACCGCTCCAAATGATATTCCTTGGCGTATCCGAATCCTCCAAATGTAATATGCGCGTCTTCGGTCGCCTCGGCTGCAGCGTCGGCAGCCAAAAGCTTGGTAGCGTTCGCCTCGACGCCGCAGGGCTCCCCCGCGTCGTAAAGGGCAGCAGCGTGCATCACCATGAGATTGGCAGATTTCACCCGCGCCCAGGCTGTGACGAGCGGATGCTGAACACCCTGATTTTGGCCGATCGGGCGGTCAAAATCACACGTTCGTTTGCATAATGCGCCGCTCGCGCCAGTGCGTTGCGCGCAATACCAATGCATTCGCCGGCCACCAGGATGCGTTCGGGATTCAACCCGTACAAAGTTTGTCTAAAGCCTTTGCCCTGCTCCCCGATCAGGTCCTCAGCCGTAATCGGTAACCCATCGATGAAGACTTCGTTCGAATCGACAGCCTTTCGAGCCATCTTTTCGATCTCTCGCACACCAACGAAATTTCGGTCGAGATTTGTATAGAACAGGCTCAGCCCTTCGGTCGGGCTGCTCACATCTTCAAGCCGCGTTGTCCTGGCCAGAAGCAGCATCTTGTGGGCCACCTGCGCCGTCGTAATCCAGACCGTCTGCCCGTGCACGACATATCTGTCCCCCTGCCGCACCGCCATGGTCTTCAGCTTTGTGGTATCCAGCCCCGTCGTCGGTTAGGTCATGACGAAACACGCCTTTTCGTCACCCGCGATCAGCGGGCCAAGCATGCGCGCGCGCTGCTTGTCCGTTCCGAATTTCACCACCGGGTTTAGCCAAAATATGTTCATGTGGATGGTAGAGGCTCCGCTCGCGCCAGCCTCCGTTTCGGCAATCGCCTGCATCATGACGGTCGCTTCGGTGATCCCCAGGCCCGGACCGCCGACAGCTTCTGGCATGGCGATACCTAGCCAGCCGTCATCGGCCATTGCCCTATGCAAATCATGGAGAAAACCAGCGTTGCGATCCCGTTCCAGCCAATAGTTTTCGTCGAATCGGGCACAAGTACGAAGAATCTGAACGTGGATTTCCTGTTGTTCAGAGCTCAATCGAAATGTCCTGGCGTCCTCTTCCCTTCCGTTCTCACGAGCCCTGCCTCACAAAGAGCAGTGATCCGCTCATCGTTAAAACCAAGATCTCGCAGAATGCGCAGTGAATCTAGGCAGAGGGGTAGTCTGGCTGCACTGCTATGGTAAGCGCATGGCCGACCCGGCGAATGGCCGGCCAGTATGTGCACCACATTTACATGTTGGTGAACACCTAACAATATCAAAAGGCGGTGAAATGCCAAGCGTATCAGATCCCTTACCAGAAGAAATGACTTTTGAAGAGGCTAAAAACCAACTACACATAGGCAAGGGTTTTGTGGAGTGTGTGCCCAAGGAAGTCTGGGAATATGAGGTATCCAGCAAGAACGTTTTGCACCAACGGTTCAGCTACCGGCAACGCGACCGCTCACGCCCCCTGATTGGCGACCGGCGTCCGCCATCGCCGCTCGACACCATCCAATCGAACCACTGGCTCCCAGAATATACGACGGACCGTATCAACCTGCTCAACGTCCTCGGTTAGCTAGTAAAGCTGGAGCCGAAAAAATCTACTCGACCGCGTTCTTGCAACGAAACTGATTGACCAAGATATCTTTAAATCTGCTGGAGCCATTACGACACCTCCCAAAGTAAAAGGCTCGAAAAAAGGCCGCCGACGACGAGCAACCTGAAGTGTAACGGAGCGGCTCTGAAGCACAGCACATTTTGCGGCCAGAGACATAATGCCATCATCAAGCTTAATCGATTTAGCCATAATGAGCCTCTTCTCGTGATCAACGCGTCGTAAATTACCATTTGTCGATTCAGAGGTGAAGTTTTGAAATAATAAGGGCGCGGATTTTTCATTCAATGACCATGAGTCCAGCCTAACTATCGCTCGCGTGTTTTTCCTCTGACAACGGCAGACCACCATGGTGCCATCCGCTACAGCGCTTTCCTTTTCATTTTTGGAACTGTATAGCAGATTTTCACCTTAAGTTTCGAATTTTCAGATTTCAGACGCATTAAATCCCTATAATTCCGTCATATTGTTATTGGGAATAGTTTTTGTGTCAAAAATTCCTGAAACCTCTCTAAACTACCAAAAATTCAGTTTTATGGTATATTAAATCCCGAAAATTCAGTATAATAACCTCATAAGGAGAGCTTAATGCCAGAATTTTCTGTAGATGCAATGCCAGAGGTGTTCGTATCCGACACGTCTATTTCCAAAGCCGTATCGGAAGCGGTGGCGCGTGGAAAACTGCGTAAACTCGGCTCTCGCCTTTATACGCGCAATCTTCAAGAGGCCCCTGATAGGTTGGTGCTGCGCAACTGGTACTATCTTATCACGGCTTATTACCCCGATGCTTTGATCACCGACCGGACGGCGATTGAAAACAAACCGGCTGCCGACGGGTCAGTCTTTCTGATATCTGACAAGAAGCGCAAGGTTGAATTGCCGGGGCTTGTGTTTCGCCCCCGCAAGGGTCCGGAGGCCACCGAAAGCGACAAGCCCTTTATCGGAGGTGCCCGCTTGGCATCCTCGGCAAGAGCTTATCTTGAAAACATGCAGTCTTCGCGCGCGCGCGGCGGGCGTGTCGCGCGAACACTCTCCCACGGGGAAATAGAAGATCGCCTTGACACACTATTGCGAGGACAAGGCGAAGCAGCACTAAATCGTATTCGTGATGAGGCACGTGATATAGCCCCACAACTCGGGCTCCAAAAAGAGTTCGAGGAATTTAACAATGTGGTCGGAGCTTTACTTGGAACACGTGAGGCCGATGTGAAGTCTGCTGTTGGCAAGGCGCGTGTTGCAGGTAGTCCATTTGATCCAAACCGTGTTCAACTTTTTGAAGCACTTTTTGCTGCTCTCCGGGAGTTTATCCCTACGGTACGCCGCTCTCCTGAGCGCACAGGTAATGCAAACGCAAACCTTGCTTTCTTCGAAGCTTATTTCTCGAATTTTATCGAAGGAACGGAATTTAGTGTCGATGAAGCCAGAGAGATCGTATTTGACGGTGTTATTCCACAAGAACGCCCCGACGATGCACATGATGTACTTGGTACTTTTCGTATCGTCTCTGATCAGACGGAAATGAAAAGGCTACCATCCAATTTTAATGAATTTGTCGAACTATTGCGTCGCCGTCATGCCACTATCATGGAGGCCCGCCCAGACAAAAATCCAGGGGTCTTTAAGACAAAGACCAACCAGGCCGGTCAGACTATATTTGTTGAACCGGAACTTGTGACTGGAACACTTAAAAAGGGCTTTGAGTTCCTGCAAGGGCTGGGTGACCCATTTCACAGAGCCGTCTTTATGATGATCATCGTGAGCGAGGTTCATCCCTTTTCTGATGGGAATGGACGTGTGGCGCGTGTAATGATGAACACTGAATTAGTCGCCGGTGGTGAAGAACGCATTATAATTCCGACTGCCTACCGCACAGATTACCTCGGGGCACTCAAAGCATTGTCCCACAACCGCCATACAACACCACTTATCCGCATGCTGGACTCTGCGCAGCGCTACACCCATGCCATCGATTGGCGAGACATCAACCATGCACGCATGGTTCTTGAACAGACCGATGCTTTTGCTGAAGGGGAAAATAAACGACTGCGCATACCAGAAGACATAAGAGGGGATGAAAGCTAAATCATGAAATTTATTTATATGGATGAAAGCGGCAGCCAAGATCAAGGAGATGTATTTGTTACTTGTAGGCTGATGGTTAATGCATACGAACTCCGAACTTCACCCGCTGAATTTGATCAAAAATTAGCTGCCTTGTTTGCTCGGCACTCTGGGATAAGATCTGATCTCAAAACAAGCCGGTTCGTCAATGGCAGAGGAGCGTGGCGACATATTGATGCGCAGGAACGTAAAGATTTTTTATCTGAGATATGTAGCCTCGCCGTAGCTAATGGCGGAAAGATTTTTGGAATTGGTATTTCCTTCGACGCTTTCAGTGCTGCCGCTGCCGCTGGCCACAATCAACCGTTTGGAAACAGCTATTGGATGGCTGGAGCGATGTTTGCCAGTTGCCTTGTTCAGAAGAAGGTCCAAGGAATTAGGAACAGTAAAGGTCTTACAGTTGTTATAATGGATGATAACAAAGCAGAGATGCCAGCACTTTCGGACGCACTATATCAAGGTGATCCTTGGTTTGACGGACTCTATCAAATTCAGAGAAGACGGCGAGGGAACACCGTCTGGATCGATAGAAACGAGAGGGACCGATTTGATCATATTATCAACACCGCATTTGCCATTAAATCCGATCATTCATCCCTTGTTCAAGTGGCTGATGCATTATCGTATGTGTATCGTCGATACTTAGAGCTTACATCTGAAGAGGAGGCATGGGCGGGAGAGCAAGACTACTATGCCAGTTTAATCGAAATATTGGAGCCTAACCGGGAGAAGATCGGGCGCACGCCCAATTCTGTATGCGTTGATTTTTATGATCAAGCTAAACACCCAGAGTGGCGGCTTTAATATTGAAAAAGGTCACGCATTTTCTGGCGTCGAAAATGACAGGTTTGCCCTCATCACTGAACCCCTTTCACAGGTCAGTGTCCATCTCCACTTGCGTCACAATTGTTTTCCCAAACTAAACAAACTTGCCCATCCAAAGAGGTGACAATCGGCTTATTTAGTAAACTTTGGATAGAAGAAAATAATTATTATATGTTTAATTATATATATTTAGAACAATCTAGAACACACCAACCCGATTAACAATATGTAGGTGGTCAGCTTCAGGTGCTAATGCCCTAAAGAATATTCGGCTCACCTCCGAAGAGATCATTCATGCTTTTATAAAGTTCAAATTTTTTCAACTTAGTAAAAAGTGAATATTTATCAGTGTTACCGGACCAAGATAGACAGTCTCTAAATTTTTGGGCTTCTTCCTCTTCAGTGAACGGATTTTGGATACTACCCTTAACATGTATATTTTCCGCCTCGATTTCCTGACCACCTTTTAAACGCATGGTAACACGCTGACGATAGTTCATTGAGGTAAGGGGCTCGTTGCATTTCTCACGCCGAAACTTATCAAGGTGATTTTGAATCCCTTTCTCTGTCACCGCTTCATCGGTAAAGTGAGAAAGTGACAAAGCTCCATGCTTCATTAAGCGAGCCGCAGGGTATGAGAAGCTAAACCGCCCCTCACTAGCTGTTTGTGGAGCATCAAACCTAAGATTCTCGTATAATGGACCAGGAAGATATGCTGTCACCGCTTCTACGTCTTCTAGTTTGATGTTGTGTTGCAACATTATGCTTTCAACTGCATCTAATGCCTTATGCGCAGCGCCACAGCATGGAAACCGTTTTGGCGCAAGACCAGCTTTTTCAATCGCCCAATCTTCTCCTAATCCTTTTATAGCGATCTCACCGCCCACATCACTCCCCTTGCCATACAAATCCTGAAACCCCCATGGTTTTGTCAGAAATTCTATCTGGGCAGTTAGTCCGGAGCTGGCAAGTACTGCCGCAAGAACTGCATTGTGGGCTGCAAAGCCTGCATGTGTGGGTTTGGTTGCTGTTCCAAATTGCAGCTTTGAACCACTGGCCAAGCTAAAAGCAACACTCATCGCTACGGCAATTTTATCAGCAGTTAAATTCATCAAGTATGCAAGTGCGCCTGCGGTCCCAATTGTGCCAACTGTGGATGTAGCGTGCCAGCCCGCTTCATAATGATTAGGATTTACCAATGCACCTATTCGAGCCTGCAGCTCTAGGCCCATGACATATGCATCAGCAATCTCGCGACCACTTTTTGCCTGATTTTCCCCAACACTCAATAATGCTGGGACCAAAACAGCTGTTGCATGTGTGATCGCCGGCATAAAGTTATCATCAAAATCCAACGCGTGTGCAGCGGTTCCATTGACGAGGGCCGCGCCAGCAGGAGAGAGATACGTCTGACGTCCATAAACACGACTGCGCCCCACCCCATGGCTACTTAGCACCCCTCTAAAGACTGCTTCTGTTGCGTCATCTTTAGATCCGGCATAAATACAACCAATTCCATCAATTAAAGCCGCATTGGCACGAGATCTAACTATCGCACTCGCCGGAACGATAGAATGGGCTGCCCAATTAGCAAGCTTTCCAACTATATCGACCGACTTACTCATAAGACTTTGCCGTTTAGCTCAGTTTCCACAAGCGACACCCAAAATCGGGTGCCTATTGTTAGAATATCGTCATTAAAATCATAAGTATCTGTATGAACAAAAGCGCCCTCTCCATTGCCTATAAGCATATACGCGCCGGGAGTAGCTTCCAACATGAAGGCAAAATCCTCTGAACCTCCAATCGGATCAAATTCATCCTCAACATTTTCACTTCCCGCCACTTTTACGGCTGCCTGCGCTGCTATCGCAGTTTCTTTTTTATGATTAACTAAAGGTGGATATCTGCGTGTAAATGTAAGTTCAGCTTTACAATCATGCGCAGCCGCAATTTGAGTAGAAAGGGTACCCAATCTCCTTTCTAACATATCCCGGTTTTCAGGCGTAAAGCTGCGTGCTGTTCCTCGAACAACAACATTAGCAGGGATAATATTTGGAGAATTATAGTCTCCTCCTTGAATATACCCGATGCTTAGTACAGCAGAGTCACTAGAAGAGATATTACGCGCGACAATAGAGGATATTGAATTCACAAAGGAACCAGCAGCCATAGTAGGATCAGTCCCATTATGCGGCATAGCACCGTGCCCTCCGGTTCCTGTGAAACTAACTTCCCATGTATCCCCGGCGGCCATCATTGGCCCCGGCCGAATTGCAAAAAAGCCGGCAGGCAACCCAGGGGCGTTATGTAGGGCATAAACGGCATCGCAGGGGAATTTCTCAAACAACCCCTCTTCGATCATCACACGCCCCCCACCTTCACTTTCCTCAGCTGGCTGAAAAATAAAGTGAACTTTTCCAGCAAAATTTGGGTTACCAACTAAAACCCGGATCGCACCCAACAGCATTGCAGTATGCCCATCATGGCCACATGCATGCATCACGCCTTGGTGGCAGGATTTATGGGAAAAGGTGTTTTTCTCCTCAATAAAAAGCGCGTCTAGATCAGCCCGAAGCCCAATCGAACGCCCCTCTCCACCTGTGCCTTGCAAGGTTGCAACAACACCCGTTTTGGCAAACCCTCGATGAACCTTTAAACCCCACTCGGTTAGTAGCTTCGCGACCAAATCACTGGTACGTTTTTCTTTAAAGGCGGTTTCGGGGTGCTTGTGAATATCCCTGCGTATTGCAGCAAGCCATTCTTTAAAATCCTTCGAAGAGCTATCAACAGAAACAGGTTTATTCATGACTCAATTCTTTCTCATGTTTGTCTTTGTAGGGTGTTGCAATGCGCGCCGCGCCATGAATTAGAACGGTTATGGTGAAAATGGGCACTGAGATGGCCACCCAGAATGTTGACATCTCAAAGGTATGGGCTTCTAAAAACCAATGACGAGCCAGGAAGCTTCGATCTAGATTGAACTTAAGACCCACTAGCGAGTACCAAAGGATAGGCAGCATAAACATTAGGATAGTGGCTGATCGAAATAAGGCGGCAACACTCTGTAACAACGGTGGCAAGTTTTTGGAAACCTTTACCAAAGACGGATCTAGCTGAGTTTTAAATGACATGGTTGCGCCCAACAAACCCAACCACACCATTGCATAACGTGCAGCTTCCTCCGTCCAGGGAGGAGGTGATGCAAAGATATATCTGGCAACCACCTGAATAATCACAAAGACCACCATCAACCCCAGACAGACCAGTGCTCCCCCTCTTAAAAATTGATCAAGCCGATCACTGACTGAATGCACCAGTCTCGCAAATCCAAACATGCTGCCCCTCCTCTTTGCGTCACCTACATCGCCATTTTTTCAAGTATTCGCATGTTTTCCTCGCCAACAATCATCGGCCAAAGCGGTTTGCTGGCATTGACGAATTTAACTCTCTCACCCTTTTCCAATGGCGAAATCAAAACCCCTTTGCTACCTAAAAGTAACTCCGCATCTTGCATCCACTTTGCTGTCCACAACCGGTTCGCCTCATGACCTTTTTGAATGGCGTCATCCACTATTTGTCTTTCATCATCAGCTAGAGCCGCATACCAATCCTCCGATAAGATCAAGCTACGAGCAGAGGGGCCGATATTCATTGGGGTAAAATGTTTTAATATCCCGGTATGCCCAAAGAGAATGGCCGCCGCGGGAGGGTTCACATATCCATCAGCGACCCCAGTTTGCAGGGCGTTTGCAACTTCAGACCAATCTACAATAGTTGCCTTCGCCCCCCACGCGTTAAACAAAGCTAATTGCAACTTATCCTTTGCCCGAACGCGCAAATCCGACATTCCGTCGAATGTTGTCACTTCATGTTGAGTGTTGAAAACGCCAGCCTGTCCACCGCGAAATGGAAACGCAACAAGACGAACACCATGCCGGGTCAAGTCGCTATTTATCAGCCCAATCATATCTGACTTCGCAACAACTTCATCAAAGTGATTATTGTCACGATAAAGAAATGGCAAATATATACCCTTAATCATCGGGGCCAATTTGAACATGAGGGCCGGATCGGCAAAATTCACGTGCAGCAATCCCTGCGAAGTTTGATCGAACCGCTCATTCTCTTTCCCCAATGAATTAGACGGGTGGAAAACCGTTTCCATTCCGTGAGTGTTGAGATGATCAGCAAAGGCTCTGGCGAAGACGAATTCACCGTTTTTTTCCGCATCTTCTGCTCCTGAGAGCGCAATTGTAATTTTTTCTGCGTGGGCCGGCAGAGCAATTCCCACCGCCAATATTATACCTGCTAATATTCTTTTCATTTTTCCTCTCCCTGTTATTAATTAGTTTCCGGTCAACCCTAAGGCCGTTGGCAAAA
The DNA here is from genome assembly GCA_017643685.1 of Sneathiella sp. Lineage (GTDB taxonomy): Bacteria > Pseudomonadota > Alphaproteobacteria > Sneathiellales > Sneathiellaceae > Sneathiella. The sequence goes on from JAEPMY010000051.1 coordinate 11,965, forward strand.
AAAGACTGATTTCAGGAATAAATATCAAAGCCCCCAGCAAAAGAAGTTCTGCGAGCAGGAACGGCATTACAGCCTTAACTAACTGCCAGTAATTGATATTGGTAACCGTTGACAAGATCAGTAGCACCCCTCCGAGTGGGGGGGTCAGCAGGCCAATTGTTAGGTTAAAACCAACAATAATTCCCATATGTGTTGGATCCACACCTAGTGCCAATGCTGGAGGTATCAATAAGGGCCCCATTAGGGCCAACGCCGCCTTAACATCCATAACCATGCCAGCCACTAAAAACATTAAATTAAGGATGAGCAGATAGCCGACTTTCCCTAACTCCAAATCCTGTACCAAAGAAGCAAGCTGTTGAGGGATATGCTGGATTGAAGCCAAATAACCAATGGCCGTGATCGCAACAAGAATGATAAAAATTGCGCCAGTGAGCAAAGTTGTACGATACATGGCTTCCAGCACGCCTTTGAAATCAAGAGCGCCGTAAAACCGTCCGACCAAAATTGCCGCAACAACCGCAAGACCAGCTGCTTCCGCAGGCGTCATAATCCCAAACAGGATTCCACATAAGATAATTACCGGTAAGCTTAGTGACGGAAGCGCATGCCACAATGAAGGCCAAAAGCGCGGCCGTTCCGCGCCAACTCCTCCCGGCAGATTTAGTCGATGGGCTTGAATTGCGTTAATTACGATCAAGACACCAGCAAGTAAGAGCCCTGGTATTACACCAGCCGCAAACAATGCCGTAACAGACGTATTCATCAGCGCCCCATAGAATATCAGAATAATACTAGGGGGGATGATAGGGCCAATAATTGATGACGCCGCAGTTACCGCCGCAGCATAATCGCGACTATACCCCTTCTTCTCCATCTCAGGAACCAAGGTATTGCCGAGAGCGCTAGCATCTGCTGTAGCTGACCCAGAAATACCAGCAAAGAATACGCTGGTTAAAATATTCACATGCCCCAATCCACCCTTAAAACGACCCAGAATGGAAAGACTGAAATTGATTAATGCCTGAGCAATTCCACCGCGGTTCATCAATTCTCCCGCTAGAATAAATAGCGGCATAGCCATAAATGCGAACACATCCAACTGGCTAAACACACGTTGAGGCAACGCTGCAAGGAACCTAGAATTGTCTGTTACAAAAAAGCCAAGTACGGCAGTTGAGCCAATCAAGTAGGCAATGGCGGCACCACCGAACAGTGCAATTCCAAAGAATAATAAAACAGCCAAAGAATGCATAAACCTCTCCTTTGACTGACAATGCCAAATTACTTTACATTGTAAAATAGACAATATTTAATAAAGTCATAGCTTTTTGCTATAATCGTAAAAAGAGATTTAAATGAAAGTTTTAACCTTACAACGCATCGAAATTTTTAAGATGATATACGAAACCGGCAGCATTACAGAGGCGGCAAAACGACTAGGCCTTGCCCAACCTACCGTTAGTCGGCATCTCAGCTATTTTGAAAGCGCTCTAAAATTAAAGCTATTTTCAAATGATCGTGGGAGAATAAAACCGACTTGGGAAGCTCATCGGCTTTTCCGTGAGTGCGATGGTATGTTTGAACGCCTGCGCCAAATTGAACTTGCGGTACATGATCTACAGACCGGAGAAAACGAGCGATTTCGTATGATGGTCGTTCCCAGTATGGCCAATATGCCTATTCTGGCAGATGCCCTCAAAAATGTCTTGAAAAAGCGCCCCAAGGTTAAGCTGACGGTAGATGTTGGATCTAGCCACGCTCAAATAGAAGCCCTTCGCGAGGGACATATTGAGCTGGGGGTTGCAGGATCAGCGACACTCCACCCAGATATCGAGGTGGATACAATTCAGAAGCTTCAAATTGTTGCTCTGGTTCATAGAAATCATCCGCTAGCCTCTAAGGCTTTTGTTGAGTGGCATGACTTTCAAGATCATTACTGCGTGATGATGTCAAACACTGGTCCTATTGGGAATTTGATCGAAAAAGAATTTAGATCACAAGGAATTACTCCAGCAACAAATGTAGAAGTCATGTCCCCTCCTCTAATCCCCTCTTTTGTGAGGTCGTTAGAATGTTGCGCTCTCGTTGATAGTATGACTGCTAAATTTATGGCAGAACAAATGGATCTGCTGACCAAACCCATCAAACCCAGCCTAACCTCCAACATTCATATAATCCGGCGGCAGAGTGGGCCTGACAGGCAAATGGGTCGGTTGATCCATCAAGCCCTGAAAGCAGAAATCGAAAGGCTCGCTACTGGTTATTGAGCTCGATGGAGGTTATCTGATGCAATATCTTCCCGAACCCAAGGTTTATTCTCGCTATCGACAGTTAAAGATCTGGGCACAAATGAAGTCGCCACCCTATCAAAAGAGTCATTTGCCGTGTTATATTTGAAAAGCGTTTCCGCATCGATCATGTAAACTGTTCCCCCCGGTGACACAGCAACCGCCTCAGGATAGACCGCCCCCCCTCGGGCTGGCACATTTTTGAGCTCTTTTCCGTCATATTGAACAAGCTGGCCAGTCGTCGCTCTGGTAAGCCAGATACTCCCGTTCGGGGCAGCAAAGGCCATTTCAAACAAAAGATTGGTCAGGATCGGCGTTAGCCGCCGTTTAGCCGGATCATAGTCGAACAAGCGACCAGCTTCATCCACAATGTAAGCTTTTCCATCAGAGCTGAAAGTCAAACTGAGACTCGGTGCAACCGGACTTTGCATGTTCAATTTTTGATGAAATGAAAATTTTCGGGACCCGGGACGCACCTCTTTATAAATCTCTCCGGTCATCTGCACGTACCAGAATCGGCCCTGAATATCTCTTGCCATCGCCCGAAGGGTCGGAACATTTAGTTTTGTATATTCCACAAAACGCCGCCGGCCTTCATCATACACGTAGATCAAACCATCATAGTAGTTGAAGAAAAATACGGTACCATCTGCACCTGTATTAAAATGCTGCATACTGCCCGACGGATAATCGTTTGGCAGCGGTATTTCCCTAAAGCGAAGGCGTTTGGTAAATGTAATCGTTGACGGATTTTTGCTACCGCCACCGCTGGTCAACCCCGGAATGAGGGGCTCTTCATCCGCTGCATCATCCCGATCAAAGAAATCGGTCGCAAACAGGTTTCCATTCTGATCACTTGCCCAGGGAAACCCACTCGGCCCGACCGCAACAACTCCTCCGAGTTGGGCTTCACGGGTCCATTTTTCCTCTTTTTCTCGCCAACGCATCAGGCTCTCTTGCGCGTTAATCGCCAACACTGTGCCATCAGGTCCAACGGCCAATTCCTCTGTATTGGCCAGTCCGGCCGCGAGGCATCTTCCTTGCTGACAGTGAAATACTCTCTTATCTGAAGAGATAATCCACACATCGTCTGCCGAGATGGCAGCAATTCTATGAGCTTTTTCCTTCGCATAAAGTTGGAAGCGATCCTTCTTCCAATCAAGGCGATAGATGAATTGATCACTGCCCAGGATAAACACATCTCCTTTCGAGGATACTGAAATATCTGTCGCTCTTTGGTCTGAAACACGCTTCCAGTTTTGACCTGTATGGTTAAAAATCTCCCCTATTGAATTCAGCGCCCAGGGCAATCCGTCCGGTGCCACAGACACCTGCGAAAACTGACCAGACAAGGCTTGGAATTTTCGCTTTCCCGAGTTCCATCGTGCAACCACCTGAGACGGGGTGACGATAAAAACACTCCCGTTTCGGCCAATACCCAGATCAGTAACCTGTATGTTTCGGATCCGTTTAAATTTATAGTCCTTTGCACGGGTTTGAATCGCCGTATCGATCGCAACCTTCTCTTGTTCCTCGTCCCCCTTTTCCTGCTCAGTCGTGGTTTCTGCAATCTCATTGCTTTGGGGTGCGCTTCGGTATCCATAGTTCTTGGTATTTACAAAAACCACATTTCCACGCTCATCCAAATACAGCGTTTTGAGTGGCCCCGCCAGATCAGGCAAATTAAGCGTAATTCCCGATGGCTCATCGTTTGATAGCGAAATAATCTCCCCTTTCCGTGTTGATACAATCGCCCCCAATTTAGGTAAAATCTGCAACCCGACAAGACCGTCACGAAGTTGTCGCCACCCACTCTTATCAGCCTGATAGAGGGCGCCGGCAAGAGTCAGAAGATATGCGGTACCATCGGCACTTAAAGCCAAATCCTGGATCTGATCTCCTTCCCATTTTGGTGCCGCCAAAGCCGCTAATTGCCCCTTCTCCCAAAGCTGAAGTTTGCCGAGTTTATCCATCAAAAGGAGATCGCTGCCCTCCGAACCTCCGATAAATCGAATTCCATCCGTAATAGGTTGCCACCACATTCCGTTATACAAATGAACTGTCCCGTCATCAGACAGAGCTGCGGGTTTACTGGAAGACGTGATCATGAGTTGCCTGAATTTGCCCGGCAAACGAACCCAACCGTTTGGACGCAAGCGCCAAACCGTCCCCTTTAGGTCCAATGCGTATTGAACCGACTTTGCAGAGATGCGAATGGTCTGAAACTGTTTCCCCAGTCTTTGCCACTGATATTCATCAATCTGCAAATCCTGGATCGATCGGTCAGTACCCACTTTTATTTCTGCGCATGCTGGACTGAGGTTACTGACCAACAGGAACAACAGAAGGACGAAACACCCGAAAACATCACGCATAAATTAAGCCTTTGCGTCCGACATGATACTCTGAATCCGCCGTGACAAACTCTCGCTTTTCGTCCAATCCAATTTCGGCAAATCCTTTGACTGGAAATCCCTGTACAGCTCTGTTTTTCCAAGCAACTTTACGATATTGCGGAGTGTCGGATTTGGCTGAAACCAATCTGGATGACGTCCAGCGAGGGCATTTCGAATAAGTTCCGAAGTCGTGGAGGCTTCGGCACCTACTGCTGAACCTCCCTCGTCCCCGATATAGCTCACAGGGCGGGGGGTCAGCAAAATCAGCACAGATTTGTTGAAATCTCGGGATGTTTCGCGGTTGAACAATCGTCCAAACAGAGGGACATCTCCCACGACTGGAACCTTGTCTGCATCGCGCTCTGTCTCACGCTCACTAAGACCACTTAATATCAAGGTTTGGCCAAATTTCATGGCCACATTTGCATTAACATTTGTTTTGGAAGTATCTAACCGAAATTCAAACACCACAGAACTGCTGGGAGTGGTCAAGAAGGTCCGTTCCGCTCTGACATTCATGAAGATGGTACCATCTGGTGCGAATTGGGGGGTTACCATCAATTTCACCCCAATCTCCTTCTCAATCGAAACAGAATCCCCCGCGCCACCAGAAACCGCAGCTGCAGAAACTTCTACACCCGAAAAAAATTCAGAGGTTTGCCCCGCACGCGCAACCAAGGTTGGCCTAGCCAAAATTTCATTTCGACCACTTTGTGCATTTGCGATATTCATTGTGTAAGCAACCGCAGGGACCGAGATCATATTTGTCAAAATATGATTACTCTGGTCCAAGGTAGCATCGAAACGATCTTTGATCACCTCTGTCGAACGGGACCAGGCAGATGCCCCCGTATCCGGATTTCCAAACTGCAACTGAAGACCTGTGAGTACGTTCACACCATAAGCATCCGCCAAATCCTCCTCGGACCTGATAATAACAACATCAACTGCAACCATTTGATCGTTCAGCAGCGCGTCCGCATCAAATGCTGACGTTGGCTCTGGATCATATGATCCAAATGAGTTTTCAAAGGTCCCAAACCCACTATTCTCCGACTCCGAAACTGTTGAAAAAGGAGAGCTGTCTTCCGGCTCATCAAGGGGGGTCTGCCCAATACCAAAGGATTGATCAGATATCTCGTTGTCCGTCTCTGCTGCCGCTAAGCGATTATCTTTCTTGATTTCCGCGAAATTCCGTCGCCAGCTTTCCAATCGATTGGAAAGGCGCTGCGCAATTCCCAACTCTCCACCAGCTTTGAGATACTCCTCAAGATAAGAGGCAGCCTCTTCGTCCTCATTGACTGCGGCCTTAATCATACTCATCATTTGAAGCAACACATGCGGATCAAGGCCAGTCTCAACTGTGCCAGCAACCTGCCACAACCGCTCTGCCGCAACACCCGCAGTTTCTAAATCATTTGCAAAATATGACGCTGAAACAAGATAGTAGAGAGCTTCTGCATCCTGATCATTCTCTGCCACATACGCCGCGAATTGACGTTGGGCCTCCATAAATTTCCGTTGCTCTAAATATAAAACTCCCAGGAAATAACGAGCCGACCAATTGCTAGGGTCAAACCGGATGGCAGAGATATAGCCTTGTTCGGCCAATGAGTAATGCTGGGAGGCCCCGCGACTTGCCTGAATGTGATAGCTAAGCGCATTTAATTCCTGCAACGAAGAGTTTGAAAAATTTATCCGTAGCGCTTTATTCAGATTTCTATTCGCCGAAGTCCAGTTTTCAGCCAATATCTGCGTTTTGGCTTTCTCGAACAACGCGAGAAAATCAGGTTCCTCTTTTTCGATCAGTGTCTTAATTTCGCTCGCCTGGTTATTATTCATTTCACCAAAGGTTTGGCACCCACTTAGGGCGAGACTTAGCGCAAGTACGCTCACCATCGTTTTCAGTTTCATGTTCATTTTCTGCTTCTTTGAAAAAATAGGAGAGCCCTGTCCGGGCTACGCGCCAGATTATTTGGGATGAACGTTTATTCGGCTCACCTTGCCGTCCAGTCCATTTTTCTTATGGAAATAGCCATCGGCATAACCTCGCTTAGAGGTTTTCTGGAAAGTACTGAAACACACCGGCCCATCGAAATTCGCAACATAGCCATGCCACCAGTCGTCAGATGTTTTTCCATCTGGGTGGTCATAGACCTTCACCTCTGATGGGGACGCCCAGGGTTGGAGCAATATGGATCTGGCCTCATCATTAGGGCAGCGATTGTCTTTTTTACAATTTACAGACACTCGCTCTCGGCTCTTAAACTGTCCAACAATATCCTGGCTACAATTATTCCCTTCGTATAACAGGATATCCGGCTCCCAAGGGACACCTGGATTGGCCTCATTTGGATCCACATGAATATTGGAGATTTTACCGTCGAGACCATTTTTTGGCATATGTATAACAGCAAGGTCCGTTGCTGATTTTAATTCGCCTTTATGATTAGAGGGCCACCAGGCTCTTTCAAAGCTGTTCACACAGACCGGTCCGGCACCTGGAGACCGGTATTTTCGATAATACACATGAGAGAAGTCATCCCCGCGCGATGCTGAAGGGCTATCATATACTGAGATCCGTGCGGGACGAGCCCACGGCATAATCTTGAGAGACCTGGCGTCATCATTCTTACAACTACCAGATTTCTGACAGTTTACTTGTTGTGCCTTACGAGAGTTGAGGGCCCCCACAACGTTCCCGCCACAGTTATTCCCGCTATAGAATATCAAATCATTGGGAAACTCGACCTGCCTTGGCGCGCCCGCCGTTACTTTGACGCGAGAAATTTTTCCATCAAGTCCATTATCCCTTACATAATTTACAGCCAACCCTTGTCGCTTGAGATTTCCTTTGCCGTCTACCTCAAACCCGTTAGTCTGCTCAAAACTGTTGAGACATACCGACCTATTCTCACCTGCATCAAATTTGTAAATGTGGGTGATGTCATCATCACTTTTACCATCCGGGCTATCCCAGACCGACATTTGGAAGGGGTTGGCCCAAGAATGCACCAACATAGACCGGGCTTCATCATTAGGGCAACGGTCGCTGGACTTACAGTTTTTCTCCAGATTTTCCAGTGAACTAAATGTTCCGGTCACATTTTGACTACATTTGTTACCTTCGAAAAAGACAAGGTCCGGAACCTTTTCATCTCTCACACTTTTCAGATCCACGACTTGATAAGAGCTGATTTTGCCCGCCAGGGAAGATTCACTGGTCTTGTTCTGGTGCCACCACCAGGCCTGACCAAAATAAGGGTTTCGACGCCCCCGACCGTCTGTCTCCCATTGATTGTTATTCAGGCTTTTAAAACAATAGCCAAGCGGACTTCCCCCACTGCGCTTCTTTGGGTCGTCCATGGCCACAAAACCCCAATCGTCTTGGCGACGCTCATGACTTTTCACATCCAAGCGCTGATCAAAGAAATAGATAGCTGCCGGCTTCGCATCAGGGAGAAACCGCACAGATCGAATTTTGTCGTTAGAACCTGGTTTATGCAGTCCAGGAGCGTTAATACTGGCCGTATTGACGATATCGCCCTGGCAATTGTCGCTGCCATACATCACGATATCACCGGGCAACAAACGACGGTGCGCTTGCTCGAAAAATTTCTTATCGAATTCTTTAAGAGTTGTATTATCCACAACCATGACGGAAGACACTTTCCCGTCCAGACCATTCTGGCCCAGATAGGTTACATTCAGCCCCTTCACTTCTCGTGTTTTCTCAAACGTATCAATGCAGATCTTTCCCTTTTTGAGGCCGCGAGGATTTGTCACAATGGTAAAATCATCTCCCCAAACCTGATCATATGTATGATCATAGAGGAAATGCGGACCCGGAATCAGGGGAGGCTGCGTATCCCCAAACCGGGTAATTGCCTCCAGGAAGTTATTCGGAGCGTTGTTGATAGGGCTGTCCGCTATCAGAATTTTTGCTTCTTTATCCGGCCATTTGCTCAGATCAATCTCCATTGATCTGGCTGCATCATTAAACAGATTTGGCGGAAAGTAAGCTGCTTCGAACTTATGGGCATTAATAACCTGAATACCTTCGACAATCCGATCAATATCCGTTTTATAATAGACCCTCCCCTGAGCTTCCGTCAGAGAGAATTCAGTTTTGATATTAAAGTCTACAGAATCAAAACTGCCAATCGGCGTCATGGGCATTTCAAGGTTCGCCGCCCCAACTTGAGTTCCCCGGCAACCGTTATTATCAAAGAAACGAATACCTAACCGCGGATCGCCAACCCGGATATTGCCGTTCGCACCGAAAGCCTGAAACATAGTCTTGCCACCATCCCGCAAAAATTCGGTTAGGAAAGGCTTTAGAATCTTGGCAAATGTCGCCGCACCTTCGATTGTCGCAGACAACTTAAGTGACGCTTGTTTGAAGCCCTGCTTGGCTAATTCCTCCGCACGGTTCTCCAGCTGTTTCTTGATAAAGCTGCTGGTTTTTTGAAGCGCCTTCATCGTCAGTTCTTTATTTCTCTTAGCCTGACGAACTTCTTCGATTACCTCTTTCGTCGCGGCCGCTTCCATCACGGCCAACAGTTCAACATAGCCAGCATATCCTTTCGCCAGCAATCGATAGGCGTCTGGATACTCCAATAAAAACTTATTCCGCTGATCAATGGTCCAAATATCCTTAAGATAGCTTTTATATTGCTCTCGGGTACTGGAAACAGCCGCCATACGGGCAAGCTCGCCCTCCCGCTCCTGACCCGCTTTTTCTTCCGCCAATTGTAAGGCTTTTAAATCCCAACCATTCTGAGTTGGATAAAATTCCTTATTGGTAGCGTGATTGCCCTTCTGAACGCAGCCTCTTGCAATTAGCTGTCCATCAACGGCTTCCAGACACCGGGTTGCGTCGGCGTAAATTTTAATTTTACCCAGACCATAGTCATCCCCTTCAAGCATCCATTTCTGATATTTCGAGTTGTTGCATGTGGCCTGTTTGACCCGAACCGATTGGCCCCAAGCCGCATGACGATCATCCACCTGCAGGCATTTACCGCTGTATCGAGAAATTAATTGCTGATCAGCCGAGTAATGAAAATCAGCCCGGGAATATCCATCACACGGGACATAGGTGAATTCTGCCCCCTCATCCGTGCTCCATTCCTTTAACGTAACACATTGCACCCTGCCGGTTGCTGGGTCTCGGCCTGGCATCAGGTTTACAAAAGTCCCTGAGTTCAGCGCATTCTTTTCTGGTGCCGGACTGGGATCATATCCCAGAGTTTCAACCGTGCCTGTCAGTTCATGCGTCCAGGTCTGGTTGTCGCCCCGATGGCAATCCCACATCTGCAGCACAGACCCGTTTTCTGTTCCGCGGCCCTTAACATCAATGCATTTTCCATTGAGTTTACTTTTTATATTTCCGACCGCAGTCACAATCCAACGTTGTGCATCAGTCCCATTACACTCAAATTGTTGAACCGCCGCCCCATTTTTCTTATTAGCACCGGCGACATCCAGACATTTGCCACTATGCCGGACGCGGATTTCGCCCCGGTCAGTCAAATTAAACTGCTGATTGCTTCCTTTGTGGCAATCCCATATGGTCGCTTGGACAGAGTTATCTTTAGAATTACCAGGAATGTCGATACAGCGACCCGACCCAACTCCCTTAATCAGACTATTGGCAGCCTCTGCCTCACCGGACATCAGGCCCATAAACCCCAAAAAACCCATCACCAAATAAGCGAGCAAACGTGCCATATCGCACCTCATAAGCAATTAATCTAGAATGCCCTGCATTTCTGCATAGCAAACAGACCAACGTTACGAGAATAACCATTATATTGATAATTAAGTTTTTTTCGCTATTATATTCACATGATGAATAAATTAAAAAAGCGTTTAAATTGAAAAATATTGATTGGAATCTCGTAAAAGTTTTTTGCGCAATCTATGAACATGGAAAAGTCAGCACCGCGGCAAACGCCATTCATCTGTCTCAGCCCGCTGTCAGCAACGCCTTAAACAGACTGCGGCACGCGACAAATGATGAACTGTTTGTCCGCTCGCGCGGGGGCGTTCATCCTACCGCTCGAGCGATCATACTGTATCGACACTTCAAGCGGGCTTTCACCGAAGTCGAGCAAGGCCTTGATCTGTTCGACGGATTTGACCCGATCACAAGCCAAAGAACCTTTCGCGTCACTCTTAGCAACTATGGCGAGATTAATATTCTGCCTGAATTATCTCGACAAATGATCCAGAACTATCGAGGAATAAATATAGAAAAGGAAGTATTTCTAAGAGAAAATGTGATGGACCAATTACTCAACCAACAACTGGATCTTGTTGTCGGTACGGAACTGGATCTCATCGGTGACATTCAATGTAAGTCGATTTCCGAGGAACCCTTTGTTGTGGTTATGTCCAATAATCACAGCATTAAAGAAGATTCCTTAACCATGAAGCAGCTAATCAATCTGGATCATGTCTCCATCGATCGATCCAATCGCTCCTTATTGAACCCCTACCTCAAAATCAAGGACTTAGGGCACCATATCCCCATCCGGTTATCGGTTAGCTTCTGGAGCGTCCTACATCTCGTCTCCACCTCTGAAATGGTTTCAATTGTCCCTGTTAAAATAGCCAAGAATTTGCAAAATGCCTTCAATTTCAGAATTCTCCCCCTCCCGTTTCCGTGTTCAAAATTGAAGGTTAACCTGTACTGGCACGCCAAGCAGGAGACAGAACCGGGCAATCTCTGGCTCCGAACGAAGATTACTCATATTCTGGAAAACGGATAATTCCATGAGCATACGGTGGCAAGGCAGCCCTCTGTCCACCGTACCTCCGGCAAGATAAACGACAACTCTAAAAGGCTCCGTCACAGTAAACTCATCTTCCACTAAAGTACCAATCGACCACACCTATCAAACGCATAAGTGCTGTCACTCTGCTAACGAAGCCGGGCGGAATTGTTTAAATGTATGGCGACTGACTAGATGGCGTTGGTGATTGAAGTGGTTATAAACTGAAGCGTGAACGGAAACGAATTTTTGTAGGCTCCGTCAAGATAAACTCATCGTTACACCAAAGAACCAATCGCCTACACCTATCAAACGCATAATTGCTACCACTCAGCTAACGAAGCCGAGCGGACTTGTTTAAATGTATGGCGGCTGACTAGATGGCGTTGGTGATTGAAGTGGTTATAAACTGAAGAGTGAACGGAAACGAATTTTTGTAAGCCGCCCATATCTCGGAAGTGCAACATAGCGTATTCTCGTCGCCGGAAGGGCAAATGAGAATTCTCACATCTGTTAGTTTCCCAACGGCCAGTTTCTTGTTTATCGGCGTTACCAATAACTTTCATCGCTGCGCCTATGAAGCAAATTTGTCTGTTACTATTTCCCTGGGACGACCATACCTTTTCATCGCCTTCTTAAGGAAAGCTATAGCAGCCTTGCGATTACGTCGCTTTGTAACAAAGACCTCATCAAGATGCCATCGCCAGTTTGAGTGATTTTGAAGACGATTGATCCGTTTCTTTCGGATCTCACTGGCAAACAACGGTCCAAACCTGTTCCACCAATAGCGAACTGTTTCATGACAGATGTCGATGCCC
>JAEPMY010000102.1 GCA_017643685.1 Sneathiella sp.
ACCCCGCCAAAATATGACGGGGTTTGTCAGCAGTCTGAAGCCGCCTAGATGAGGCGGCTTTTTCTATGATTTTGGTGAAGCGATTAGGCGTTACCTGCCTGATGCTCCTGTGCTTTATGCGCCTGATACAGACCCTGGAAATCAATTGGGTCAAGCTGCAGCGGTGCAAAGCCACCATCGCGAACGGCATCAGAGACAACCCGGCGTGCGAATGGGAAAATAAGGCGTGGGCATTCGATCATGCAGATCATTTCCAGCGCTTCTTGTGGGAAGTTTTTCAGCAGGAACATGCCGCCGTAAACCAGCTCCAGAATAAAGGCTGTGTTTTCGTCATGTTTGGCAGTTGCCTGAATGCGAAGCTCAATTTCGTAATTTTCTTCAGTCAGTGCACGGGCCTGTACATTAACGACCAGTTCCACATTTGGCTGCGGCAGCTCTGGGTTCAGGCTTGCCGGTGCGTTTGGGTTCTCAAAGGAAATATCTTTGACATACTGGGTGATGATAGCGAGTTGTGGACCTTCTGTCTCAGCTTCATTTCCAGCTACTTGATCATTTTCAGCCATAAAAATTGGTCTCCTAAATGGCAGATTTGCCTGTTGGGCTATTGGCTAGCATTAATTGAAGATGTGAACAAGTCCGCGAATGTGACGTTTATGTGTTTTTACCCCAAGGGTTATCTTCATCGCGCTTTTCGAGGCGGTCCTGCTCATTTTTATCGTCGTCAGCTTCTTCCTCGGTAACGATCGTATATTCCCCATCAATGACAGTAGATCGCCCTTGATAGTGTCCGTGGCTGTGATAGCTGTGACCTTGAGCAGAAAAACGGCCAAGATTGGCCATCCGCGCTGCGAGAAAATTCCGAAGGGGCGGCATAAACAGCAGAAATCCAGCTGTATCTGTGACAAATCCAGGTATCAGCAGGAAAAGACCCGCAAGTGCCAGCAGGACCCCGTTTAGAACTTCATTCACAGGCGATTGCCCTGCATTGATCCGCTCCTGCGCCTGCATCAACACCGAAAGCCCCTGATGACGGAGCAGTGCCATGCCAGCGATGGCCGTTAAAACGGTAAGCAAAACCGTATTTAAAGCGCCGATTTCATCACCAACTTCGACGAAGGTGTAAATCTCAATTACAGGAATACCGATCAGAACGGCTAAAATTAATAAAGGCAAACTTGTTTATCCCTTTATGAGTGTCTATCTAGTCAATAGCGGCCTTTTACCAGCGGGGTCAATAACCGACTGGACCAAAGGCGCTGAAACAGCTAGATTTTCATTGTCTTACCTGATGTAGGAAGTGGCATTGGAAAATGCGACAAATTTCGATTTTTGGTTTTTATAAATAAAACGGGCACAATGCAGTTCCTCGATATCATCATTCTGGTTATGGTCGCAGCGTTTATTATCCTGCGCCTTCGTAGTGTTCTTGGCCGCCGTATGGGGCATGAGCAGCAACCCCGTGAAGATCAGCGCAATCCAACCCATAATCGCCGTCGGATCGAAGAGGGTGACGATGATAAGGATAATGTGGTGCCAATGAATGACAGCATTGATATGGCCCCTGCTCGTCCCCGTTTCGAAGATTTGCCACTTGCGATGCAGACATTGTGGAGAATGAACGAGCTGGATCATAGCGTCGATCCTGACCGGTTCGCCTCTCAGGCAGAAATGGCTTATGAAGCCATTGTTGTTGGTTTTGCAAATGGTGATAAAAACACCCTTTCTGACCTTCTAGAAAAAGACGTGTTTGAGAGTTTTGAAGGCGCCATTGATGCCCGTGCAGATGCTGGCGAAGAGATGACAACGGATATTCTGTCTGTCCTGAAATCTGAAGTTATTGACGCAAATCTGGATGGAAAAGACGCTGAAGTTACAGTTCATTTCGAAACAGAAATGATTTCCATGACTAAAGATGCAGATGGTGTTGTGGTCAACGGCGATCCGCATCCGCATATTGTGCGCGAGGATTGGACGTTTAAGCGTCGCCTGAGATCTAACAATCCGAACTGGTTGCTGTCTGCGACCCGTGGTTCTGACTGATCTGATATATTATGGCCAGTGAAACGACCCTGTTCCGGCGGATCATGCCGCCGCTAACCGTGTTTATTCTGATTCCGGCAATTGTTGGGATGCTTTTCTGGCTTATTTTTGTCCCCACAGAAAAAGAAGAAGCTGAGGCGGATCAACTGATCCTCACGAAAGCGACCTTTTCTGATCTATCCGGTTGGCAGGATGAGGATTTTGGCGGGTTCTTGGAAGCTTTTGATAAATCCTGCGACCGATTTGAAATTCAGCCTAAGACCCGCAGCCTCGGCGGAAACGGAATTGGCGGAACAGTTGCTGACTGGCTGCCGATTTGCCAGGAAATCCGCCTTCTGCCTGAGGACCCAAAGGTCCTTCGGAAATTTGTAGAACGGAAATTTGACGTTTTGCAGGTTTCCAATAATGACGATTCAGACGGGCTTTTCACTGGATATTATGAGGCCTCTCTGCGTGGTAGCCTGACGCAATCAGAGACTTATTCCACACCACTTTATTTGCGCCCACCTGAATTGGTGATGGTGCATTTAGGGCGGTTTCGCGACAGCCTGAAAGGTCAGCGGATTGCCGGTGTTGTCAAAAATGGGGAGCTGTATCCTTTCGCGGATCGCAAAGAAATCGAAAAGGGTGCCCTTGAAAATCGGGATCTGGAAATTGTCTGGGTTGATAGCGCCGTTGATGCCTTTTTCCTTCATATTCAGGGGTCTGGCCTGATTGAGTTGGATGATGGCAACTTGATGCGCGTCGGATATGCAGGTCAAAATGGCCATCCTTACTACGCGATTGGGAAAACCCTCATCGATAATGGTGATGTGGCCCGTGAGGACATGTCCATGCAGGCCATTCGGGATTGGCTGGAGCAAAACCCGGATCGCGCCGATGATCTGATGCAGGAAAATGCGTCTTATATTTTCTTCCGTGTCCTTGAGACAAATGGCCCTATTGGCGCGCAAGGGGTTGAATTGACGCCGCTCCGCTCCCTTGCGGTGGATCGGAAATGGATGCCGTTGGGTGTACCTGTCTGGCTCTCCACGACACTGCCTGCCCAAGATGGCGGAGAGACACCATTTCAGCGCCTGATGATGGCACAGGATACCGGGGGTGCCATTCGGGGTCCGGTTCGCGGAGATGTATTCTGGGGGCACGGTCCTGAAGCCTATGAAGGGGCCGGCGCCATGAAAAATCCCGGCCAGTATTGGATCCTGCTGCCAAAGCCAGTGGCTGAGGCTTATTTTTCCGCGCAAAACCCATCAAGCTGACTGGAAAGAGGCTGCGCTTCAGCTTATACTCCCCCCACTGAGTCAGGGAGCCTTAAGTAATGTCGAAACCTCTGGAAAATGTTGAGGTGGCGTTGTTCGTCACCTGTTTGGTGGATATCAATCGCCCATCGGTTGGATTTGCTGCTGTAAAACTGCTGGAAGAGGCGGGATGCAGGGTTGTTGTGCCAGATGCACAAACCTGTTGTGGTCAGCCCGCTTATAATTCGGGGGACCGGAAAAGCACCAAGGATATTGCGAAAAATGTCATCCGGGCCTTTAAAGGCTATCGGTATGTGGTGGCACCATCCGGCTCTTGCGCGGGAATGATCAAAAAGCATTACCCAGAGTTGTTTGCAGATGATCCGGATATGTTGCTTGAAGCAGAAGAGCTGGCCGCACGGACCCATGAGCTTGTGTCTTTCCTCAATGATATTGCGGATTTTGAACCCGATGACGTGAAGCTGGATAAAAAAATCACCTATCATGATAGCTGCTCCTCCCTTCGGGAAATGAAAGTGAAGCAGCAGCCCCGTGAATTGCTGGGTGAGGTGGATGATTTGGAATTGATCGAAGCAGAAGATCGGGAAGCCTGTTGTGGATTTGGCGGCACTTTCTGTATCAAATATTCCGAAATTTCCGAGGAAATGGTGGATCAGAAAATCAGCAATCTATTGGCAACCAAGGCTGATATTGTGACTGCCGGTGATCTGGGTTGTTTGATGAATATCGCTGGCCGCCTGTCGCGGAAGGGCCATAAGATGAAGGTTCTGCATATCGCGGAAATCCTCGCTGGTATGGGGGATAACCCCGGTATTGGGGAGGGACAGAAATAATGCAGGTCACAAGCCGGAAATTTAAGGAAAATGCCCATGATGCCATGCAGGATGAAAATCTGCGGGCGGCCCTTGGGCGGGTAAAGCAGGGATTTACAACGGCCCGCGCCAATGCGGCGGCTGAACTCCCTGAATTTGAAGATTTGCGCGATCAGGCGCGGGATATCAAAGACCATGTTCTGGAAAATCTGGATTACTATCTGGAATATTTCGAACAGAAAGTTATCGAGGCCGGTGGCCAGGTTCACTGGTGCAGCACAGCCAAAGAAGCCCGTGAGACGATTTTGAAGATTTGCCGCGATGTGGACGCCAAGACGGTGACCAAGGGTAAATCCATGATTACTGAGGAAATCGGGCTTAACAAATTCCTTGAATCCCAAGGGGTTGAGCCGATTGAAACGGATCTTGGGGAATATATTATCCAGCTCGCAGATGAGCCCCCAAGCCATATCATCGGCCCTGCGGTTCATAAAACCAAAGAACAGGTGACCGAGCTTTTTTATGAACATCATCAGCAATACGGATATACCGAGCGTGAAGAGGATCCGGAAAAACTGGTGGGTGAGGCCCGTGCGGTCCTGCGGCATAAATATGTAACCGCAGATGTTGGCATCACCGGTGCCAACTTTCTGGTAGCGGAGACAGGCTCCACCGCCATTGTCACCAATGAGGGAAATGGCGACCTGACGCAGTCTCTGGCGAAAACCCATATTGCTGTTGCCAGCATTGAAAAAGTGATCCCGACTTTAGAGGATGTGAGCACCGTTATGCGGGTTCTGGCTCGCTCTGCTACAGGGCAGGAAATGTCGGTTTATACGACTTTTTCCACAGGTCCAAAACGCGATGATGACATTGATGGGCCAGAGAATTTCCATGTGGTTCTTCTGGATGGGGGCCGTTCCGAGATGATCGGAACCGAGCTTCAGGAGCTGCTCCGTTGTATTCGGTGCGGCGCTTGTATGAACCATTGTCCAGTTTATCACGCTGTGGGCGGTCATAGTTATGGTTGGGTTTATCCGGGCCCTATTGGCGCGGCGCTCAACCCACAGATGGTTGGGATTGAGGAAGCCATTCACCTGCCAAATGCCTCCAGTTTCTGTGGTCGTTGCGAGGAGGTTTGTCCGGTTCGCATTCCATTGCCGAAAATCCTCCGCTATTGGCGTGAGAAGTCATTTGAGCAGCAAATTGGGCCCAAACCTCAACGGTGGGGAATTGAAATTTGGGGCTTCTTTGCAAAACGGCCCTGGATTTACCGCCTGATGACAAAAACCGCTGTTCGGGCCCTGAAATTGATGAGTGGGAAGAAAGGAAAAATCCGCTCGCTCCCCTTCAATAATGGATGGACGGCAGTGCGTGATTTGCCTGCACCAGAGGGGGCAACCTTTATGGAGCAGTGGAAAAAGCGGGAGGGCAAATAATGGACGCTAAAGCAAAAATTCTGGGCCGTATCCGCAAAGGCCAAGGCAGCGAAGCTGCTGTCTCCAACGAGACGGCAGATATTCTGTCAGCGCGGATCAAGAGCCATGCCCGCGGGATTATCCCAAAACGGGGTCAAATTCCGCTTAAAGATCAAATCGCCCTGTTCCAGAAAAAAATTGAGGCATTGGGCGCAACGGTTGCCCATGTTGAAAAAGCTGAGGATGTCCCAACCGCTGTGCAGCGGTATCTGGCTGATAACAACATGCCAAGTCGTGTTAAAATCACCCCAAGTAAAGAGGTGACGGACCTGCCATGGGGCGAAATCCCAACGCTGGAGATGGTTGAAGGCGCCGGCAAGGAAGAAGATATGGTGGGGTTAAGCCCTGCTTTTGCCGCGATTGCAGAATCTGGAACCCTGATGATGGCAT
This sequence comes from Sneathiella sp., assembly GCA_017643685.1. GTDB lineage: Bacteria > Pseudomonadota > Alphaproteobacteria > Sneathiellales > Sneathiellaceae > Sneathiella. Next base: position 5,980 of record JAEPMY010000102.1, read on the forward strand.
CGGGGGCCGATACGCCTTCCACCGTTAATTTTGTGCCGGAAAATCATATTGTGGTTCTCAAATCTTCCCATATGCGCGGATCATATGAGGAAACATGGGATATGCTGCGCGAGAAGTTTGGGGAGGCGGTCATGCCGCGTTCCGTCAACTTTATCAGTGGCCCATCGCGAACGGCAGATATTGAGCAACGCTTGATTATGGGGGCTCATGGTCCAAAAGAGCTGCATATCATTATGGTGAATGATGACGCGTAAGAAGGCACAAACCTCCGACAAAGGTGGCGTGACCCCTTCCCCCAAGGAAGAAGACACGCGCCTTTGGAAATTTGTTGCCGATCAGGTCACACCGATCTCGTCAAATCGCTATTCTGAATTTGATGCTCTTTTCGGAAAAGACGCAAAAAAAGCGAGTTTGACATCAAAAAACGTCAAAAAAGCACCAAAAAACACAAAAACATCGTTAAAGACGGGAGCGGCTTTCTCCTCTCTCGGGCACCAGTTATCAGGTCTTGCCTCCCACAATAAAATTACCAATCGGGATATCAGTGCCGATCCCTCTTCCCGTCAGAATGTACCGGGACTTGATCGCAATACGTCCGAACGTTTGCGCAAAGGGAAAATGGAAATTGAAGGACGGCTTGATTTACATGGTTTGACCCGCCGGGTGGCGCATTCAAAGCTTCGGTCCTTTTTGGGGCATGCCCATCGGCAGGGGTGGCGTTGTGTGCTGGTAATAACCGGAAAGGGATCATCGGCCCACCAGACAGATGACGCCCCCTTTATGGGCGGCGGGCGGAAAGGTATCCTGCGCGAAGAGGTCCCTCGTTGGCTGTCAGAGCCGGATATGCGGCGGTTGGTGCTCGATTATCGCACTGCGCAAACCCGTCATGGCGGCGGCGGCGCGCTTTATGTGTTGCTGCGCCGGGCAAGAGGGTAAGGAAAGCTTATGACCCCATTTGGTATCCGGGTCCGCTCCCTTCGGGAGGCCCATGGCGTGACGTTAAAACGGATGGCAGAAGATCTGCAAATCAGCTCTGCTTATCTGTCGGCGCTGGAGCATGGCCACCGCGGTCAGCCAAGCTGGTCATTGGTGGAGCAGATCTGTTCCTATTTCAACATCATCTGGGATGAGGCGGAAGAGCTGCACAGGCTTGCGTCTGTCTCTCATCCAAAAGTGACGATCGACACCAGCGGCCTTTCTCCGAATGCGACGGAATATGCTAATATCCTCGCCAAAGAAATTCGTAACCTGTCGGAGCCACGTCTACAGGAAATGCTTGAATATCTGAAGCAGATGACGCCGGAGCGCCGATGAGTGATCCCATCCGATCCGATAAAGGTGTTCGCCTGGCGCGTGGGGTTCAGGTGCTCTTTGAAAGTATGGGGTATGCCTCCATGACAGAGGTGAAGCTGAGATCCCGTCGCCGGGTTGATGTGATGGGGATAAATGATAAGGGACATATCCTTGTGGCTGAGGTTAAAAGCAGCCCACAAGATTACCGGACAGACCAGAAATGGCAGGATTATCTGGAATTTTGTGATCAGTTTTTTTTCGCGGTCGCTGAAGATTTTCCAACTGATTTGATCCCTGATGATCAAGGTTTGATCATTGCAGATGATTATCACGCCGAAATTATCCGACCGGCTGCGGATTTCAAATTAAATGCGGCCAGACGGAAAAATATGACCCTTCGTTTTGCGCGGCAGGCGGCAACGCGCCTTCGCTTTTCGGAAAATGATCTGCCGTCAAGCCGTGCGCAGAAAAGCCTGTTCTAACAACCGCTAACCGTTTGGATCGGGATCTCCGTTCAAATCCCAATTATAGCTGTAGCCTTCTATTTCGGTTTTGCCGGATAGTTTTTGGATAAGTTCCAGATTTGCATATTTTCGGATATGGCGCAGTATTTCAGCATCATTTTGGCCAAAATCGGTGGCAAACCAGTCATAAATGCTGGAGGCATAGACATCTCCATATTCACTAACTCTGACCCCGCGTCGGTGATTGATATAGCTACGGGCGGCCACTTCTTTGATATCTTCGGTATTGGCGGCGGTTAGGGCTTTGGCCGGGATATCGGGACATCCGATGGATGCGCAGTTGACCACATAATGGGTGCGGGGATCGCGCCATATGGGCCGCAGGATACCATGCTCGATATTATCGAGGGAAATCTCGCTCCCCTCGACTGTCAGGAATGTTTTCCCCCATGGCCCGCTTGAGAAAAATCCGGGGGAGATATTGATATCGCGGATTGATTTAACGGGATAATAATCGAGGACGACTTTTAACGTTCCGGCGTTATAAAGATTGACCCAATAGGCATATTGCTCATTCCGGTTCAGATCGCTAACCGCGACCCCTTCGAGCATCCTCACATAGGCGTTAAGCGCTGTTTTATCGGCCTCTGTCACCCGATTATATCGGATCTGGGCAATCCCGTCAGCGCTGAGATATCGATATTTAGCCAGAAAATCATCCAGTGCGGTGTGATTGACCACGGTCTGGCTTGTGGGGTTATGTGCCTCCCATTTTGGGATCAGTTCCGATTTGGGAGCCGCGGCGGCATAACTGATTGTCAGCACATAAAAAAGGGCGGCCACAAGGGCCCCGAATGAGTGATCTTGAACAGATTTTAACATGGAAAACTCCCCAATGTTAAAACAGACATAAGGTCATTATCCCGCCCCGTGAATTCAAATCCCCATCACAGATCCGTTATCAAAGATAGGGATCTTCCTTCGACAGATATTCTGACACGTAATCGGCGATCCCATCTTCCAGTGAATGGAAATTACCGCCAAAGCCTGCGGCCCGAAGTTTGGCCATATTGGCTTCAGTGAAATACTGGTATTTGTCGCGGATGCTCTCTGGTGTGTCGATAAAGCTGATATTTGGCTCTACCCCTGCGGCCTTGAAAGTGGCGAGGGCCAGATCTTTAAAGGAGCGCGCCTCCCCCGTTCCCACATTAAACAGGCCAGAGGCGTGTGGGTTTGATAGCAGCCAAAGAATTACTTTTACGCAGTCTTTCACATAAACAAAATCCCGAAGCTGGCCGCCATCCTCGTATTTTGGATTGTGAGAGCGGAACAACGTCACGGGCTCTCCAGCTGCGACTTTAGGGTAGGCTTGCGCAATAACGCTTTTCATATTGCCTTTATGATATTCGTTGGGGCCATAAACGTTGAAAAACTTCAACCCAGCCCATTGCGGCGGTGTTGGTCTGCCGTCAGCCTCTACTTTGGCAACGAATTTATCAAAGGCGTGTTTACTCCACCCATAGAGGTTGAGCGGTTTTAACTCGGACAGGGATTTTCCGTCCTGATGATCATCAAAGCCTTGATCACCATCGCCATATGTGGCCGCGGAAGAGGCATAAATGAACGGAATTTTATATTCTGTACAGAAATCCCACAAATATTTGGTGGGCTTGAAATTCCGGCGAAGGATCAAATCCCCATCTGTTTCGGTCGTGGCCGAGATCGCCCCCATATGGATGACCCCATCCAGATTTTGGCCGCCCTCTTCCATCCACCATTCCAGATCATCCGGATCAACAAAGTCTGTGATCACATGACGGGCGAGGTTTTTCCACTTCTCCCCTTTTTCCAGCCAATCACAGACAATTACATCATGTCCTTGATCCGATAATGCCGCAACGATGTTAGAGCCGATAAAACCGGCTGCACCGGTCACCAAATAGCGTTTAGCCGTCATTCTTCTGGGCTTTCTTTCTGTCGGTTTCCAATAGGCGCTGGATCGTGCGGGTGGTGCTGAAGCCATCTTTCAGTTCTGCCAGGAATACGCGGCCGCCATAAGCCTGCACCAGATCAGCCCCGACAACGGTCTCGACCGTATAATCAGCGCCCTTAACCAGCACATCCGGTTTCAGATTTTCAATGAGATTAAGCGGGGTGTCTTCCGCAAAAGGCACCACAAGAGATACATCCTCAAGGCTTGCAAGCACAATTGCACGAGAGGTTTCATTTGTCGCGGGGCGATCAGGTCCTTTCAGGCGGCGGATGCTATCATCCGTATTAAGCCCGACAATGAGCCGATCACATTGCGCCCGCGCCTGACGCATCAATGAGATATGTCCCGGGTGGATCAGATCAAAGCAGCCATTGGTAAAACCAACTTTTAACCCCCTTGAGCGCCAGCCATTTACAATGTCCATGGCTTCCCCAAGGTTGCTGATCTTCTGATCGGCCTCGCGGACCTCAGCATTATGAAGGGCAGCGTTAATTTCGTCGGTGGTAACGGCGGCGGTTCCCTGCTTGGCAACCACGATACCGCCGGCTAGATTGGCAAGGAAAGCCGCGTCGGATTTGCTGGCGCCTGATGCCATTGCAAGGGCGAGGCAGGCAATAACGCTATCACCCGCGCCGGAGACATCAAAGACCTCTTGCGCCTGTGCGGGCACATGGACGGCGTCGGTATTGGTGACCAAACTCATTCCGGCTTCAGAACGAGTTACAAGAAGCGCCTCAATCCCATCACGTTTGAGCACATTACGGGCGGCAAGGGTGACATTTTCGTCTGTATCGCAAGGCAGATTTGCAGCGGCAATCATTTCTTTGCGGTTGGGCGTCAGAAGCGTAACCCCTTGATAACGGCTGAAATCCGTTGATTTTGGATCCGCGATAACGGGAACGCCTGCTTTTCGCGCTGCCAAGATAGCGCGTTTCAAAACTTCGTCCGATAGAACGCCTTTGGCATAATCCGAGAGGATCACCATATCCGCGTCGGTTAGACCCGCCTCAAAGGCTGCGATGACTTGATCAGCGGTTTTGGCTGCCACATCATGAGAGGCTTCGGCGTCCGCCCGAAGAAGCTGCTGCCCGTCAGCAATAAAGCGGGTTTTGACCGTTGTAGGCCGCCCGCTTGAGGTGACAAGGCGCGTGGTCATCCGGTCTTCTTTTTCCAGAAGATGCGTGATTTCACGCCCCTCTGCATCATCGCCAATCACAGCCACAAGGCTTGCAGATCCGCCGAGAGAGAGGATATTTCGCACCACATTCCCGGCGCCGCCCAGCATGCTTTGCTGATGAGAAATGCTGAGAACCGGAATAGGCGCTTCCGGGGAGATACGGCTCGCGCCTCCATAGGTGAAGCGATCCAACATCACATCCCCAAGGCAGAGGATATGGGCCTTTTCAAAGGCGGCTGTGTAAGATGAGAGGGTTTTCGGATCCAGTTGGGTCATGCGGTTCTTATCAAGCCTGTGCCAGGTTCAGTTTTAGTTCGAGGGCCCCACACAACATATGCCCAAGGGTAATGTGCATTTCCTGAATACGGCGAGTGGACTGCGCCGGAACGATCAGAGCATGATCGGCAATTTCCGGCATGACACCCCCATCCCGACCCGTAAAGGCCATGGTCACCATGCTTTTGCTTCGAGCCATTTTAAGGGCAGCCACTACATTTGGGCTGGTCCCAGAGGTGGAAAGGCCAACGGCGACGTCACCCGGCTGGCCCAATGCTTCTACCTGACGGGCGAAAACAGCGTCATAACCCATATCATTGGCCCCAGCGGTCAGGGCAGATGTATCGGTATTGAGGGCAATTGCCGGAATAGGCGCACGATCTTTGATAAATCGGACCACCAGTTCAGCGGAGAGGTGCTGCGCATCCGCGGCGCTACCGCCATTTCCAAAAAAGAGGATTTTACGGCCTTGTTGCACGGAATGTGCCCAAGCATCCAGCATGGCAAGGAAAGTGTCTTTGGTGCTTGCACGCGTTGCAGCCAGAACCGCAGCGTGATCTTCCAATTCGTCGTCAAAATAGGCCGATGCGTCCAACGGGGCCCCCTATCGAAAATAATCTCTTCAAGGGTAATAATATAGCCACAGATTGGATGCAAATGCCCAGTTTATTTAGTTACTTTCTCCAGAAAACCTTCCGGCATCTGCAAAGGGCCCTCTTTAGGCGGCAAGGTACCTGCGGCCACATCGCGAATAAGCTGCAACTGACGTTTCAAAAGCTTTTTGTGGGAATAATTGTCTAATACCGTTTGACGGGCTGCATCGCGCACCTGTTGCAGTTCATCCTTATGATCAAGCACATAAGCGGTTTTCTCGGCAAAGGCTTCATGATCGAAGAAATCTGCGAGGAAGCCATTTTCACCGTCTTTAACGACTTCCCGAACCGGCGCGGTGTCTGATGCGACCAATAGGGCGCCGCAGGATAAGGTTTCGATCAGTGACCAGGACAGGACAAATGGCACCGTCAGATAGGCTTGCACCGTTGAGGCTTGCAAGACTTTAACATAGTCAGGATAGGGCAGCAGTCCGGTGAAATGCAGCCGGCTTTCATCAAAATTCAGCTCTTTCAGCAGTCGTTTGCGCCAGCTATCCCCTTCAGACAGTTTTTTCCCATAGGCAACCCGGTCTTGCCCCACCACCACAACATGCAGGTTGGGGCGTTGCTGCATAAGGATATGGGCCGCACGCATAAATTCAGGGAAACCGCGATAAGGCTCCATCCCCCGCGTGGCATATGTCAGGATCTCCTCCGCGTGGGTTAGATCGACATTTCCAAAAACTTTCTCTGCTTTTGGGTTGGGTTTGAAGAAATCCGTATCCACTCCATCATGAAGGACAGAGAGCTTGTTTTGAAAGACGTCCGGGAACTGACTTGCCTGAAAATAGGTGGGCACCTGACCCCAATCACAATGGGCCAAATCCATCAAAACAGGCATGTTTTTGGTGCGGATGCGGGCGGCGTCATCCATATTCA
>JAEPMY010000040.1 GCA_017643685.1 Sneathiella sp.
AAAAATCAGCAAAATGCTGCGAATGAAAATATCACCATTTACAGACAGCAGACGCCGCATGGCATCAAGGCGCCAGAGTTCTGATCTTGGCATTTTATCGGTATGTGGTTTCAAGATAGACCAGAGGATCAGCCCCCCCACCACAACAGCCAGATATTCAGATATGGTAGTGGCAAGCGCAACTCCCGGCACTTTCATATCCAGAACCAATACAAACACCAGATCCAAAACAATATTGGTGGCATTCATGAAAATCTGCGTGGCGAGTGCTGCTTTGGTACGTCCCAGTCCAATAAAGGTTCCGATCAGGCAGTAATTGACAAGGGCGGCAGGTGCCCCCCAAACACGTGTGTAGAAATAATCACTGGTCCCGGCTTCCACATCCCCGCTGCTTTCCACCAGGTATAGCGCCAGCTCCAAAATCGGAAATTGTAGGATTAAAATACAAAGGCTCAAACACAGCCCCAATATAATCGCCCGCCCAAGAGATAGCTTTACTTCAGCGTAATTCCCGGCACCGGCGGCTTGTGCGATGAAACCAGTGGTTCCCATCCGAAGAAAACCAAAGCCCCAATAGACGAAACTGAAGATCATTGCCCCAATAGCCACCGCCCCCAGATAAGCCGGGTCAGGCAAATGCCCAATAACCGCAGTGTCAACGGCACCCAACATTGGGACGGACAGGTTCGCCAGAATAACAGGCCATGCCAGATGGATAATTTTTTTGTAGGACGCCCAAGGTTGACCAAACAGCATTTTAAATTCCGAACTTATCTTTCAGTTTGTAGCCAATCATGGCAAGCGGCAGGAACCACGGTTGCCCGTTATAATAAAAGCGCGTCTCAAATGGCAGATCATCGAAGGCCGTATCGGCCCCACCCTTTTCCAACATCTTGAGCGCAATTTTCTGGCCTAGATATCCGGACATGGCAACACCAGACCCGCCATAGCCAGAGGCAAAATAAATCCCATCCATCTGCCCGATATGCGGCAGCGAATTGAACCCATAGGCCACGTTACCTGTCCAGACATATTCCGCGCTCGTTTCGGGCATCGTCGGAAAGATACTTTTCAGGCGCGCCAACAAAATGTCCGCCTGCTTTGTCAGGGGCGTTTTGAAGATAGAAGGACGACCACCAATCAATAGCCGTTTACCATCAGGGCTTGGGCGAAAATAATTTAGGATCTTATAGCTATCAGACATGGATTTTTGACTAGGGATCAATAGTGTCACCTCAGACGGATCCATTTCCGCCGTTGCAATCATACTGCTCGCGATTGGAATAATCCGATGAAAGAAAGAAGGATGTAAAAACTCATGGTACCCATTGGTCGCCATTATCAGCTGGCGGCATCGAACCCAGCCTTTGCTCGTTTCAATCTCAAAACCACTTAGGGTTCGCTTGATCCTGTCGGCGCGGCAATTCTGGACAATACGGGCGCCTTCTTTTTCCGCGCCCTTGGCGAGGCCCGCCGCATACTTTCCGGGGTGAAGGCTGCCAGTATCGAACTGGGCGAAGGCCCCATAATAAAGCGGGGAGTTTAGTTCAGCCGCCAGCTCAGCTTTATCAATCACCGCCTCTTCTCGCCCCAGTAAGCGATGGCGCATCTCAACGGATTTTTTTTGTTGCTCCAGATGCTTGGAAGTTGCCGCCGGAAATAACCGACCGGGCGTCGCCAGATCGCACTCGATCCCCATCGCGTCAATTTGATTGACGGTATACTTAAAAGCAGCTTCGCCTTCCCGGTAAAGGGCCGCGGCTTTAGCCGCGCCGTACTTTTCCACCAATTCATCCAGTCCCGGGATCAGCAAGTTACCCAACATTCCGCCATTTCGGCCACTAGCACCTTGTCCAATACGACCAGCTTCCAGAACGAGGGTATCCTGCCCAGAGCTTGCCAACGTAATCGCTGCATGAAGACCGGTGAAGCCGCCGCCAATGATCACGATATCCCAGACTTTTTCCTCTGGCGAAATATCTGCCGTCGGATGAGAAACACCTTCCCACCAATACGGAAATTCATTTAATGGATGATGAGGCAACGGGCCGCCCTGTGTCTGATGAAGAGTTTCGTTTGAAATAAGTCTTGTTATTTCCTACCTTTTTCTAGAGGGAAGGTAAAATAGGATTTTATGTTATGGCGCGGGATCTTAGAAAATCAGGTAACGATCGAGTTAGTTCTGACGTTGCCGAATTTTTAGATAAAGTCAAAAACACACCTGCCCCCCTTCAAGGAAGTGGCAAAGGCCGCCTTCTTTTTGCCCTTGATGCCACCGCCAGCCGTCAACCGACATGGGATCAGGCCTGTCATATTCAGCGCGAGATGTTTAACGAAGCCGCCGAAGTTGGATCCCTATCTCTTCAAATTGCATTTTTTAGAGGGTTTGGCGAATTCAAAGCCACCCCTTGGACAGATAACAGCGAGGCACTCACGGGGCCAATGTCACGGGTCAGCTGTCTTGGCGGGCATACTCAGATCGAACGGATATTAGCGCACGCCTTAAAGCAACATGCCGCGAAGCCCGTAAATGCTGTTGTTTATGTTGGGGATTGCATCGAAGAAGATGCTGATACTCTATGCCATTTGGCAGGTAAAATGGGGCTTCAGAAAATCCCGCTTTTTATCTTTCAAGAAAGAATTGAACCGACCGCGGAGAATGTCTTTCGCCAAATGGCCCGCTTAAGTGGCGGTGCTTATCATCGCTTTGATACAAATAGCGCGCATATGCTAAAATCACTTTTGAATGCGGTTGCAGTTTATGCAGCTGGAGGTCGAAAAGCCTTGGCCAATTATAGCAAATCGAATAACAAGCAAGCAGCGGCACTGCTAACACAAATAAAATAGACAGGACTTATGCTGGGATATTTCATTCTTGGGGTTGCACTTCTTCTGGCATTACTATTTGCCAGTCAATCGTTAGCAACAGCAAAACCCGCAAGCATTTTAAAAGTGCTGCGCATAATCCTGCTAATTGCTTGCGTCTCAATTGGGGGCTTTCTGGCTTACACGGGACGTTTTCAATATGCATGGGCATTTGCACTTGCGGCACTTTTCCTGCTTCGCAACAAGCCCCTTTTCTCCGCGTCAAACCCAAGCAGCGGACAATCCAGTGACGTTAAAACTGACTGGCTGGCCGCAGATCTGGATCATGACAGCGGGGAAATGAATGCAACTATCCTCAAAGGGGATTTCCAAGGCAAGCGCCTGTCAGACCTTAGCTATTCTGAGTTACTCTCCCTTCAAACTGAGCTTTCACGAGATTCCCAGAGCGTTGCTATTTTGCAAGCCTACCTGGATCGTTATTTTCCAGACGAGGAAGACGAAGATCCAGAGCCATCCAAAAATCAAAGGAGAGGCTCCGGCACTATGAGTAAGGCGGAAGCATATGAAATACTTGAGCTTTCCCCTGGCGCTTCAATTGATGAAGTTAAATCAGCGCATCGCCGACTGATGAAAAAATTCCACCCCGATCATGATGGGTCTTCCTATATGGCGGCAAAAATCAATCAGGCCCGCGATATTCTCATAAATTCGTAACCTAAAGACGCTTGCATAAGGCTGGCGAGAGGTTCATAAATTTGCAAATTTTCGAGCGTCGAGGGGGTATTGATGCTGCAAAAAGTTCGTAAAGCTGTATTTCCAGTTGGGGGGCTTGGAACCCGGTTTTTGCCGGCGACCAAGGCAATGCCGAAAGAAATGCTGCCCGTTGTCGATAAACCGCTTATCCAATATGCTGTAGATGAAGCGCGTGCCTCCGGTATTGAAGAATTTATCTTCGTCACAGGCCGCGGTAAAGTCTTGATCGAAGACCATTTCGACCGCTCCTACGAGCTGGAACAGGTTTTGATGGAACGTGGCAAGCACTCTGTTCTCGAAAATCTGACAAATAGCCTACCAAGTACCGGCGCAGTTGCATATACCCGTCAGCAGGAACCTCAAGGGCTGGGACACGCAGTTTGGTGTGCCAAGCGATTTGTTGGAAACGAGCCCTTTGCGGTTATTCTCGCTGATGATCTGATTTTGAGTGACACCCCATGCCTCAAACAAATGATGGAGACACGAGAGCAAAAAGGTGGCGGCAATGTTATTGCGGCAATGGAAGTTGCCCATGAGCACACCTCCCGCTACGGCATTATCAGCCCCGGTGAAGATGACGGCAAAACCGTAGAGGTCACTCATCTAGTGGAAAAACCAACTCCGGAAGAAGCGCCTTCTAACCTCGCCGTTATCGGTCGCTATGTTCTTGAGCCCGAGATTTTTGATTTATTGGAAAATCAGTCGCGCGGTGCCGGAAATGAGATCCAGCTCACTGACGCTCTGTCGAAACTCCTGAATAATAGCCCCTTTTATGGCCTTCGTTTTGATGGAACACGTTTCGATTGCGGTGACAAACTTGGCTTCCTACATGCTAACCTCGCCTTCGCTCTTGCCCGCGAAGATATCGGCAAGGATTTCAAAGAAATTGTTCGGGACGTCAGCCAGTCACTCTAAGCTTGAGGTAGTTAAATATGCGCATTGCAATGATCGGCAGCGGTTATGTTGGATTGGTGTCTGGCACCTGCTTTTCAGAATTTGGCCACGATGTCATCTGCGTTGACAAAGATGACAGCAAAATTGCCCTCCTCGAAGACGGGGTGATGCCGATCTATGAGCCTGGCCTCGATAACCTCGTTGCAAAAAATGTGAAAGCCGGTCGTTTGTCTTTCACGACGAACCTAAAAGAAGCGGTTAAAACTGCAGATGCTGTGTTTATCGGTGTTGGCACCCCCAGTAGGCGCGGTGATGGCAAAGCGGACCTTACCTATGTTTATGCCGCAGCAGAAGAAATTGCGGAAGCTATTGATGGCTATACGGTTGTAGTTACCAAATCCACAGTTCCTGTAGGTACTGGGCAGCAGGTATCTGATATTATTGGCAAAATCTGTACATCTGACGATTTTGACGTTGTATCCAATCCAGAATTTCTTCGCGAAGGGGCCGCCATCGAAGATTTCATGCGCCCTGACCGGGTTGTTGTTGGCACGGAATGCCCCCGCGCCCAAAAGGTGATGGAAGCGATCTACCGCCCTCTCTCCCTCATTCAGACACCCATCCTGTTTACCTCACGAGAGAGTTCAGAGCTGATCAAATACGCAGGGAATGCGTTTCTTGCGACCAAGATCACCTTCATTAATGAAATGGCGGATCTGTGTGAAAAGGTCGGGGCTGACGTGCATGATGTGGCCCGGGGTATTGGCCTTGATGGCCGAATTGGCCGCAAATTCCTCCATCCTGGTCCCGGCTTTGGAGGATCCTGCTTTCCAAAAGATACACGTGCCCTTTATCAAACGTCGGCTGAGCATGACGCCCCGTCTCGTATTGTTGAGGCGGTCATTGACATCAATGAGGCCCGTAAACCTAAAATGGCGGATAAAGTCATCCAAATGCTGGGCGGTGATATCAAGGGACGCAAAATCGCAATTTTAGGCCTGACCTTTAAGCCAAACACCGATGATATGCGCGAAAGCCCAAGCCTTGATATTATCGCTAAATTGCAGGAAAGCGGCGCCGATATCCATGCCTATGACCCTGAAGGGGCGAAAGAGGCAAAAGAGCTCCTCTCCGATGTTACCTTCTGTGAAAACGCGTATACACCACTTGAAAACGCAGATGCTGTTGTCATTATCACAGAGTGGAATGAGTTCCGTGCCCTTGATCTCGATCGGGTGAAATCTCTCTTAAACCAGCCAGTTATGGTGGATCTTCGCAACATCTACGAACCGGAAGAGATGGAGGCTCAGGGCTTCCAGTATATGTGTGTTGGCCGACCGACCCCGTCTCAAATTTCTAAAGGATAAATCATGAGCACAGAGTTCGCCCATCAGTTTCATGGTACCATCCTTCGGGAATATGATATTCGTGGCATAATTGACGAGACACTGTTTGAAGCTGATGCCTATGCTATCGGGCGCTGTTTTGCGACATTAATGCACGAAAATGGGGATGACAAAGTTTGCGTTGGTTATGATGGCCGCGCCTCTTCTCCTGCGCTTGAAGCTGAGCTGATCAAAGGCCTAACAGAGGGCGGCGTTCACGTGATCCGTGTAGGTATGGGGCCGACCCCTATGCTCTATTATTCCACATATGCACTTGAGACCTCTAACGGGATCATGATCACCGGCTCTCACAATCCGCCAAGCCACAACGGATTTAAAATGATCCTGAATGGCAAACCTTTCTTCGGGGCGGATATCCAAAAAATGCGCCCTATGGCTGAAAATGGATCGGTGAGTTCTGGCCGCGCCAGTGTCAGCGAACATCCCATGCTGGATGAATATGTAGCCCGCATCCTCAAAGACTATATCTACCCCTCAGAATTTACTGTGGTATGGGATTGCGGAAATGGGGTAACCGGCGACGCTGTTAAAAAAGTGGTAAAGGAACTGCCAGGCCGACACATTCTCCTCTTTGAAGAAATTGATAGTACGTTCCCAAATCATCACCCGGACCCAACCGTCGCAGACAACCTTCAGGACTTGATCCGCACCGTTAAGGGGCTTAGCGCTGATTTTGGGATCGCCTTTGATGGTGATGGCGATCGCATTGGTGTCGTAGATCGCCGCGGAAATATCATTTGGGGCGATCAGCTTCTGGCAATCCTCTCTCGTGAGGTCCTCGCAGAAAATAAAGGCGCCGCAATCATCGCCGACGTCAAGGCGAGCAAGCTACTCTTTGATGAGATCGGCAATCTTGGCGGGCAGCCCGTTATGTGGAAAACGGGTCACTCACTGATTAAAACCAAAATGGCTGAACTTTCAGCCCCGCTTGCCGGGGAGATGAGCGGGCATATCTTCTATAATGACCATTTCTATGGCTATGACGACGCCCTGTATGTGGGAATGCGCCTTATAAACATGCTTGGCAATGTGGATGACAGCCTGGAAGACATGCTGGACGGCCTGCCAACCGCAATTAACACACCCGAAGTTCGCTTCCCCTGCCCCGACGAGAAGAAATTCGCTGCTGTTGATCAAGTGAAATCACAAGTTCACGAAGCCGGTTATGAATTTTCAGATGTGGATGGTGTCCGTGTCACCCATGAAGGCGGCTGGTGGTTGCTGCGCGCCTCCAATACGCAAGCTGTTCTCGTCGCTCGCTGCGAAGCACCGGATCACGAGAGGCTGGAACTGGTAAAAGCCGATTTGCGACAACATCTAACTAAAGCGGGACTTGATTGCCCGGACTTCTAAAAGCAAAAGCGCCCCTTGGCCATAAGGGGCGCTTTTTTAATGTGTGACAAAATCGATAATTAACTGAGTTTGTCTTTCTTCTTCAGCTTAAGTCCCATCCATGACTCGCCGGATGCCATGACACAGGTCGCGCCATCTGGTTGAGTGAGAACGATCGTCCAGGTAACCCCATCCGGGCTTGAGAAAACCTCAAGCACACTACCGTTTGCTGCTAAACCGGCCGCAACGGGGGCTTCCTTAAACTTACCATCCAAGTGTTTAACAAGTGCCCCTCGATCAAAACATGTGTTTTGAGCATACGCATCTGTCACTTGAAATGAAACAGTCATGGCCACAAGAACAAGCACTGAAAGTCCAATAGAAATGACAGAGCGCATGAGGGAATTAGCATTCGTAATTCGAATGTGATTGAACAAGCTCATCATACGCTCCTCCTACAGTAAAATTGGAGGCCTTGGGCGATGGCTATGCCGTAAACCCTCGGCCTTGCCTAATAATTAATATTTATAATCAGAAAACGTTAATATTAGATATACAGGTATAAAACAGAGGTGATTTCGGTCACAATCTTGCGCGCGAGCCTGCCAAGACACTGAAAATAAACAAAAATAGAATTATAATATGCGGCGCTATTTTCATCACTTTGCCGTGATGAATTCCCGTTTTTTGGCAGAAATTTCGAAAAAGTTGGAAAATTGGACTAAATTTTTTCCAACCGCTCTTCCACGCCGGGAAGACGTAACGCATCCATCAATTGACGGATTTCCTGACGGGCCGCCACATGGCTCATGGACATGCGAACACCAACGCCTTTGTGGCGCAGGTCTAGAACGGTCAGGCCTTTCAGAAACAATTCCCTGAAAATGACGCGCTCTCCAAAACCAGCGGCAGCCCGGAAAGAAATCCGACTTGCCAGTTTTTCAAGGATCTGTTCGATATTCCGTTTGTTATGTGCGTCCGTATGGGACAAGCGATTACGCATCACCAGCCAATCAATCTGATGCTTATCGATCATCGCGCGGCGTTTCCGCTGCTCCCAGACCATTTCGCTATACCAGCTAGGCCGCTCAACGTCATATGTCTTCTCATCCACCTTGGCGAGCAGATCCAGATCAATAAAACTGTCATTCATTGGGGTCAGTAGAGTATCCGCAAAAGAATGCCCAAGCTTTGCAATAAAGCTATCTGCACCCGGACAATCCACAATCACAAAATCATTTGCGTAGACCTGTTCCTGCAGGGCGGCGACGAAACGGGCCCGTTCATCAGTTTGCGCCTCATCCATGTTCTTTTTCTCACTCGGTTCAATAACCGAGAGAGATGGCATCGGCAGGTCGAGATTATTCTTGGATACGAAAGACTGACGATTTTCAATATATCGCCCAAGAGTCTTCTGCTTGCCATCCAGATCGATCGCACCGACCCGATAGCCCATCGTTAGAAGAGAGACAATGACATGCATAGCCGTCGTGGATTTACCTGATCCACCTTTGGCATTCCCTACAACAATGATGTGCGCGCGGGTAGATTGCGCGTCGCTGCTGGGTTTTGCATCTGTTGCCGTAACTGTCACGCCGAACTCCTGTGATCCAAGGTAATTTTGTCCAATAACGGGCATATAAAACCAAAAAGATGAACTCAGGATTAAACCAGCCGCAATCGGATGACAAGCAGCTTCTTTTGTTGACAAATTGAGGAGGCTTTGCGCAAGCACTAGTGCTCGTTAGCGAGCCGTTATCACTATATCTGGATTAAAGGCATGAAAGGCAAACGCGAAATCGACGCTATAGACCACGTCGATTAGGGAACCCGCCTGATCCCGCTGAACCGTGATATTCCCAATATCCACCCCTTCGCCAATCACTTTGGCATCAAGGGCAGAATTCTGCCCTTTCTCCCAAGATATGATCAGGCCATCGCCGGTCTTTAACACGCCCGCCTTTCTGACAAAATCAAGAGACCATGCCTTATTTTCGACCACGACAACACGGGCAAGCGGCGCAATCCCTTCCGGCATTTTACCGGAATATAAAAAGGGACGACTTAAACCGTCATACCCTTCATAGGGATTAATCCCATAAGGTCGGTCCACATCACCGCTTGGGATCAGTATCTTACCAGCCGGGAATCGACTCTTGAATTTAGCAAATGATTCGATGCGAACGGGCAACCGTTTCAGCTTTGCCCCTAACAACTCCCCCACAATGGCTTCACCTGTAAATTGCTGCCACCAGCTTTCCGTTTGGCGGTCATACATCACCAGATCCGACTTTCGAAGCTTACCTGTCGTGCCAAAATCAAGAAGGATGTCACCTTTATCAGGGACCGTAATCCGCCGATCAAAAACAATGGACGCATTACAAAGTGGGCAAAAGGTAACGCTGATCGGCGTGCCTCCTACCTCATCATTCACAATTTCATGCCACATTAAGACCCGCAGCGGATAAGCACGGGCATCCCCATCAATCTCGAGCCCGATAACAGGCTCTGTCTCCTTGATGTTCGCCATTTCAGAAACCGATCTAAAACGGGGATTATCAATTGCCGGGATACCGTCCTTGGGCGGTCCGCCCGAGAGGATTTCAACAAAACTTACAGCAGTTTTCGAAAAATCTGTACCCGGCCATTCGTGCTTCCAAAAATCAGGGTCCGCAACAGCAGGAGAGGCCATATGCATCGTGGCAGATGCAATCAGTAGCAATATTTGATAGAGCTTCTTCATCAGGAAAGTTTATCTGAAAATAATATTTTTCGCATGTAAGGGAGGTTCACTCTTTTGTGAGTGGAAACCAAATGACGGATTTTGTGGAAACCATTGTGATCGGCGCAGGTGTCATCGGCCTTGCAATTGCGCGGGAATGTGCCCGGCGCGGCCAAGAGGTTCTGGTTCTGGAAAGGCACGGCCATTTCGGGGAAGAGACCTCGTCTCGCAACAGTGAAGTGATCCACGCTGGCATTTATTACCCCAAAGACACGTTAAAGGCCCGGTTTTGCGTCGAGGGTAAAGAGATGCTCTATGAATATTGTGAGAGCCATGGTGTGCCCCATAAAAATCTCGGAAAGCTGATCGTCGCAACGTCTGATGAAGAACTCACCACGCTGTCTGCAATTCGGCAAAAAGCTGCCGATAATGGCGTAGAAGATCTGAGCTGGATTTCAAAAACAGAATTAGAAGCCATGGAGCCCGAACTTTCTTGTAAGGGCGCCCTCCTCTCTCCCTCAACCGGGATCATCGACACCCACCAATATATGCTGGCATTGGTGGGCGATATTGAGGCCGCTGGCGGCTTCATCGCCTATAATAACGCCTTCAGCCGCGCGGAACATCGCGGGGGGCTTTATCTGGTACAAGCTGGCGAGAATACCCTTACCTGCCGCAACTTAATCAATAGTGCTGGCCTTGGTGCGCAAGCCGCCGCGCAGAATATTGATGGCCTTTCTGCGGATCATATTCCGACACGTTACCTAACCAAGGGCAACTATTATACAATGAATGCAAAAAGCCCATTCAAGCGGCTTATTTATCCTGTCCCGCAATCCGCATCCCTGGGGGTTCATGTAACCCTGGACCTTGGGGGGCAGATCCGCTTTGGTCCTGATCAGGAGTGGATTGAAGAGATTGACTACAATGTAAACCCCAGCCGCGCAGACGCTTTTTACGAAGCAATACGCAAATATTGGCCTGCATTGCCAGATGACAGCCTTATCCCGGCCTATAGCGGTATCCGGCCCAAAATTCAGTCACCAACTGATCCACACAAGGATTTTTACATTAGCGGCCCTTCGGATCACGGACTACCCCGCCTCGTCAATTTATATGGAATGGAAAGCCCCGGCCTGACATCCAGTTTGGCAATTGGGGCGTATGTAGCCGATCTTCTCTGAATCGGGTTTTTCCGGATTGTGGAAATGCCCCCCAAATACCCGCCAACGAAAAATATCTCAAAATCACGAAATAAAATTACAAACATTACTCTTCACGAATGTTTCGCGTAATCTTTTTGCGAATTTCGAATGATCGTCCGAAAAGCGTTGATTTTCCGCTGAAAAAGCAAAACCTCAATACATATGACAGGGAAAATCGACGAGGAAATCATGACTGTTTTTTCGACAAATGACTTTGACGATCATGAGTCAGTACTGTTCTTTCACGACAAAGAAACAGGCCTGAAAGCCATTTTGGCGGTTCATGACACCACAATGGGACCAGCCCTTGGCGGTACCCGTATGTGGAATTACGCAAGCGAGGAAGAGGCCGTTAAAGACGTGCTGCGCCTCTCTCGCGGCATGACATATAAATCCGCTTTAGCGGGGCTGAAGCTTGGCGGCGGTAAATCCGTGATTATTGGGGATCCCCATACCCAGAAAAGCGAAGCCCTGTTTGAAGCATTTGGCCGCGCCGTAGACCGGCTTAACGGTGCTTACATTGCAGCAGAGGATGTAGGGACCTCTGTTGCTGACCTTGAGGTAGCGCGCCGCCAGACAAAACATATCGCGGGCATTACAGAAGGCGGAGCTGGTGATCCATCGCCGGCGACATCATGGGGCGTATTCAACGGTGTTACAGCAGCAGCGAAACATAAATTTGGTAGCACCGATCTAAAAGGCCTCAAAGTCGCTGTTCAGGGGCTTGGTAACGTCGGTTTCGGCCTGTGTCAACATCTGCATAAAGCCGGTGCAGAATTGATCGTTGCTGATATTTACGAAGATAGTGTCCTTCGGGCTGTTAAAGAACTTGGTGCAACTGCTGTTGACCCGGCTACCATTCACGCCGAAGAGGTAGATATTTACGCGCCGTGCGCCCTTGGTGGGGCAATCAACGAAAAGTCTATCGAAGAGATCAAAGCCCCTGTGATTGCTGGTGCGGCTAACAATCAGCTTGAGACACCTGAGATGGGTCAAGAGCTCCGCCGCCGCGGCATTCTGTATGCACCTGATTATGTCATCAACGCTGGGGGCATTATCCTGATCAGTCACGAAGGCCCAACCTTCAACCGTAAAGCGGCATTTAAACAGGTTGGTGACATCCACAATACACTGTTGGATATCTTTGCGCGCGCTGATGCAGAAGATAAACCAACGGATGAGATTGCAGACAAAATCGCATTGGAAATTCTGGAGAGTAACAGAAAAAAGGATAAAGGCGCTCTCTCGTTAAGCGCCTGATATTCCTACCAGCGATTATGAACCCAAAACCAGTGGTCGGGCCGCTCCCGGATCCAGTCTTCATACAAATGATTGATCCGGGTTAGTAGCTCGACCACATTCTCCTGACGGGCACCGTCAGTTTTTGCGAAAATCGGTTGGTGGATAATTATCTTAAGCCGCCCATTTTCAAGGCGAATGGGCTGCATCGGGACAATCGGATAATCGAAGCGAACGGCCAAATCCGCCACTGCTGTTGCGGTCATGGCATCGCGACCAAAAAAGGGAATTGGAATACCTGTATTCTGCTTCTGATCATTCAACAGCGTGACGCCGCCCTTATTCTTGAGGGCTGCCAACATGGCACGCGCACCCTGCCTACCCTTTGGAATAAAGGTGCAGTTATCTGCAGCGCGGTTTTCCTGAAAGAATTCTTCTACTAGGGGGTTATTTGCCGCCCGGTAAATGATATGGACATCATTTTCGATATACCGACAAGCTGCCGCCCCAAGTTCCCACTGACCATAATGGGCGGTTAGGAAAAGAACCGGCTTTCGCTCCGCTTTGATTTTATCGAGGATTTCCAGCCCTTCAACTTCAACATACGGTGATGTAATAGACATATCCCGAACGAAGGGCATTTCCCCCACATTCGCCCCTAGATTATCCCACATCCGCTGGAGTATTTGATCAACTTCAGCAGAGGGCAGTTCTGGCATCGCTGCGGTCAGATTATTACGGGCCGTTTTGTGGGCCTTCAAGCGCGGTCCTACTGTTCGGGCAAGCCATCCGGCAAATTTCCCCGCACGTACGCGCCCCAGTTGCCGGAACAACCAGAAGCCAAAGCGCACCCCCCAATATTCCAAACGATGTTTAAACCGAATGGGCGTCGTTTTTGCCTCAGGCATGTTCGTGATCACTCAACTTTTCAGACAGAAGTTTTTGCAGCCGGCCGGGCTGCTCAAAGGAGAGATCAATATCGAACACAGTTGTCATCAGCTTCGCATCAGTTGAAAGGCGGACATAGTCTTTCCGTGTCGTCACCAACGCAGCATCATTTGCCGCAGCCAGCTCCACTAGTTTCATAATGTCATCTTGGCTGAATTTGTGGTGATCCGGAAATTCAACCGTTTCTATCACATCGATCCCCACATTCAGAAGGCTTTTAAAAAATTTCTGGGGACGCCCGATGCCAGCAAATGCAACAACCTTCTCCCCGACAATCTCGGATTGAAGGTCTTGAGGCACTATCTTGGCATTAAACAACGGTATCCCACCTGAGCTCAAGCGGGCGCTTTCCTCGGTCGGATCGACCACAATCACGGCATCGGCGCGGGTAATAGCAGACAGCCAGGTTTCCCTCAGCGGACCAGCCGGAAGCAGATATCCATTTCCAACACCATAGCCACCATCTACAACAAGAAGACTGATATCTTTCACTAGGGATGGATTTTGAAATCCATCATCCATGATAATGACTTCCGCTCCGGCGGCCTCCGCCGCGCGGGCGCCATCGACCCGGTCCTGACTGATCCAAGTGGGGGCAACACTTGCCAGAATGAGCGGCTCGTCGCCTACCTCTGTCGCACCATGCACATCCAGAACAACCCTGAGCGGGCCTTTATGAGATCCGCCATATCCACGAGATAAAAAATGAACTTTGTGGCCTTTTGCCAAAAGGAAGCGGGCGATGGCGATCGCAACGGGTGTTTTACCAGCGCCGCCTGCCACAACATTTCCAATGCAGATTACTGGAATGCCAACCGATTGCGGATGAACCCGTGCACGGTTCAGTTTGTCCATAAACGCGTAAACCGCACTTAAAGGTCTCAGCAGTTGCTGAAAAACAGAATTCCCCCCCCGTTTCCAGAACTTTGGTGCTTTCACCTAATCTTTTCCTGACAATAGTTTATCAATCTCAACAACGAGCGTTCCAAGCACGGTCTCGCCCGATTTAACCACCTGATCGGCACGTTCGGCAAGGGCTCCGCGAATTTTAACCTCTGATAATAGGTTATATGTTGCAGTTGTAAGCTCACTTCCATCTTTAACTTGCAGCGCTGCCTGATTTTGCATCAAGTCCGTCGCGATTTCGTTAAAGTTGCTCATATGCGGACCAAACATAATAGCAGAATTGAGCCTTGCAGGCTCAAGCGGGTTCTGCCCGCCCTTATCCACCAGCGACCCACCAACAAACACGACATCTGCAATACGATAGAAAAGGCCCATTTCCCCCATCGTGTCTGCCAGATAGATATCTGTTTCAGGGGTAATCTCCTGACGTTGTGATCGACGGGAGACATTAAACCCCGCCTCCCCCAATTTAGAGGCAATCTCATCCGCCCGCTCTGGATGGCGAGGAACAATAATCGTCAGCAGATTTTTGAAACTCTTCTTCAGATTCAGATGGCTTTCAGCCACGATGGCTTCTTCACCTTTGTGAGTACTCGCCGCCAACCAAACCTTTCGCCGCTCTGTCTGAGACAGCATCTGACGGTATAACTCATTATTGAATGGCAATGGCGGTGAGCAAAATTTTAAGTTCCCTAGAACCTCTATATCTTTCGCGCCTAAATATTCCAGCCGATCCGCAGCCAACTGGGACTGCGCATGAATATAGTCAAATTTACGCAGTAAGCGTTTAATCAGGCCGCCCGTTTTCCGCCACATGGAAAAGCTTTGCTCGGTCATACGGGCATTAATGAGCATCATTGGAATTTCACGGCGGGCCGTTTCAGTGATCAGGTTCGGCCAAATCTCTGACTCGGTCCAGATCGCGATCTGCGGTTGCCAATGGTTCAAAAACCCATGCACCGCCGACTTCGTATCAATAGGAACGAATTGATGGATGGCACCGCTCGGCAGGCGATCCTCCATCAGGTTTGCCGACGTCACCGATCCCGTTGTTAGAAGAATGTTCCGGTCTGACTTCTGCGCAAGTAGCACTTCAATCAGCGGAAGAACAGAGATACTCTCCCCAACAGAAGCTGCGTGGATCCAGATAACCTCCCCCGTTGGGCGGTTACGGGATGGCTCACCCATCCTCTCATCCAGACGGCCTTCATCTTCCTTACCTTCAGAAATGCGCTTCTTCAGGTGACGTTCAATCATTGGGGAGGCCAATCGGAGCAGCCCGTTATACAATGACAGATACATAGGTTTTAAGCCTCACGCCTACGGGCGGCATCCGCGTCACCCGGGATGTCAGCAGGTTGCACCGGGTCATGCCCACATAACCGGTCTGCTTCCTGCGTTACAAAATTTAAACTACTCTCAATTTCCAGCTTGGCTTCTTCAAGCCCTGCCTCATCCAGCTTTTTGGGAACGTGGATCGGATCCCCCCAGATGATGACGCCCCTGCTAAAGGGTTTCGCAAACATAAAGCTATCCCAAGACCCCAAACGCCGACCACGCGTTGTAGAAAAAGCCGACGGCAATACAGGAACACCTGTCATCGACGCAATCCGTGCAATCCCATCCTGCGCCCGCATTCGGGGACCACGAGGCCCATCTGGAGTGATAACCGCAACCTCATTTTTACGGATAATCTTTAGGATGTCCTTAACGGCCCCAAGTGCCCCTTTGGAGCTGGAACCACGGACACTTTTCAGGCCCCAATGCTGAATTGCACGGGAGATGATTTCCCCATCTCCGTGGCGCGAAATCATCACATGCGCCTTAACTCCGCCTTTTACGCAAGTTGGCATCATCAAAATTCGGCCATGCCAAAATGACATGATGAAGGGTTTTTTCTCCCTCACCAGCTGATCAGGGTACTCTCCATTTATGACCTGCCACTTACTTGTTCGATAAACAAGCCAGATATATCCAGCTGCCACCCAACCGATAAAGGCTTTCATTCCATCACTTTTCAGCAATTTCTTCAAAAACGGTCACTTTCCTAACCAGTTAAAATTCCAGATCAGGATATATCCTGACCTAGATGCGAGTTCCAGCCTTTTCCGCATCCGTTGTATCCTGATCCACAGCTCTTTCATGCAAACGTGTATTGCAGGGGCGCTTGCAAGGGACTAACTTGTAGGATAATGGGCGCCCGCGTATTGGAAATTGTATCAAGACAATGAATAAAATCGAAAATATTGAAATCAGGCCTTCCGCCTGTCCTCATGACTGTCCGTCTACCTGTTCCCTCGAAATTGAAAAACTGGGACCGCAGCAAATCGGCCGCGTCCGTGGCTCTGACGAGAATACTTATACTGCGGGTGTCATTTGCGCCAAGGTCGCCCGCTATGCTGAACGCACCCACCACCCAGATCGCTTAATGCATCCAATGAGGCGGACAGGCCCCAAAGGCAGCGGTCAATTTGAGCGGATCAGTTGGGACGAAGCCCTAGATACAGTTGCAAAAGAATTTCTGGAACGAGAAGAGAAATTCGGATCAGAGACCGTCTGGCCTTATTTTTACGCGGGAACCATGGGCCTTGTGCAGCGGGACGGCATTGAACGATTACGTCACGCCAAAAAATATAGTGGTGAGTTTGGCACCATTTGTATCAATCTGGCCCGCGCAGGGTGGAAAGCCGGCGCCGGTAAATTTGTCGGCTGCGATCCCCGTGAGATGGCTAAATCCGATCTTGTGGTCATTTGGGGCACCAATGCGGTACATACTCAGGTCAACGTGATGACACACGCGACACGCGCCCGCAAAGAGCGCGGTGCAAAAATTGTCGTGATCGACCCATACCGAAACGCAACCGCGTTAAGTGCAGATACCCATCTAATGCTGAAACCCGGTACCGACGGGGCACTTGCAACCGCCGTGATGCACGTACTTTTCCGGGATGGATATGCCGACCATGATTATATGGCAAAATACACCAAAGATTACGAACGACTGGAAGAGCATCTACAGGATAAAACCCCTGAATGGGCCGCGAATATTACGGGTCTCACTGCGGAAGAAATTGAAGATTTCGCCAAATCACTTGGCGATACTAAAAAACATTTCCTGCGGCTCGGATATGGTTTCTCTCGCAGTCGGAACGGGGCGGTCAATATGCATGCGGCCCTGTCGATCGCTGCTGTAACCGGTAGTTGGCAATATGAAGGCGGCGGCGCCTTTCATACTAATGGCGCTATCTTCAAGTGGGACAAGACCCTGATTGAAGGGCTTGATGTGCGGGACCCTAGCATTCGCGTGCTGGATCAGTCCCGAATTGGACCGATTTTGACCGGTGATAGAAAAGATTTGGGGGATGGTCCGGAAATTACGGCCATGATTGTTCAAAACACCAACCCAATGGACATCGCCCCGGACCTTGCGAAAGTACATAAAGGTTTCGCACGTGAAGATTTGTTCGTTTGTGTGCATGAACAGTTTATGACCGAAACCGCAAAAATGGCCGATATTCTGTTACCAGCCACGACATTTGTAGAACATGACGATATTTATCAAGGCGGCGGGCACAGCCATATCGCGCTTGGCAAAAAAATCATAGAGCCCCTTGGGGAATGCCGTTCAAACCACTGGGTCATCTGCGAATTGGCGAAACGTCTTGGGGCGGAGCATCCGGGTTTTCACATGACAGAACTTGAGATGGTGCAAGAAACCCTCAAGGCCTCAAACATGCCGGATTTGGAAAATCTCTCAGAGCTGAACTTTGATGATCGTCAGATCCCGTTTGACGAAGCGCACTTCCTGAACGGTTTTGGGCATACTGATGGCAAATATCATTTTGCCCCTGACTGGTCTATTGCCGGTCCTAATTTTGCGGGGATGCCAGACCTACCCGGTCACTGGGACGTTATCCAAAACGCCAGCGAAGACCACCCGTTCCGTTTGGTGACGGCCCCTGCCCGGAATTTCCTGAACACCAGTTTCACGGCGACACCGTCGTCATTGAAACGTGAGAAAAAACCGACAGTGATGCTTCACAGCCTGGATGCAGAGGCGCTCGGCATTGCAGCGGACGATGTAGTTCGGATGGGAAATACACAGGGGTCAATTCTGATCCATGCTCAGATTTTTGATGGGCTTCAGCGTGGGGTCGTCATTTCCGAAGGCATTTGGCCCAGCAAATTTTTCATCGAAAAGATGGGGATTAACGTTCTGGTGGGATCTGATGCGGCGAAACCGAACGGCGGGGCTGCTTTTCACGATACCGCAGTCTGGATTCGCAAAGAAGACTAACCAAAAGACTGGGGCTATATCAGCCCCAGTTCCCGAAGTTCGGCCGCCATTTCAGGGGACATCTCCCCTTCGGTGTCTTCATCCCCATTGGCTTCTTCCACAATATCACGAAGATCACGCGGCGCATCTGCGACTTCCAGATAGCGCCATCCCTGATGTGGCCCCCGTTGAACCAATTCTGTTTCAACAAGTTCTGGATCAAGGATCAATCCGCATTTCTCCCCCTCACCATCATACAGACGTTCAAGCGCTGTAATCCGCTGACGGACGGCAATATTGCCTTTGATGATCCAATAGAGAGATCCCCCATCGAGAAGCTCTGCCTCCCGCTGGGGTCGTTGTTTTGTGACATGGCATAAATCCCCGGCGATCAAGCGTCTCTCCTGAGAGGAGCGAAGCTGCTGTACCGAGGATATACCCACACAAACTTTAATCAGATGTACTGTCATTTATATTGAATTTATTCTTTAATGCTTTGGCGACACTGGATACAGGCGGGCGACCAAGGAAGCCGGAAATGAACCAAGCGGTTCGAACCATCTTCTCCAGATCGATGCCGGTATCGATACCCATACCTTCTAACATATAAAGAACATCTTCAGTTGCAACATTTCCTGTTGCACCGGGTGCATATGGGCACCCACCAAGCCCGGCGACAGAACTGTCGATTTTGTTTACACCAACCTGCAGGGCCATCAGAATATTGGAAAGCGCCTGCCCATAAGTGTCATGGAAATGCACCCCAATGGCCTCTAATGGGATCTCTTTGGCAACCGCTTCCAGAACATTTTTCGTTTGAAGCGGCGTCCCCACACCAATTGTATCGGCAATGGAAATCTCATAAGCCCCTAGTTCAAAAGCCCGCTTGGCAACTTCTGCTACCTTGGAAGGTAAGATTTCTTCCCCAAACGGACTACCCAAAGCACAGGAAACACTAAGGCGAAATGGCATATTGGCAGCTTTTGCGGCCTCAACAACCGGGGCAAAGCGTTCAAAGCTCTCATCAATGGAGCAATTGATATTCTTCTGGTTAAACTGCTCCGACGCGGCGGTGAAAAGCAGAATTTCATCTGCATTTCCAGCCACAGCTCCGTCAAAGCCCTTCATATTAGGCGTCAAAACAGCATAGGAGACGTTATCATTGCGATTAAGCTTCTCCATGATCTGCTTTGTATCGGCCATTTGCGGCACCCATTTCGGGGACACAAAGGCACCGGCCTCAAGTGCGGTAACGCCAGCATCCACAAGACGGTCGATCAATTCCAATTTGATATCAGTTGGAATTTCCACCTTCTCATTTTGCAGGCCATCCCGGGCGCCGACCTCAAAGATACGGGCTTTCGTTGGAAGATTGCTCATCTTATTCCTCTTCCGTTTCCAGCCGGATCAGCGTCACACCCTCATCCACCTGATCCCCAACTTCATGGAAGACATCCGCGACAACGCCATCGGCCGCAGCAGTCAAGGAATGTTCCATTTTCATGGCCTCCATAACCGCTAATGTATCGCCTTTAGCAACTTTATCACCAGCAGCCACATTCATTTGAATGATTTTCCCCGGCATTGGAGAGGTAATTGCGCCTGCACCGCCCTCATCACCGGATCCATCAAAATCAGTAATGACACGATTTACAGAAACCTGCTTACCATCGAATATCACGATATATCGCGCTTGATCCTGGATAACTGCCGCCGTCACCTGATGACCATCGAGGTTCGCGCGAATGCTGCCATCCTCAAGAATTTCTGCGGTTGCGGCGATAACACCTCCTGGCAAGGTCAGATGATATTTGCCATCCTTGAAAATAGCGGTCACTTCCACATCGTCGCCCGCAAGCGTAAATGTGTAATCGTGATGTGCCTCATCGTTCATACGCCACGCGGAACTATCATTCCACGGAGAATATGGATCTGCAGTCCCACCAGCGGAAGCTTCTTTAGCTGCGGCTTCTGTCAACAGGTCATAAAGAACGACCAGTGCCACATGCTTGTCTGTCACCGGTGGTTTTTCTGGAATCAACTCATCGCGCAGACGGTCAATAAATCCGGTATCCAAATCCGCTTCTGCAAAAGTTTTATTTGACGCTACGTTTTTCAGAAACTCAAGGTTCGTGACCAGACCGGCCACCTGATAATCACTAAGCGCAGCCCCAAGTTTACGAAGCGCAGCGTCCCGGTTTTTATCCCAAACAACCAGCTTGGCGATCATCGGATCATAGAAAGGGGTGACGCTATCGCCTTCCCGAACGCCCGTATCAACGCGAACCCCATCCTCTTCCGCAGGTGGACGCAAGCGAAGTAGAGGACCCGTCGCTGGCAGGAAGTCGTTATCTGGATCTTCCGCATAGAGGCGTGCCTCAAAAGAGTGTCCGGAAATTAACAGTTCCTCTTGTGCAACGGGCAGCGTGCCGCCAGATGCCACAATCAGTTGCCATTCAACCAGATCCTGACCGGTGATCAGTTCTGTAACCGGATGCTCCACCTGAAGGCGGGTATTCATCTCCATGAAGAAGAACCCATCTTCCTTCAGACCATCAGTCACATCTGCAATAAATTCGACGGTACCTGCACCTTCGTAATTGATGGCCTTGGCCGCCGCAACCGCTGCGGCTCCCATTGCTGCCCGCATTTTCTCAGGCATCCCAGGGGCCGGTGCCTCCTCAATCACTTTTTGGTGGCGCCGCTGCAAAGAACAATCCCGCTCAAACAGATGAACAGCATTGCCGTGCCCATCAGCAAAAACCTGAATTTCAATATGCCGTGGCTTCACGAGGAATTTTTCAATCAAGACCCGATCATCACCAAAGGCATTAGCGGCTTCCCGCTGCGCCGCACCAAGGGCCACAGGAAACTCTTCTGCACTATCCACACGGCGCATGCCCTTACCGCCACCGCCAGCGACAGCCTTGATCAGCACCGGATACCCGATCCGACCGGCTTCCTCTGCCAACATAGCGGGGTCCTGCCCCTCACCATGATAACCGGGGACCACAGGCACGCCAGCCTCTTCCATCATGGCTTTCGCAGCATCTTTCAGGCCCATCGCCCGAATGGCACTTGCAGGCGGGCCAATAAAGACCACATTTTCTGCAGCACATTTCTCTGCGAAATCCGCATTCTCGGACAGAAAACCGTAACCCGGATGGATGGCTTCTGCCCCGGTTTCCTTGGTAATTTTCAGAATTTTATCTGCTTTCAGATAACTTTCAGAAACTTCAGCAGGGCCCAGA
The DNA here is from genome assembly GCA_017643685.1 of Sneathiella sp. Classification (GTDB taxonomy): domain Bacteria; phylum Pseudomonadota; class Alphaproteobacteria; order Sneathiellales; family Sneathiellaceae; genus Sneathiella. Next base: position 21,759 of record JAEPMY010000040.1, read on the forward strand.
AGTACAGCCTCATCCGCCATTTGAACGTGGCGGGATGTGGCATCAGCCTCAGAATAGACTGCGACAGTTTTAATGCCTAGTTTGCGGGCTGTATCAATAACGCGGCAGGCAATTTCACCGCGGTTTGCAATGAGTATTTTTTGAAACACCGGTTAATCCACCTTTATCAGGAATTATTCCAAGAAGCTTTGCGTTTTTCAAGAAAGGCAGTGATGCCCTCTTTCGCCTCGTCTGTTGTGCGCCGTGCAGCAATCCGATCTGCGGTTTCCGCAATCACATCTTGATCAATCGGGCGCCCTGCAACTGTGTAAATCAGATCCTTGGCATCGGCCATTGCATCCGGCGCATTGACACGGAACTGGTTCAGCACACGATCCCGCGCTTCGGCAAGATCATGCACATCGTCAACCACTTCGTGTAGCAAGCCGTTCTCTTTCGCCACATCCGCCCCAAAGACTTCAGCGGTCAGGAAATAACGACGGCACGCCCGAATGCCCATTGCCTCCACCACATAAGGAGAAATTACCGCCGGGATCAGGCCAAGCTTCACTTCTGACAGACAGAATTTTGAAGACTTAACGCCGATTGCGATGTCACAGGCGGCAACAAGTCCAACACCGCCGCCATAGGCAGCGCCCTGCACCAGCGCAATTGTTGGTTTTGGAATGTTATGCAGGTTTTTCAGCATCCGGCCGAGGGAGAGCGCATCTTCGCGGTTATCTTCCTCAGTAAAGCCGGCTGCCCGTTTCATCCAATTTAGATCCGCGCCTGCGCAGAAGCTTTTGCCCGCAGCGGCAACCACCACGGCGCGCACGCCTTCCTGATGGCCCAGATCCTCAAACATATCCCCAAGACGTTCAATCAGCTCTTCATCAAAGGCATTGTGAAGGTCCGGGCGGTTCAACGTCACAGTCGCAATACCGTCAGTTGAAAAATGCAATACAGCAGATTCTTCGCTCATTCTTCTATCCTTACATTCTAAAGAGACCAAATTTCGTCGGCTCAATCGGGGCGTTCAGGGATGCCGACACACCCAAGCCCAACACGCGGCGGGTATCCGCCGGATCAATAATGCCATCATCCCAAAGACGGGCGCTGGCAAAATATGGATGACCTTCCGCTTCATACTGATCACGAACCGGGGCTTTGAAGGCTTCTTCCTCTTCTGCGCTCCATGTCTCGCCGCGGGCTTCCATACCATCGCGTTTAACAGTTGCCAGAACAGAAGCCGCCTGCTCCCCGCCCATGACGGAAATGCGGGAGTTTGGCCACATCCACATCATACGGGGGCTATAAGCCCGGCCACACATACCATAGTTACCGGCCCCGAAAGAGCCGCCAAATACCATTGTAAATTTCGGCACTTTCGCTGTCGCAACTGCGGTTACCAGCTTGGCACCATCTTTCGCGATGCCGCCGCTTTCATACTTCTGCCCCACCATAAAGCCGGTGATATTCTGCAAGAAAACAAGCGGGATATTCCGTTGGCAGCAAAGCTCAATAAAGTGCGCCCCTTTAACAGCAGATTCCGAGAAGAGAATTCCGTTATTGGCGATGATGCCAACTGGATAACCATGCAGATGTGCAAAACCGGTTACCAATGTTGTCCCGTAAAGCTTTTTAAACTCGTCAAATTCAGAACCATCCACCACACGGGCGATAATCTCCCGCACGTCAAAGGGCTGACGCGTATCCTGCGGGATCAGGCCGTAAATTTCCTTCGGATCATAAAGCGGATCAACCGGCTTTCTGATATCGAGCGGCATGGATTTTGGACGGTTAAACGTCCCCACAATATTCCGCGCGATTTCCAGCGCATGAAGATCGTTTTCCGCATAATGATCGGTCACACCTGAAGTGCGAGAGTGCACGTCGGCACCGCCCAGATCCTCGGCGGAGACAACCTCACCCGTTGCCGCTTTCACAAGCGGCGGGCCGCCCAAGAAAATCGTACCCTGATTGCGAACGATGACGCTTTCATCGGACATGGCCGGAACATAGGCACCGCCCGCTGTGCAGGAACCCATAACAACCGCAACCTGCGGAATGCCTTTGGCTGACATATTTGCCTGATTGAAGAAGATGCGACCGAAATGTTCGCGGTCCGGGAACACATCCTGCTGATTAGGAAGGTTCGCCCCGCCGCTATCAACCAGATACACACATGGCAGATGGTTCTGCTCTGCCACTTCCTGCGCACGTAAATGCTTCTTCACCGTCATCGGGTAATATGTTCCGCCTTTAACGGTGGCGTCGTTACAGACAACAACACATTCGCGCCCTTGAATACGGCCGACCCCGGTAATGATACCGGCAGAATTAATGTCACCGCCATACATGTCATAGGCTGCGAGCTGGCTAAACTCCAGGAAGGGAGAGCCCGGATCAAGCAGTTTGCGAACCCGCTCCCGAGGGAGGAGTTTGCCGCGAGATAAATGCTTATCGCGCGCCCGCTCTCCGCCGCCTTGTTTGGCGGAGGCTACTTTTTCCCGAAGATCATTCACCAAAGACTGCATATGCGCCGCATTGGATTTAAAATCGTCACTTCTGGTATTTAGATTGCTTTTTAAGACTGACATTTACGCAAAATTCCTTTTTGCAGAAATGAAAAAACAGGATGAAAAGGCAGCGGTTAATCTGCCATGGCTTTTCATCAATTTCTTGGCGAGTATCTGGCTTTGTGCTACGCCTTTGCCGATAACCATAAAAAAGTAAGGGAGCCTAAAATGGCCTATAAAGCATTCGACCTCACGGGTAAGGTCGCCCTCATCACAGGTGGAAATGGCGGAATTGGACTTGGAATGGGTAAAGCCATTGCCGAGGCCGGTGGTGATGTTTGCATCTGGGGTACGAACGAAGAAAAAAACGCCGCAGCCCTTGAAGAGCTGAAACAGTTTGGCACCAAAGTTGCCGCGATCACGTGTAATGTGGGCGATCAGCAGGAAGTCAAAGACTGCTTTGCTGAAACCTTGAGCCAGTTTGGCCGTGTGGATGGTTGCTTTGCCAACGCAGGTGTTAGCGGTCGCTCCCGCTCTTTCCTCGACATCACTGACGAAGAATGGAAACGCATTACGCAGATTAACCTGGACGGCGCGTTTTACACCATGCAGGAAGCCACCAAACATATGGTTGAGCGGGCTGAGAACGGCGATCCGGGCGGACGTATTGTCGGCACCGCCAGCCTCGCTGCTGTCTCTGGTGCTGCCCGGAACGAGCATTACGCAGCGACCAAAGGGGGATTGATTTCCATGCTGCGGGCCATGTCCGTTGAATTTGCAGGCAAAGGCATCACCGCCAACGCGATTTTGCCAGGCTGGATTGAAACCGCCATGACGGATCCGCTTTTCAACTGGGACAAATTTTCCGACAACGTGCTGCCCCGAATTCCGGCAGGTCGCTGGGGCAACCCCGAAGATTTCGGCGGTATTGCTGTCTACATTATGTCCAATGCCAGCGCGTACCATACGGGCGATACTTTCCTTATCGATGGTGGCTATTTCTTGTTCTAAGCCACATTACAATTGCCTCGCGCCTCGGCGCGGGGCTCTCCCCTTCTATTTAGGGCTTACCAGCCCCCGGTTTGCAGCCATTCGTCAATTTGACCAACGCGATCTGCACCCCAAAAAGGCTCCCCATCCACTACAAAATACGGAGCCCCAAAAATCTCTTTACCGTCTACAATGTCATCCACAGACGCTTTATAAGCCTCTTTGATAGCCGCATCCTGCATCACAGCTTCCACGCCTCTGCGATCAAGGTTCGCCTCTTCAGCAATATCCAAAACCACCGAAGCGTCCGAAATATCCCGGCCATCCACAAAATAGGCCGCGAACACCGCTTCACCGAAAGCCTGCGCTGCCACTTTGTCTTTTTGGGATAACCAAAAAAAGACACGCGAAGCATGCAATGTCACTTTTGGAAAATCCACCGGCATATTGAACGGAATACCATGCTTTCGTGCTGTGCGATCAAAATCAAGCCGCGAATAAGCACCCTTCTTTGGATACATGGTGAGCGGCATGGTTTTCTCACCTTTAAATGCCGCCCCTAACATGAACGAATGCCAATTGACCTCTCGGCCGTGCTTTTCAGCAACGGGCCCAATCATCCGGCTCGCCAAATAGGCGTAAGGGGATGAAAAATCGAAATAAAAATCAATCGGCGCGCTCATTATACCAGTCGTCCTTTAAGCCGCGAGACCGCGCGCGATCACCATCTTCTGAATGTCAGAAGTACCTTCGTAAATCTGACAAACACGGACATCACGGTAAATCTTCTCAACCGGATAATCAGCAATAAAGCCGTTACCGCCCAATGTCTGGATCGCGCCAGAGCAAACTTCCTCAGCCATTTCAGAGGCAAAAAGTTTCGCCATACTGGCTTCTGTCAAACAAGGCAGACCTGCATCTTTCAATGTGGCCGCGTGTAGAACCATTTGACGGGCGACTTCAACCTTAGTTGCCATATCCGCAAGGCGGAAACCTACGGCCTGATGCTGGATAATCGGCTGATCAAAAGAAACCCGCTCTTTTGAATATTCAACCGCATGGTTAAGGGCCGCCGCAGCCATGCCCACACTTTGCGCGCCGATACCGATACGACCGGTTTCAAGGTTGGCAAGGGCGATGCGATAACCGGCCCCCTCGGCGCCCAGCATATTCTCAGCAGGAACCCGAACGTCATCAAAGGCGATCTGGCAGGTATCAGAAGCCTTCTGACCCAATTTTGCCTCAACTGAAGCAACCCGGTAACCCGGCGTGTCTGTTGGAACGATAAAGCAGCTAATGCCCTTCTTCCCAGCGGCTGGATCTGTTACGGCAAAAACCAGCGCGACACCTCCGATTTTACCAGATGTGATAAACTGCTTGGTGCCATTGATAATAAAATCATCCCCATCGCGCACTGCTTTGGTTTTCAGCGCTGAGGCGTCTGATCCGGCATGTGGCTCCGTCAGACAGAACGCGCCAATCATTTCACCCTTGGCAAGGGGCGTCAGGTATTTCTGTTTCTGTGCGTCGGTGCCATCTTTCAGGATCGCAGCACAACAAGGGGAGTTGTTAACACTCATCACTGTGGAGATGGCACCATCACCACCCGCAATTTCCATCAGCGCCAACGCATAGGACACATAATCGGTCCCGGCCCCACCATATTCTTCAGGAACGGTCATGCCCATCAGGCCAAGTTGTCCCATTTCATCGAACACGTCACGGGGAACGGCGGCTGCCTGCTCCCACGCAACCGTATTAGGCGCCAGACGGTTCGTCGCAAAATCCCGCGCCATATCGCGGATCATGGTTTGTTCTTCAGTCAAAATCATGTCTTTACTTCCTCGCCGTCTGGCGGATTACATCAACCTTTAGTCAGCTAGCTCAACTGCCATTGCTGTGGCTTCGCCGCCACCAATACACAGAGCCGCAACACCGCGCTTCTTGCCGTATTTTTTCAGGGCATTCAGCAGGGTAATCACGATCCGGGCGCCAGACGCCCCTACTGGGTGACCAAGGGCACAGGCACCACCATGAACGTTCACTTTGTCATGGTCCAGACCAAGGTCTTTCATTGCGGCCATCGCGACAACAGCAAAGGCTTCATTAATCTCAAACAGATCAACATCGTCTTTGGTCCAGCCAACTTTATCCATCACTTTGGAAATCGCACCGATTGGGGCAATTGTAAATTCAGCTGGTTTACGGGCATTTGTGGAATGCGCGTGGAAAGTTGCAATCGGCTTCAGGCCCCGTTTTTCCGCTTCGGATTTCCGCATCATAACCAGCGCTGCACCACCATCAGAAATGGAGGAAGCATTTGCCGCGGTAACTGTACCGTCTTTAGCAAAAGCAGGTTTCAATGTTGGAATTTTGTCCGGGTTGCCTTTGATAGCTTGTTCATCACGCTCGATGACAACTTCGCCTTTGCGGGTTTTAACAGACACTGGAACGATCTCAGGGTCAAATGTCCCATCTTCCGTTGCCTGTTTCGCACGGCGCAAGGATTCAATAGCATAAGCATCCTGTGCTTCGCGGGTAAACTGGTATTTACCAGCGGTTTCTTCCGCGAAGGAGCCCATCAGACGACCTTCTTCATAGGCATCTTCCAGACCATCGAGGAACATGTGATCCTTCACTTCACCGTGGCCGAGACGCATGCCGCTGCGCACTTTTGGGAGGATATAAGGCGCATTGGTCATGCTCTCGAAACCACCAGCAACCATTACGTCGCTGCTGCCCGCTTTAATCGCGTCATAGGCATACATCGCCGCCCGCATACCGGAGCCACACATCTTATTGACAGTTGTACAGCCGACAGTATCCGGAATACCGGCCCCAAAAGAGGCCTGG
>JAEPMY010000004.1 GCA_017643685.1 Sneathiella sp.
ATGTTACAAATGGCCTTCACCATATGAATGTTAGTCTGCTCTGCCCGACCACCAATCATATAGGTCTCTCCTGCAGTCCCTTTTGCCACAACCTTCTGAAGAGCATCTGTATGGTCATGAACATACAGCCAATCACGAATGTTGAGACCATTTCCATAAACCGGCAACTCTCGTCCAGCCAATGCGTTTAGAATAATCACTGGCAGCAGTTTCTCCGGGAACTGATATGGTCCGTAATTATTGGAGCAATTGGTGACCAGAACCGGCAACCCGTAAGTTCTATACCAAGCCCTCGCAAGATGATCCGATCCCGCTTTGCTGGAGGAATAAGGAGAATTAGGATCATAAGGACTATCTTCACTGAAATAACCTTCAGCGCCCAGCTCTCCATAAACCTCGTCCGTTGAGATATGCAAAAACCGGAAGCTAGCTTGCTCTCCATTTTCCAGCTCTCTCCAATATTCCAACGCGGCTTGTAGCATTGTAAAAGTGCCAACAAGGTTGGTTTGGATAAAAGCGGCAGGGCCGTCAATAGAACGGTCTACATGACTTTCCGCTGCTAGATGATAGACGGTAGATGGGCGGTATTTATCAAACAGAGACTTAACAGCTTCCATATCGCAGATATCAACCTGTTCGAAATGGTGATTTTCCGCGGCATTTATTTCCCTTAAATTTTCCAAACTTCCCGCATAAGTCAGCTTGTCAATTGTCACAACCTGCTCATCACCTGATTTCACAAGATCTCGGACCAAAGCCGAGCCAATAAACCCAGCGCCGCCAGTTACAAAAGCGGTCATTTATCCCCTCCATACTGGAACAGCTTATCCTGGTCCTTAAACTTGGGCAGGATCTTGTCTTTGTCAGACAAATGCACTTCTTCTTCAGACAAGCCCCAGTTAATTCCAAGATCCGGATCGTTCCAGATAATACCCGCCTCATTTTCCGGGCTATATCTACCGCTTACCTTATACAGAAACTCCACATTCTCGGTAAGTGTTACATAGCCATGCGCAAATCCTTTTGGCACCCATAGCTGACGCCAATTCTCAGAGGAAAGCTCCACAGCGACATGCAGACCGAAAGTGGGGGATCCCACCCGAATATCAACGGCAACATCCAAGACGGCTCCGCGTGTCACTCTAACCAGTTTTCCCTGTGCATGAGGGTCAGTTTGATAGTGCAATCCCCGAAGCGTTCCCTTCTCTGAACTAAAAGCATGGTTATCCTGCACAAATGCATCTGTTATCCCGGCTTTTGCGAAGTTTTGCGCATTCCAAACTTCAGAAAAGAAGCCTCGGCTGTCCCCAAATCTCTTAGGCGTGATGATAATCACATCCTTAATTGCCGTCTTTTCTATATCAATCATGCCGCATCCCTGAAAACTGCGTTTTCTTTTATTAATGCCCAAATATTACAGCGACCTTAACCCAAAGGTTGAAAATTTGTTAAGGAATTGATTTTACATATGTGTACTTATAAGTCGCTTACGCCCCATTTTTGGGTTTGGTTGAAATATGAGTAGTATTTGTGTGGACATCGTCTCAGACCGCACCGTCAGGGACGAGACTGGACTTCGAACTTATCGAGAAATTGATAAGCGATCACTACTGGTCGGTTCACTCCTAACACCAATCATTTTAGCCATCCTTATTTTACCATGGGTTCTGTTTTCGGATATGCCTCCATGGTGGCTTATTGCTTTTTGTCTCGTTTGGGGCTCAATTCTCTCATTTTTCCCATTAAATGCTTTAAAACGCTACCTCATTTCACGTCAAGAAACCTCTTGGCGCATCGGCTGGTCTGAAAACGGAATCTGGTGTCGTTTTCGCCCTCCTCACCTTGGAGGCTCCAATGCCCCTGCCAATAGCTTCGCTTTTATCCCAGCTCAGAATATTGACTGGCTTCGCGTGTTGGATAAAACACATGAAATGACGCTTAACCTGAACCTCCAGAATAATGGAAAGAGTCCGAAATATCTCGAAATCGGTCTTAAAAAGCTGGACCTTTCCAGTTTGAGAGAAGCGCTCAAGGCCGAAAGAATTCGGATCCGTACCCACGCAACTTTTAATGCACCACTTTTAACACTCTCAGACGAGGGAACTTTACTTGTCTCTATTGAGCAACCTGAGGAGATTATCTCGCTCCTCCAGCCCCAATTTCAGGTACTGGAGGCAAAGATAACCCAGGGAAAGAAATTTCGGGATATGTCAGGCCCCGAAATGCATCAATATATCAAATCTCTAGTGGAGAGCGGAGATAAAGTCACCGCCATACGGGCTACCAGTGACGGCTTTAAATGCACGCTCACGGAAGCTAACCGGTTTGTGGACGCACTTATAGTTGGTCAGGAAAGCCCACCTCTGCCACGTGGTGCAAGAAACAACTAATCCAAATCAAAAGGCCCGCTAAATAGCGGGCCTTTTATGATTAACGGCTAATCGGTTTATATTTAATCCGCGTTGGCTCTATTGACTGAGCCCCCAAACGCCGCTTCTTATCCTCTTCATAGGCCTCGAAGTTACCTTCGAACCATTCCACATGACTGTCGCCCTCATAGGCGAGAATGTGGGTGGCAATCCGGTCAAGGAACCAGCGATCATGGCTGATCACGACCGCACAGCCAGCAAACTCCAGTAGAGCCTCTTCCAATGCACGAAGCGTATCCACGTCCAAATCGTTGGTTGGTTCGTCGAGCATCAGGAAGTTAGCGCCAGATTTCAGCATCTTCGCCAGGTTAACACGGTTCCGTTCACCACCGGAAAGTTGCCCGACTTTCTTCTGTTGATCCGATCCTTTGAAATTAAAGCCAGACACATAAGCGCGGCTGTTAATCTCTTTCTTGCCCAGATAAATAATCTCATTTCCTTCGGAGATTTCTTCCCAGACGGTTTTATTTGGATCAAGTGTGTCTCGGTCCTGATCCACATACCCAAGCTTCACAGTTGGTCCAACGCGGAAATCCCCCTGATCAGGTTGTTCGTTACCAGTGAGCATTTTGAACAAAGTCGTTTTACCGGCACCGTTCGGACCGATAACCCCAACAATCGCCCCCGGAGGCAACTTAAAGTTCAAATCATCAATCAAAAGGCGATCGCCATAGCCTTTAGCGACATGCTCAGCTTCCACAACCAAATCACCGAGGCGCGGACCGGCCGGAATAGTGATTTGCATATCATCCACACGCTTGTCGGTGTCCTGATTGAGCATATCTTCATAAGCTTTCAATCGGGCTTTGGATTTAGCCTGACGGCCCTTCGCCCCCTGACGCACCCATTCCAGCTCATGTTTCAATGTACGGCGGCGTGCATCTTCTGCTTTGCCTTCCTGCTCCAATCGCTTCTCTTTCTGGTCAAGCCAGCTGGAATAATTACCTTCCCAAGGAATACCATGCCCCCGGTCCAGCTCCAGGATCCAGCCTGCAACATTATCAAGGAAGTAGCGATCGTGGGTCACAGCCACAACTGTACCTGTATATTCGTGCAGGAAGCGCTCAAGCCATGCGACGCTTTCCGCGTCCAGATGGTTGGTTGGCTCGTCAAGCAGCAGCATATCTGGTTTAGAGAGAAGCAAACGGCAAAGAGCAACTCGGCGTCGCTCACCACCGGAGAGTTTCGTCACATCGGCATTGGATGGCGGGCAACGAAGGGCATCCATCGCGATCTCAACTTCGCGCTCCAGATCCCAAAGGTTCTGAGCATCAATCTGTTCCTGAAGCTCTCCCTGCTCCGCGATAAGATCATTCATCTCATCATCGGTCAGTTCTTCTGCAAAGCGAGCAGAAATCTCATTGAATTTATCAAGCAGAGCCTTTTTCTCGCCGACACCTTCCATAACGTTGCCAAGCACGTCTTTCTCTGGGTTCAATTCCGGTTCCTGTGCGAGGTAGCCAACTTTCACGCCGTCGGCGGCCCAAGCCTCCCCCTGGAATTCGGTTTCGATACCGGCCATGATTTTTAGAAGGGTTGATTTACCCGCACCGTTCAGACCCAACACACCAATTTTGGCGCCAGGGAAGAAACTCAGACGAATATCACGCAGGACCTGCTTTCCGCCCGGATAGGTCTTGGACAGACCATTCATCACATAGATATATTGGTAAGACGCCATTTTTCGTCAAAACTCCGATAAAGAAAATTTGGTCTCTTTGTAGCCTGTCAGCGCCTTTTCTGCAATGACAGTCCGATCCTTCTTAAGGGAAAAGGTCCGGCGGCAGCAGACCCGTTTTAATCGCATAAATAAAGCCACTGACCGTCACAATTGACGACACCGTTGTGATCAGAATTGTGGCTGACGCTCTCTCAATCCAGACCCCATATTGTTGCGCCAAAACATAAACGTTCGTTGCGGTTGGCAACGCGGCCAGAAGAACCGCAGTGTAAAGCCAAATCGGATCAAATTTACCAACCCAACTAAGCGTTACATACATCAACAACGGATGCAGGATCAAATTAGCCGGTACAATGTAACTCAGCTCCCCCGGAACGCGGCGCAGGGGACGAAGTGCAAGACTGACCCCCATAGCGAACAATGCACATGGTGCTGCCGCCTGTGCCAAATACCCAATCAATTTCGAAATTGGTGCTGGTGGTGTGAATTCGAAGAAAGCCGCAATCACCCCTGCCATAGTTGCAATAATAAACGGATGGAAAAAAACACGCCGGGCAATTCCCAAGATCAAATCGGAGATTTTTTGTTTCTCCTCACCTGATATGGCCATCATTGTCGGTGCAATAATGAAATGCATGACATTTTCAAAACAGATAATCAGGGCAAGTGGAACCGCTGCCTGTTGGCCGAAAACGATGGTCGCTATGGCAGGTCCCATATATCCGATGTTACCATATGCCGCGCCGAGACCTTGAATAGTAGCAGCCGGAATTCGCTCCCTTAAAAGGGTAAGGCCAATTGCCAATACCAGTAAGAAAACGGCTAAGGTCGTAGAGAGGTTCGCCAGAATGAATTCCCAGCGAGCGAGCTCTTCAATCGGGGTTACCGAGACCAGATTGAAAAATAATGCTGGCAATGCCGCATAAACAATAAAGGTATTAAGCCACCCCATAGCAGCTTCTGGCTGCTTGGTTATGCGGGCTGCCAAATACCCGATGAGGATCAACCCAAAGAGCGGAAGAACAAGTGCGGCAATTTCAGACATAAATGGACCTGATTCCTGGAACGTTTATTCAAGTCCTAAAATGGATCAGGAATCAGGTCAACGCTTATCAATGAACTGATTTATTTCTCGGCTGAAGTTGGCTGAAAAGTGATCCCAACCAATATGAGGATCATACCGGGAGCCACGATCAGAAGCGGTGCAATAATCGCTGGATAGCCAAAAGCATAAATGCAGAGCAGCCACACCATAACAACATTCAGAAGGAAATTAATCTTCGTGCTATCGGGACCTTCGATGGCTTCTTTCACAAAAAGCCCAAGGATCGGCACGAACCGAAGCAATGAAAAAAATTTGTCCATAATCCACCCACCAATACTTGTACGAGTGATCTGGATATATTTTATGCAATGATTGAGATCAATGACATCCGAGGCGTCATATCGTCGCACGGATCACCGCCTGCATACAAAAAAGGGGAAAGGTTTACCCTTCCCCCTTTCCCACTCCATCCATCTGTCTTGAACTATTTTCCGTTAAAGACTGGAGCTTTCTTTTCGACAAAGGCCTTCGCTGCACCTTTGTGATCTTCTGTGTCAAAACAGGTAATCATATGAACGGCTTCTGCATCAAGAACAGAATGCAAATCGCTATGCATTGCCTTATTCAGGTTCTTCTTCATATAACCAAGTGCAATGGTTGGAAGAGACGCGATCTGGGCTGCCATTTCCTGAACAGCTGCTTCGTAATTTTCGGCCGGCACAGCCTTGTTAACGATCCCCATTTCTTCCGCCTCTGAACCTGTCATAACGCGAGCGGAGAAATATAGCTCCCGCGCTTTTGCCGTTCCGACCAACTGCGTCAGAAAATAAGATCCGCCGAAGTCGCCTGACAATCCGACCTTAGAAAAGGCAGTTGTCAATTTAGCCGTATCCAGCGCGATCCGCATATCGCATGCCAGTGCGATAGAAAACCCAGCGCCCGCAGCAGGCCCTGGAATGGCTGCAATAACCGGCTTTGGGAGTTCATGAATCATAGAGGTCACGCTCATGCGAAAGCGCAGTCCATCCACTTTCTGATTAAAGTCATATGCGCCCGCGCCATCACCACTGGCTGCGGCTGCGAAACTTTTCACATCGCCGCCTGCACAAAAGGCACCACCTGCCCCCGTCAACACGATTGCCCGAACCTTAGGGTCAGCCCCTAACCGCGGCAATGCTTCCATCAGGATTTTATACATTTCCTGCGTCAGCGCATTTCGGGACTGTGGACGGTTAAAGGTCAGCGTTGCGACCCCATTTTCAAAGCTTTCAAGGATATCTTGGCTCATTTTTCCTCGCCTTTTTATTATTATCGTTCTGGATAAAGGGTATCCGCGCGGGCCAAGACATCCAATAGAAATCTTATCCCCCGCGGATTTATCACACTTTTACTGCGCGGCTTCTTTAGTCACATCGCCGCTTCGAAAACGGTTCATAAGGCTATCCCACTCAGCCTCAGCCGCCTCTAAATGCCGCTCCTTCACATGGCCAAACCCGCGTATATGTTCAGGTACTTCTGCGATCTCCACCGCAAGGTTAAGATTCTCAGCGGAAAGCTTCGTCAGCATTTCTGTCATGTCGGCCTCATAACGAGCGATCAAAGCCACCTCTTTTTTCCGCTCTTCCGTTCTCGCAAATGGATCAAGGGCGGAGCCCCTTAGAAATTTGAATTTAGACAGCATTTTGAATGCTTTAAACATCCAAGGACCGAATTCCTGTTTGATCAGATGACCTGTCTCTCGATCTTTCTTCGCAAAAAGCGGCGGTGCAAGATGGAATTTGAGCTCATACTCTCCGTCAAAGCGGGCCAGAACTTTTTCTTCAAAACTGCCGTTCGTGTAGAGACGTGCCACTTCATATTCATCTTTATATGCCATCAGCTTATAGAAATACCGGGCCGCCGCTTTTGTAAGCGCTAGTTCTGTATTTCCAATGGCCTGCTCCCTCGACCGAACCTGATCTACTAGCTTGCGATACCTCTTGGCGTATCTTCCGCTCTGGTAAGCGGTCAGTTCAGCCTCCCGGTGAGCAATCATTTCATCCAAGCTTTTGGGCTTTTCGATCACTTCCGCACTCTTGGCTGGTTTGGCAATGCTTGTGACGAGATCAAGCTGAACAGCGGCTTTCCGTCCCCATGCAAAGCTACGTTTATTTGCTTCAATGGCAACACCGTTCAGTTCAATTGCCTGCTCAATTGAAGCAAGTGAAAGCGGGATAACACCTTTCTGGAATGCATATCCCAGCAAGAAGAGGTTCGCTGCAATGCTATCGCCCATCAAAGCCGTGGCAAGGGTGGTGCTATCAATAAACTCTGCCTGCTCCCGCCCGATGCTTTCTGCGACCAATGATGTCATGGCATCGCGATCCATCGCCAGATCAGGCGCAAGGGTAAAGGCCGCAACAGGCACCACATGATCGTTAATGATCGCCCTTGTTCGCCCAAGTCCATATGTTGAAAGCGCATCAGCGCCAGCCGCCACAACCAGATCACAGCCAACAACCAGATCAGTTTGACGGTTTGGAATACGAGTACCGGACAGATCTTTCGCCTCGTTCGTTAAACGAACATGGCTCATCACGGCACCGTTTTTCTGCGCAAGTCCAGTTTGATCCAGAATAGTAGCCCCTTTGCCTTCCAGATGAGCTGCCATCCCAAGAAGAGCCCCGACCGTTACCACACCCGTTCCGCCAATACCCGTTACCAGAATATTATAACTACCGGAGATCGGCATCAGCTCTGGCTCAGGAACGCCCGCTGCCGGGTCATTAACGTCAATGTCGCTCGAAGTTACAGAAGGCTTTTCTGGTTTACGCAGTCCTCCCCCTTCAACGGTTACAAAGCTTGGGCAAAACCCTTTAACACATGAAAAATCCTTATTACAGCTAGACTGATCAATTTCTCTTTTCCGCCCGAACTCAGTTTCAAGTGGTTTAACGGAAACACAGTTAGAAGCGACGCCACAATCACCGCAGCCTTCACAAACAAGATCGTTGATGAAGGCCCGTTTTTCGGGGTCAGGGAATGTACCCCGTTTGCGGCGGCGGCGTTTCTCAGCTGCGCAGGTCTGATCGTAAATCAGGACCGTAACGCCTTCCACCTCTCTCAGATCACGCTGAACTTTATCGAGATCGTCACGGTGATGGATTTGAACACCCGGTGCCCAATCCGCTCGGCTATCATATTTCTCTGGCTCGTCCGTAACGACGGCAATCTTTTTCACCCCTTCAGAATGAACCTGTTGGCTAATTTGCCAAGGAGATAGTGGTCCATCAAATGGTTGCCCCCCCGTCATCGCGACGGCATCATTAAAGAGGATCTTATAGGTGATATTGACGTCTGCCGCAGCGGCGGCACGGATCGCCATCAAGCCTGAATGGTAATAGGTTCCATCGCCCAAATTCTGGAAAATGTGTTTTTCGTTGGTGAAAGGCGCTTGCCCGATCCAGTTGCTACCTTCAGCCCCCATATGGGTATAGGTTTCAGTCCTGCGGTTGGGCATGTAGACAGCCATCGTATGACAACCGATACCTGCCATTGCGCGGCTTCCCTCTGGCACATTGGTAGAGGAATTATGCGGACAGCCGGAACAGAACCAAGGACTTCGGGTCACAGAAGCTGGCGGACGCGTATTACCCGCGTCGTTGGCTTCCGCTATTGCCATGCCTTCTTTAATCTCAGGAGGTAAGTCCCGAAGCTTCAAACGAGAGGCAATAGCCTCTGCCACCTGTTTTGGCGTTAATTCCCCGTATGAAGACAGCAGGCGCTGTCCCTGATCATCTTGTTTTCCAACAATGCGCGGACGCGCAGGCATATCGTATAGAATACGCGCTGCCTGCTCTTCGATGAGGCCACGCTTCTCTTCAACGACCAAGATCTCATCCAGACCTTCTGCAAACTGCCGTAGACCTGTCGGCTCTACGGGCCAAGTGCACCCGACCTTATAAACGGACAGACCAATTTGCTCTGCGAAACTCTCGGTTATTCCAAGATCAGCCAAGGCCTGTGTCACGTCCAACCAGGATTTACCCGTGGTCACAATACCAAATTTACGCTGGGCACTATCCTGCGTGATACGATCGAGCTTGTTGGCACGTATAAACGCTTCAACCATCGGGAGCTTATGCTCAACCAAACGCCGTTCCTGCTCTACGGCTGGATCAGGCCAGCGCAGGTGAACACCACCTGCGGGGGCTTCAATCTCGGTTGGAATGCTAATCTGAACGCGGTCTGGTCCCACCTGAACCGTGGCTGAGCTTTCGACCGTATCGGTCAAACATTTCATTCCAACCCAACAGCCGCTATAGCGGCTCATCGCGATCCCATAAAGGCCAAAATCCAGATATTCCTGTACTGTTGCCGGGTTTAGAACCGGGATCATGGAGGCGGCCATGGCCTGCTCACTTTGGTGCGCAACAGTGGAGGATTTCGCCGTATGGTCGTCCCCCATTAACACAAGCACACCCCCATTTTCAGATGTACCGGCCATATTTGCGTGCTTGAAAACATCACCGGAGCGATCAACTCCTGGTCCCTTGCCGTACCAAATGCCAAACACACCATCATAATCTGACTGACCGGACAGATGCAGCTGCTGGGTTCCCCAAATACTGGTGGCTGCTAGATCTTCGTTGACGCCAGGTTGGAAATGAATGTCGTTATTTTTCAGAAATGGTTTTGCTTTCCACAAGCTCTGATCGTAAAGCCCGAGCGGAGATCCCCGATAACCGGAAATAAACGCCCCGGTTTTCAAACCTGCAGCCGCATCCCGCTGACGCTGCATCATGGGCAGGCGAACCAGCGCCTGTGTGCCTGTGATAAAGACCTGACCTTCCTCAAGATCGTATTTATCATCCAATGTTACTTGGGTCTTTTCCATCTCTAGCCTCACCTGTTCCTGATTTTTATCACCGGGGGCGGTCCGCTCAGACGCGTTTATTGGTGTAATACAAACAATAAGGGCGATGATGGCCTTTTGACAAGCCCATCATCGCCCCACACAAGTCTATGAATTAAGATTAGACCTCGAGCCATTCCTTACGGATTTGCTCGTTAGCCTTTAGTTCATCGGGCGTTCCCTCATACACCATATGACCATGTCCCATTACATAGAGCCTGTGAGAAATCTTAAGCGCAATGGCAAGTTTCTGCTCAACCAGCAGAATGGATACCCCACGCTTGGCAATTTCTGACAATAGATCACCAACCTGCTCCACAATTTTCGGGGCGAGCCCCTCAGTTGGTTCATCAATCATAATCAGGTCAGGATCACCCATAAGGGTGCGGCACATGGTCAACATCTGCTGCTCCCCGCCGGACAGAACCCCCGCATTCACATCTGCGCGGCGACCGAGATTTGGAAACATGTCAAACATGTCATCCATTTTCCAGCGCCCCTGATCTTTCATATTTTTAATACCCAGAAGAAGGTTCTGGCGTACAGTCAAACCCGGAAAGACATCCCGGTTTTCCGGAACATATCCAAGACCGCGATTAGCAACCTCATGCTCCTTCAAACCAGCGATTTCCTCTCCCCTAAATTTAACGGATCCTTGTGGTGCAACCTCACCCATAATGGATTTAATCGTGGTTGACCGACCAACACCGTTACGCCCAAGCAGAGAAACGATTTCCCCTTCCTGAACATTAAAGGTTACGCCTTGCAGGATGTGACTCTTACCGTAGTAAGCATGCAAATCATTTACTTCAAGCATGTTCAGCCTCCGCACCCAAATACGCTTCCTGTACCGCTTTGTTATTACGGATATTCTCCGGTGTGTCTGTGGCAATGATTTCGCCATATACAAGCACGGAAATCCGATCAGCCAGATCAAACACCACGCCCATATCATGCTCCACCATCACCAAGGTTTTGCCTTCTGTAATTTTACGGATCAGGGCAATTGCCTGATCTGTTTCAGAATGGCTCATACCCGCGGTTGGCTCATCCAACATGATCACATCAGCACCACCAGCAGACGCAATCCCGATTTCCAGGGCGCGCTGTTCTGCGTATGTCAGAACACCTGCAGGTACATGCTGACGATCGGTCAGACCAATCTCGGCTAGAACTTCCTGTGTCCGTTCATTCAGCTCACGCTCGCGATCCACAAGATGCCAGAAGGAATATTTGTAGTCCTTCGACCACATGATCCCGCACCGAACGTTTTCAAAAACGCTCATCATTGGGAAAATATTTGTAACCTGAAAACTTCGAGAGAGCCCTTTGCGGTAAATCTCATACGGCGGAAGGTTACTGATCTCCTCACCGTTCAGTGAAACGCTACCGCCTGACAGATTGTAACGCCCGCTCACCAAATGGAAGAGAGTGGATTTCCCCGCCCCATTCGGCCCAATAATCGCATGGCGCTCCCCTTTTTCAATGTTCAGGTTCACACCACGGATAATCTCGGTAGGCCCAAAGCTTTTGCGAACTTCATTTAGAGAAATTGCGATACTCATTTTGCAGATCCTCCATCAGAAGATACAGGCGCATGTGCCTCTTCCCAAGCTTCACGGAATTGAGGTGCCTGGGATTTTGCGACAAACCCGCCAACGACTGTAAAGACAACCATAATCACCCAAGGCAACACGGAATGAGTATCAAACTCAAGCCCTGCCAACGACATCATTGTCTGATCAGCTGGCATAGACCGAACATGGTGAACCGTTTCCAGCAACCCGACCAATCCAATAAGGCAAATGATGGTTGGAATACCAATCCGCAAATACGGCATCAGCAACGGTCCCACCCGCTTCATCCGGATAACCGGCAAATGCATCGCCAGAATACCTGTCAGGCCCTGCGGCGCATACATAACCGTCAGAACGAACAACACGCCCACATATAACTGCCAGATTTCCGTATAGTTACTCAGAAGGGTCTGCAGCAATGTGAAGACAACGGCACCAATGATTGGTCCGATAAAGAAGCCAACACCACCGATATATGCCATCAGCAGAACGACACCCGATGTAAGAGCGTTCAGGTTTTCCTCAGTCACAATCTCAAAGTTGATCGCAAAAAGGCCTCCTGCAATACCCGCGAAAAAACCGGATGCGCAGAAAGAAATAAAACGAACTTTACGTTGGCTGTATCCGATGAACTCGGCACGTTCTTCATTGTCGCGAACCGCATTCGCCATACGGCCCATCGGCGTACGTGAGAACATATACATCAAGGCGATTGTGATGAATGCCCAGATAGCAATGAGGTAATAGACCTCCACATCTGTTGCATAATCAAAGCCCAGAACATTTGGGCCCATTGTTCGGTCACCACTCACCCCTTCTTCACCACCAAAGAAAGCGACGAAGATCAAAGAAGATGCTGCGACCAACTCACCAATGCCAAGAGAAATCATCGCAAAAACCGTACCGGCACGACGGGTGGAGAAGCTGCCGATAATAACTGCGAAAATCAACCCAATGATCCCACCGAAAATCGGCACCAGAAACATTGGAAGGATGAAAATCTCATACTCGATGTAGTTCATAAAGTGAACGGACATAAACCCGCCGAGGCCGAAATAGACGGCATGGCCAAAGGAGAGCATTCCCCCTTGCCCCAGCAGCATATTATAGCTGAGTGCAAAGATGATAAAGATACCCATCAGGTTCATGGTGTAGACGGAAATCCCGCTACTGAAGATAAATGGCAGAATGATCAACAAAACTGCCAAGAAGATCCATGGCCGAAAGACCTTAAACAAAGAAGATCCGGGCGCGGACTGTGCACTAGAAATATTGCTCATGTTTCACGCTTCCCGAAAAGACCAGTTGGACGGAAGATCAGGATGAGGACCAGCAACAGATATGGCAGCAACGGCGCTATCTGCGGCAATGACAAAGTCCAAAGATCCCGAAGGGCACTATCCGCATCTGTTGTGATGTTAAACAGCATCAACAGGTCATTCACGGAGTAGTCCAGCGCAATCGCGAAAGTCTGAAGCAGACCGATCAGCAGCGAGGCAACAAACGCCCCCACCAATGAGCCAAGACCACCAACAACCACAATCACAAAGACAATTGGCCCAAGAACAACAGCCATGCCCGGGAATGTTCCAAGGGCAGGACCCGCGATCACACCCGCCACTCCGGCAAGAGCAGCACCAACACCAAACACACCCATGAAAACAAGCGGAACGTTATGTCCCAGCATCGCAGTCATATTCGGATGTGTAATCGCCGCCTGAATGATCAGGCCGATACGAGATTTCGTCAGGATTAACAAGAGCACCACAAAAATACTGATGGAGATTAGCAGCATAAAGGCTTTATAGGCAGGGAAGTCTTGTCCAAAGAAATTAAACAGGGCGAATTGAAGAACTTCTGGCTCTTGATACGCTTTTGTATCTTTACCCCAGATGAACTGGACAACTTCCTCAATCAGGAAGGCAAGACCAAAAGTAAAGATCAACTCGGCGACATGTCCCCAGCGGTGAACATGGCGAAGACCATATCTTTCGACAACTGCGCCGACCAATCCAACAAGGATCGGGGCAAGAATGAGGCCGGGCCAGAAGCCAACATACGTACTGATCGTATAGGCAAAATAGGCACCTAACATATAGAAGCTGGCATGCGCGAAGTTAAGAACACCCATCATGGAGAAAATGAGTGTCAAACCGCTTGCCAACATGAACAGGAGTAACCCCGTCACGACTCCATTTAGAAGGGAGAAGAATAGCAATTCAAACATAGGTTGAAGCTCTTACACAAGTTATGGAAATGGCAGATCTAACGTCTGCTTTGCTGAAATGCGAACTGCCCACCGAAGTGAGCAGTTCTAATTCGACATCCTGACTTATTTTGGACGTTTCATTTTACAGGTAGTTGGCAGGGCTGTATCAGCCGCAGCAACAGACATTTCAGTTTTCATGCCATAACCAGAGTTATCTGAATCGAAGGTGATGCCTTCATTTGTGTGAACAGATACATGGATAGGCTGGATCAATTGGTGATCCTCTGCACGCATGACAACATTCTCACCATGAAGTGTAGTGAACTCCATGCCTTCGAGCTGAGCTGCAACATCAATTGGCTTGGTGCTGCCCGCTTTTTCCATAGCTGCTGCCAGCATTCCGATTACGTTGGCAATACGGAACTGGGAAACATCTTTCTCAGGGAACTTAGCTTTAAAGGCTGTGTGGTAAGCTGAGTATTCTGGTGTGCTTGGTGGGTTCACAGGACCTTCGTGAACCAGACGGATTTTGTCTTTACCACCTTCACCAATCGTTTTGGTGATACCGTCATTTGCAGCGTAGTAAGTGTAAATCGGGATATCAAGACCTGTGTCACCGATGGCTTTACCAAGGCCAACCATGTCCGCGCCCCAGTTACCAGTGATAACTGCATCTGCGCCAGAGGCACGAATTTTCGTTGCATATGGTGTAAAGTCTTTCACCTTCCCGATTGGGTGCAATTCGTTACCTACGATTGTGATATCAGGGCGTTTCTGCTTCAGGAATGTCACAGCAGCTTTCGCAACCGCTTTACCGAAGGAGTAGTCTTGACCAATCAGGTAAACTTTCTTGATGTCGTCACGAACTTTAATAACTTCTGTCAGGGCGTTCATTTTGATGTCAGCATTTGCATCAAAACGGAAGTGCCAGTAGTTACATTTTTCGTTTGTCAGCGCCGGATCAACCGCAGAATAGTTCAAAAACAGAACACGGCTGTCTGGGTTACGACGGTTGTGCTTTTTGATCGCATCCGTCAGGGCGTTTGCCACACCAGAGCTGTTACCCTGAACGATATAATGAACATCTTCACCAATGGCCCGCTTCAGCTGAACCAGGCTTTCTTTAGGGCTGATCTTGTTGTCGTAAGGGACAATTTCGAATTTGACGCCATCCAGAATGCCGCCTTTTTTGTTCACCAGTTCTTCTGCAGCAAACTGATACTGGGCCAAACCATTTGTTCCTGTGGAAGCAAACGGGCCGGATAGAGGGTCGATAAAGCCAATTTTTACAACATCAGCAGCCTGCACGGAAAAGGCAGACATAGTTGCGAACACGGCACCTGCGACAAATGTGGATTTAATAGTCAATTTTTCCTCCCATCGGAATTGATTTTCCCACTTACATACGCTTGGATCTGTATATTTATTATCCGGGAATAGAGTCCATTTTCGGAGCATCGATTGCCGTCGACGCCTCCTGACCCTAGTGTCGTTTTAATTTTCTCCCCGGTTTTAGCTCCAAGCTAAATTTAGTATAATTTTTAAAATAAAAAAAATTCAACCGAAAAATTGCGCTTTTCTAAAATGGCAAAATATTGTGCAAACGGCAATTTTGCCGATATTTTCAACATTTCTGCGCCTATAAAGACTGTTTTACGCCAAATATTTTTTTCTACTCTAAATATCCAAACAATTGCCGCAGGAAGTGTGCATATTTTTTAAGCAAGAAACTGCCAATTATTTTAGATTTTTATTATGGAATTCAGACAAAAACCACTACCCCATACATTTCCGTTGAACGCAGGAACGCGAACCAATAGATTGACGAGGTAAGTTAATATTGGGTAACTCACCTACCAAGCCGGGTTTTTATGAGAAAGCAGACAAAGAAAATTGCGCTTTTGGCGACCGGCTGGTTTTTCGTGGCTGTGGGTGCTATCGGAGTTGTTGTTCCCGTTCTGCCAACAACACCTTTTCTATTGATTTCATTATGGGCATTTTCACAGTCATCTGAACGATTTCACGCTTGGCTTTTTAACCATCGCTATTTTGGGCCGCCCCTGCAAGAATGGGAAAAGCATGGTATCATCCCCTTAAGAGCAAAGATTGTCGCGTTATCCACAATGGCGGTCAGTGCGACTTTGGTCATCGTACTGACCGATACACCAATGTACGGCCTTGCAGGGATGATTTCTCTCATGCTGATCGGGGCAGGTTTTATCTTAACCCGCCCCAGCAGACGCCCGGTTGAGGGCGCCGAAGAAGACAGCCTTTAAGCTCTAGAGCTTACCCAGTCTCTCATAGAGCAAACCGAAGAAGCGATCATGGTCCAGATCGTCGCACACGAAAGCGTTCGGTGTTTTTTCCTGAATATCCCACCAATCTGCCAAGGTTTGCCCCATGGTCAGTTCCGATGTGGTCTCAATCGCCAAATGAACATTACGTCCTTTAAAGATTTCAGGCTCAATCAGATAAGCAACGACACACGGGTCATGCAGCGGTCCCCCTTCAAAGCCGTAGCGCGTCATGTCAAACCGATTGAAATAATCAAGCATCCCGCCGCATACATTCCCGACAGGAGAGTTGAGGTCCTTAAATTTCTGAAGGCGCTCTGGCGTAACCAGCGCCTTATGCGTGACATCAAGCGGCATCATCACAAATGGGACACCTGACGATAGCACAACCTCTGCGGCTTGCGGGTCAACATAGATATTGAATTCCGCTGCTGGCGTCGTGTTCCCAAATTCTTTCACCGCGCCGCCCATACAAACAACTTCACGGATTTTTGGAATAATGCGGGGCTCTTTCATCATGGCAAGGGCCACATTGGTCATTGGCCCGATGGGGCAAATAGTGATGCTTTTATCGGCCGCCTTCATGCAGGTATCGACAATGAAATCAACTGCATGCTGAACCTGAAGCGGCATGGTTGGATCAGGTAAATCTGCCCCATCGATACCGGTTTTGCCATGTATCCATTCTGCCGTGACCAGTTTGCGCATCAAAGGCTGAGGGGCGCCGGCGAAAACAGCCATGTCCGCACGGCCTGCGACTTCGCATATCCGGCGGGCATTACTTTCTGTGAGGGACAGCGGAACATTCCCCGCCACCGTTGTAATCCCTAGCAGGTCAATTTCCTGTTCTGATGCCAATGCCAGCAGGATGGCAACCGCATCATCCTGACCTGGATCGCAATCGAGAATAACCGATTTTTTCTCCATTTCGGCAATCTCTTACCATGCGGCGAAACTGTCAAGACAAGCTTGGTGCTAGCTAATTAATTCCTGCTCACCCGCAGCCTCTAAAACGTTCCGCAACTGTTTCAAGCCCATTTCCATACGCGGCAATGAACTCTCTCCCATTAGGCAAATTCTGACAAACGCAGCATTTTGCTGATTATTCAGCGAGAAACGATCTCCGCCAATTAGCTGTAACCCGGCATCTTGGCAGCGTTCCAGCATTTCTGTTAGCACAAGATTTGCAGGAACGGGGAGCCAAAGATGGGAAAGAAAAGGCTTTCCGCGCCTTTGATGATCTGGTAGCCAATTTTTAAGCAAAGAGCATGCTCTTTGATATCGTTGCTTGCCCTCTTCCCATAGGTCCTGCTGATGTCTCGAAATGATATTGCTGGAAATCAGTTGATTGGCAATATCCAGCAATATGGGCGATGTCATCCAGCTCATAGCTGTCATTCTGGTCGCCAGCTTTTTTATATATCGCTCCGCCGCCGCTATGTAGCCCACCCGGAGTCCCGGACTGAAAACCTTGGAAAAGCTGGTCAAAAAAATACCATGCTCTGGATCCAGTTCATAAAAGGTTGGTAGATCCCGATTGTGAAACGGGGCATACACCCCGTCTTCGATGATCGGGATGTCATACTTTTTTGCAATCTCCACAATTTGCTGTCGGCGATGAAGCGGCAAGGTAGTGCCTGTTGGGTTATGATTAGTGGGCACTGTTACGATCGCAGATATCAACCCTTTCTCGCAAATAGATGCCAAATGATCAGGTTTCATCCCCTCTTCGTCCATTTCCACCGTAAGGGTCTTCAATTTTTGCGCCTGTGCAGCCGCCTTGATACCAGGATATCCATAAGCTTCAATGGCAATACTATCTCCGGGATTACAAAGCGCCCCCAAAGACAAGAACATTGCGGATTGCGCCCCCTGGGTGACCATCAAATGCTCTTCAGGAATGGGGCCTGCCAGCCTCCCCACCCAACGCGCGCCCCAATATATATCCTGTTCCCGACCTCTACTGTCGATGTAATCTCGATACCCATTTTGTGGGATTCGGTGGGAAAGATCAGAAATGAGGCGTTGAAAAGTGCCTTGTGCTGCGGGATGAAAGAACCGATTTAGCGACAAATCAACTTTATCAGGGGCATCCAACTCTGCAACAGGCAGAAAGCGCACATTCCCATCTTCCGCACGTGCCGGAGGGGCGACAAATGTACCGCGGCCCACATGGGCAGTCGTCAGGCCCCGCCGCTCCAACTCAGCATAAGCCCTGCTGACAGTACCGACACTGCATTTCAGATCCCAGGCCATATCGCGGTGGGTGGGAAGGCGCTCCCCCGCTTTCAAACTTCCATCCATGATCCTCTGGTCCAGCAGAGAGATTACGTCTTTTGTCTTCATGTCGCTTTATTGTCCCAAGCACAATATATCAATTGATAGATACAATATCTCATTATTATATCAATTTCATTATATTGTATCAAATATTGAGAAGTACAATGGAAGTTATTTTTCTAATCGCGCTCTTTGCCTTGACCATGACCGGATCCCCTGGACCTGCGAATATGATCTTAATGGCGTCGGGCGCCCGATATGGATACCGAAAAAGCGTCTTTTTATTGCTGGGTACTATGACGGGGTTTCTCGTTGTGGGTATCAGCGTTGCCGCAGGCCTTGGCGCATTATTCAGCCTTTTCCCAGCTTTGCGCTATACTTTCCTGGGGCTTTCAGCAGCGTATATGCTGTACCTTGCCTATAAGATTGCTTTTTCGGATCCATCCCTTGCGGGCAGCAAAGCCCGTATTGGCTATAAGTCCGGCTTGCTGGTCCATATCCTAAACCCGAAAGCTTGGGCCATGCTCATCGCGGCTTATTCCCAATTTTCGGCGCCTGGATGGACATCGCTACAGCAATTTATGGTGCTGCAGGTTATCTTCGGGATTGTCGGCTTCAGCTCAAACTCACTATGGATTCTAGCAGGCGATGCCCTCAATCGATTTGTGCAAAACACTGATACCCTTCGTGCCATTAACAAGGGATTGGCGGTACTGATGCTTGCAGTTGTGACTTATTCGGTTATTCAAAGCGGCCTGATTGACAAGCTTTAAACGGCTTGTCGGCCAGGTGCAGAAATACGGCTGCGTGGGAAGGTGACAATACAAGTGGTTCCAACGTCCAGTACACTTTGCAATTCAAAATGCCCCTGATGCATTTCAACAATCAATTGAACCAAAGTAAGACCGATACCGGTTCCTTCATTGGTGCGGGCGTAAGAGGTTTGCGCCTGCCCAAAACGTGACAAGACCGTAGGGATATCCTTTTCCGCGATCCCAACACCCGTATCGATAATTTTAATTTGCAGCTCACCTGAGTTAAGAAGGCTGGCACGCACGCTAACGGCACCGCCCGGCTTTGTGAATTTAACCGCGTTGGAGATCAAATTCACAAAAATCTGTTTCAAACGAGTTTCATCCGCAATCATTGTGGGAAGGTCCGCAGGAACCTCCATATTCAAGCTGACCTCATTTTGGTCTGCCCGCACCGACAGCATTCTAAAACTGCTTTGAACAACATCGTGTAGGCGCACTTCCCGCTCATATAGTTGCATTTGGCCGGCTTCAATCTTTGCCACATCCAAAATGTCGTTAATCACGCGCAACAAATGCTCGCCCGCTGAATGAATGTCGTTGGAATAGTCTTTGTAATTTTCATGACCCAACTTACCAAATGCCTCGGTTCGAAGAATTTCAGAGAAACCGATCACAGCATTTAAAGGGGTCCGAAGCTCATGACTCATGTTGGCCAAAAACTCTGATTTCGCCCGGTTGGCAAATTCAGCTTCTTCCTTGGCACGACGAAGATTAATCTCCGCCTTCATCCGTTCATCTACATTGGTGAAAGTGCCCTCATGGAAAAGGATTTCTCCCTCTTCATTCTTCACTGGATGAGCGTTGATCTCTCCCCAGATCAGCTCTCCATCCTTACGGCGCCAACGATGAACTTCTCCAATCAGCACTTGTCCCTTGGATAGCAAATCAATGTGCGTTTTCGCGGTGGCTTGATCCACATATACCAACTGACCGAGAGTTTTTTCCTCTGCCATCATTTCTGCAGGACTATCGAAGCAGAGGATGCTTGCCAATGCAGGATTACAATTCAGCAGCATCCCCTTCCTATCGATTTGCAACACACCTTCAGTGGCATTTTCAAAAAGACGCCTATAGTTGAGCTCACTTTTCCCGAGTGCCTTCAAATCCTGTTGGCGGCGAAATGCCATGTACAAGAATCCGATTGAAGAGAAAATCGCAAAACCCAAAACAATCATCATGTGATTATAGAAACGATCAAGCCTTTGGATTTGGGTGTTCATCTGCTGAACAGAGACGTGGTGGCTATAATCCCTATCCAATTCGATCCGCTCGACCAACAAATTCAAGCGCTTCAGGATTTGCTCCATGATTAGCTCTTGATTATCACGAAATCCAATTTTTTGAATGAGATTGATGAAGAGCAAATCTTCTTCCACGAAATCCTTGAGAAGTGCAAATTCCTTCATCCGGCCCTCATGTTTATGATCAACGGCAAGGACCCGTTCAGCAGTTGCAATGTCGCCCTGAAATTTAATGAGTTTCTTTTCAAGCTGCAAAATGACCGACATGGATTCGTCTGGCGTCAGCTCTGCATAATCTTGAAACAAGATCACATAATCCTCAAAAACATTGAGACTACGATCAAGGAATTCAGAAATGTAGATGTCAGGCTCAGGCAGTTCTTTTCGAACAACGTCCGACGTTGCTTTTGCATAGTAATAAAGCACACCGACAGACAGGATCACAAAGAGCCCAAGTCCCCAGAATATAAAAAATCCCGGATCGCGCCCTTTCACCCTAGATCTCCAAATCGGATTTAGCTTTCGTACTCCCATACATATCACTTCAGCAATTGAACCACCGATTACGCCATTAACGCGGCTTTTCTCATAGTTCCGTTAAAACATTTCAATTTTACTAATATTTTGTAGTTGATACGTTTTTTACGCCACATTGGGTCTAAAAATTGCTAAAAATAAGCATGACGTTCAGATGAAAGGGAATAGATGAAAATCTTGCTCCTACCGGGTCTTGATGGAACAGGTCATTTATTCAGTCCGCTTGTTCAGCATTTACCCAAACAAAACTGCCAGATTATCCCGCTCCCAACATCAGGGGACCAATCATTTGATCACCAATTTCAGCATCTGAAAGATCACCTGCCTACAGATGATTTCATCCTATTGGCTGAATCCTTTTCAGGTCCAACCGCTGCAATGCTGGCAGCAAATCCCCCAGAAAATCTTAAAGGGATAATTTTCGTTGCAACCTTCTTAACCACTCCAAACCGCTTCCTAATTAAGGCCGCGATGACTGTCCCGGTCCCTAAATTGCTAAACCTGCCGGGCGCGAGGACGTTTCTTAAATATGGATTTTTAAGGCAAAATGAAGATGGAACAGATGAGGTACTGCTTCATCAAACACTGAAAATTCTTGATCCGACCCTGATCCACAAGCGATTGATCGCCCTAACGCAGATCCCGAAATTTGATTTCCTCTGCCCCATCCCCGCACTGTATCTACGGGCCACTCACGACACCATTGTGCCGGGCAATAAGCAAGCGGTCTTCCGACAGCATTTTCCCAACCTCACAACTAAACCGTTGCAAACCACGCACCTGATTTTGCAAACAAAGCCAAAACAATGCGCGCTGATAATCAAAGAGTTTATGAGAGAATTGGTGGGCCCGGCAGGACTCGAACCTGCGACCAGACCGTTATGAGCGGTCGGCTCTAACCAACTGAGCTACAGGCCCACCGATGTGCCATGCGGCACAGGTTAAACGCTTATAAAGCGCTTCTGTGACTTATTACCCTGTCCCGAGAAGAGAAGCAATTGGCTTCCTGAATATTTGGTGATTTTTTATATTCCCTGTAGGCTGAGCGAAACATAAAAAAAATAAGGGGAGGAAAATGACCCAAATTAACTTCAAACGGCGCACCAACGGCCATCCTTATGCAAACATCATCCAACGATATTACGACGCCTGTAACACCGGTGATACGGACCTGTTTTTGGAGACGCTGCATCCTGAAATGACCCACTATTATGTGGACGCAAAACCGACAGTAGGGCGCGATACACTGATTTCCCGCTGGAAGAAGAGTAACGAGTTGCTCAAAGCGTTCTGGACGATGGATCACATCATTGTACAGGATAATGAAGCGGTTATTGAGTGGAGTATGGTCTGGACACCGCCAGACACCCAAAAGGAAGAAATCCTTCGCGGCACTGAATGGTACATTTTCGACGGCGATAAAATTTTGGAAATCAGATCATTCCATAACAACCATCGCCGCGCATCCCCAGCTAATCGGGAGCTACAAGGCTATGATTATGATGGTCGTGGATATCCTCAGCAGCCATAAAAAAAAGCGGCCAGATGGCCGCTTTTCATTTCTTGTTCCGAGACATCAGGTATCCAGGAAGCTCCGCAGTTTACGAGAGCGGCTTGGATGCTTCAATTTACGAAGTGCTTTCGCCTCAATCTGACGAATACGTTCACGTGTAACGGAGAACTGCTGACCAACCTCTTCCAAAGTGTGGTCAGTGTTCATACCGATACCAAACCGCATCCGCAGGACCCGCTCTTCACGTGGCGTCAAAGATGCCAGAACGCGAGTTGTCGTCTCCCGAAGGTTAGACTGAATCGCAGCATCAAGTGGCTGAACCGCATTTTCGTCCTGAATAAAGTCACCAAGGTGGCTATCTTCCTCGTCCCCAATTGGGGTTTCAAGGCTAATCGGCTCTTTGGCGATTTTCATCACTTTGCGAACTTTCTCAAGCGGCATACCCAACTTGACAGCAAGCTCCTCAGGTGTTGGCTCCCGTCCAATTTCGTGCAGCATCTGACGGCTTGTCCGAACCAGCTTATTGATCGTTTCGATCATATGGACTGGGATACGAATTGTCCGTGCCTGATCCGCAATGGAGCGAGTAATCGCCTGACGGATCCACCATGTCGCATAAGTGGAGAATTTGTAACCACGGCGATATTCAAACTTATCAACCGCCTTCATCAGGCCGATGTTACCTTCCTGAATAAGGTCAAGGAACTGAAGCCCGCGGTTTGTATATTTCTTCGCGATAGAAATCACCAAACGCAGGTTCGCCTCAACCATTTCTTTCTTGGCGCGGCTTGCTTCACGTTCGCCTGTCTGAACGGTACTTACGATGCGGCGGAATTCTGTCATTGGCATACCAAACTCAGAAGAAATCTTGATGATCTCACTCCGAATTTCGTTAATGCCCTCTTCCTCTTTATTGGTGAAGTCGGCCCAGCCTTTAGCTTTCAGCTTGGAGACTTTCTCAATCCATCCTGGCTCCAGCTCGGAACCGAAGTAGTTTTCGAGGAAACTAGCCCGAGACACTTTGTGACGCTCTGCCAAGCGCAGCAGTTTGCCTTCAAGGCTCATCAAGCGGCGGTTAATACCGTACAACTGGTCGACCAGCGCCTCGATGCGGTTGTTGGTCAAATGAACATCGTCCATCAACTTAACCAACTCACCTTTTAACTTTTCATACTTCTTCTCCTGCGCTTTTGGAATAACTTCATCTTCCAGCGCTGCATTCAGGCGAGCTTCCTGCAATTTATGGAGTTTCTTGTATGTTTTCGCAATCTCGTCAAAACGCTCAAAAACCTGTGGTTTCAGCGTTTCTTCCAAAGCAGCGAGAGACATGGTGTTTTCTTCGGCATCGTCACCATCGTCGTCATCGTCTTCTTCACGATTTACTGGATTGCCTTCTTCATCATACTCTTCTTCAGACTCATTCTCACTGTCGTCGTCATCAAGACCGGCCGCTGGAAGATCGTCTTCGCTTTCTTCATCATAGCCTTCTTGCAACGCTTTTTCAGCAGCGGCGCCAGCACCGTAAGTGGCGTCCAGATCAATCACATCACGCAGCAGAAGTTGCTCTTGCAACATCAACTCACGCCAGTTCAGGATCGCCCGAATAGTCAGTGGACTTTCACAGATCGCGCCGATCATCTTGCCGCGGCCAGCTTCGATCCGCTTGGCGATGGCAATCTCACCTTCACGAGAAAGCAGCTCAACGGTGCCCATTTCCCGCAGGTACATCCGCACGGGATCATCCGTCCGGTCACCAGTCGTTGTCGCCTTTTCTGGCGCTTTCTCTACCGGTGCATCGTTATCATCATCGTCGTCGTCATCGTCGTTGGAGTTACCAGCATCTTCGCCAGCTTCTTCATTTTCAACAACATTGATACCCATCTCTGATAGCAGCGACATGGTATCTTCAATTTGCTCAGATGACATCTGGTCTTGCGGCAAAACCTCGTTCAGTTCATCGAACGTGACGAAGCCTTTTTCCTTCGCCTTGGCCAGCATTTTTTTAACTGCCGCCTGCGAGGCATCAATCAAAGGGCTATCGGGAGCATCTTCTCTCTGATCAGTTGCTTCTGAAGCCTCTGCGCCTTTAAGTGCCATATAGATATTACTCCTGGGTTTCCGCTTTTCCGCCTTCCCCTAAGACGTAAAAGGGATCAATTCCTGATTAAAAGCCGCTACTGCGACCAGATGCGACGCCATAACCGTCAAGATCCGCTTCATTCCCTTCGGCTTCGCGCAAAGCCTTCTGTGCCATTTTTAAGCGGTCGAGGTTTTCTGACGTCAAATCTTCTCCTAATAATTTTTCCGCTAACTCAACTTCGTCTTGCAGCAGTTTCCGTTTTCGGCGCGCAAGTAGATGTCGCCACCCCTGACGTGCATCTTCGAACGCTGCGTCTTTCCCTGCAAACCAATCCAGATCTCCCTGCGCCGATTTCTCGAGCTCACCAATCTGCTGAGAAAATCCTCGCTGGTTTAAGTGGTGCTTTAACCCCTCTTCGTCAAGATCTGATTCGGAAGAGGCAATTTCTATGATTGCACGATGCACCCTGTCAAGCGCTGGTGAAGTCAGGCGAAGTGCCGCAAATTCATCAAACTCATTTTCGAGGATTTTTGGGTGATTTATCACGGTTAGAACCAATAAATCACCGCCGCGCCCGTCTCCGCCCCTCTGCGGATTTGAAGAACGCAGTTGGCGTTTCTGACCATTAAATCCGCTTTGATTCGCGAATCGCTTATTTTGATTCGCTTTTTTATCCGATTTCTTAAAACCGGAATACGACTGCCGAGACTGCCGCCCCCACTCCCACAGACGGTTTTTGAAATAACGCTGATAATAATTTTGGACGGTCCCATCTTGA
The DNA here is from genome assembly GCA_017643685.1 of Sneathiella sp. Lineage (GTDB taxonomy): Bacteria > Pseudomonadota > Alphaproteobacteria > Sneathiellales > Sneathiellaceae > Sneathiella. The sequence continues at coordinate 25,374 of JAEPMY010000004.1, forward strand.
ATTTGCGCAACCACCTGACCGAGCGAAGCCTCCAGCGCGGCTTTCTGCTCTGGCGTCTCAAGCGCGCGACCTTCCAATTCCCTCTCCCACAATAGATCAGAAAGTGGTTTCGCTTGAGCCAGCAAGTCTTGCATCGCTTGCGCCCCTTGGGATTTCAGCAAATCATCAGGATCCTGCCCATCAGGCAGTAAAACAAAACGAAGCGAATGGCCGGGTTTTAGCAACGGCAGCGCCCGCTCAGCCGCCCGTCCGGCGGCGCGAATACCGGCCGCATCACCATCCAGACATAAAACCGGCTCTGGAGCCATTTTCCAAAGGATCTGAAGTTGTTCCTCTGTGACCGCGGTGCCAAGTGGTGCCACCGCATGCTCAAACCCAAAAGAGGCGAGCGCAATCACATCCATATAACCTTCGGCCACGAGGATCTGCCCCGCGTCAAACGCCTTAGGCCGTGCGTTCGCCATGTTATACAGCACCCGCCCTTTATGGAATAAAGGCGTATCGGGGGAATTAAGGTATTTTGCGGGCGCATCGCCGAGCGCCCGTCCCCCGAAGGCAATTACACGGCCACGTGCATCCGTGATCGGGAACATGAGACGGTCTCGAAACCGATCATAAGTATCTCGCCCATCGTCAGGTTTAATAATGAGCCCAGCTTCAAGCAGCAACGCTTCAGGAATTTTCCGCGACAGCATGGCCTCTTTTAAAGCCGTGCGAGAATTAGGAGCAAATCCCAATCGAAAGAACTTCTGCGCCTCCAAATTCATTTGGCGGTTTTCAAGATATTGCCGCGCATGCAATCCGCTTTGAGTGGAAAGCTGGGCGGTGTACCATTGGGCGGCAGCTTCCATAACCTCATGAAGGGTCGCAGATTTTTCACGCCTGGCGCGTTCTTGCGGACGCTCCACCGGCATTTGCATCCCCGCCATGTCGGCAAGACGCTCTATCGCTTCTCTGAAATTCAGGCCTTCGGTTTGCTTAACAAACTCGACCTGATCTCCATGTGCCCCGCATCCGAAGCAATGGTAGAAGCCTTTTTCCTCATTTACAGTGAAAGACGGCGTTTTTTCGTTATGAAATGGACATAAACCGCTAAACTCGCGCCCTTTTTTAACAAGCTTTGTTCGCCGTCCGATAAGCTCGCTCAGACTGACCCGATTTCTAATCTCATCCAGAAATTGTGGCGGGAAAGCCATTATTTACCTCTGTCCAAGGAAAGGGGCGAGGATTATCTCGCCCCAAGTTTCAAGTTCAAGCGCTCAGTGCTGCTTTGACCAGCCCGCTTGCTTTGGCAAAATCCATGCGTCCTGTGTATTTATCTTTCAGAGCGCCCATGGTTTTACCCATGTCTTTCAAACCTTCAGCACCAATCTCACCGATTGTGTTCTGAATGGCTTCTTTCATCTCGGCTTCATCAAACTGCTTTGGCAGGAAATCAGAGATGATTTCAATCTCGTCTTGTTCGGCCTGCGCCAGATCGTCCCGACCGCCTTCTTTATAGGCAACAATTGAATCTCTGCGTTGGCGCACCATAGTTGTGAGCATCTGAAGAATTTCAGTATCACTGATTCCTTCATCAGAGCCTCCCTCCCGTGCAGCAATATCACGATCGTGGAGCGTTGCTGAAATCAATCTCAAAGTGGAGAGTTTCCGCTTATCTTTTGATTTCATGGCCTCTTTTAAAGAGTCCTTAAGTTGAGTACGTAGCATATTCCTACAAATTCGTTATGAAACAAAGGAGCCATACTAACCGAAGCCATTCCGATAAGCAATCAAAATAATTTCCGTAAGTCATTGATTTTAAAGAGAAATTTACAACATCTATTACTTGACGCTGAAACATCTTTCCCCTATTGTCGCGTTCCAATATTTCAATGGCGGAAGGAATGAGGTCCAGCGATTATCGCAGGGGGCCCCTATAGGCATGTCTAAATCAAACTATGTATCACATATTCATGAACCACGGACAGCGACCGCAGTTCTGGTTCTGGCAGATGGCTCAGTCTTTCACGGATTTGGTATTGGTCGCGAAGGCGAAACTGTTGGGGAGGTTTGTTTCAACACCTCAATGACAGGATATCAGGAAAGTCTGACGGACCCCTCTTTTGCGGGGCAAATGATCACCTTTACATTCCCTCACATCGGTAACGTCGGATTTAATGACGAAGATGTTGAAACAAGTGGGGTTGCTGCAAACGGCCTGATCGTTAAAGCGGATATCACAGAGCCAGCCAACTGGCGAGCCGCCGGGCATCTGGACAGCTGGCTGAAAGATCGCGACCTGCTTGGGATTTCTGGCATTGATACACGACGATTAACACATGTCATCCGCGAAAGCGGTGCCCCGAACGGCATCATTGCCCATAATAAAGAGGGCAAGTTTGATCTGGATGACCTCAAAAAGAAAGCTGCTGATTGGCCGGGGCTTGAAGGTATGGACCTTGCCATCAAGGTATCTTGCAAAGAGCCTTATAAATGGAACCAGACAAGCTGGGCCATCAAGGAAGGTTTTGGGGAACAAAGCGCACCCAAACGGCATATCGTTGCCGTTGACTACGGGGTGAAGCGCAATATCCTACGGTGCCTGGCAGATCATGATTGTGACATTACGGTTGTCCCTGCAAACAGCAGCTTCGAAGACATTATGTCTCATAATCCTGATGGCATTTTCCTCTCCAACGGTCCGGGGGATCCGGCCGCAACCGGAGAATATGCAGTTCCAGTGATTAAAAAATGCGTTGAAAGTGGCGTCCCAACTTTTGGAATTTGCCTCGGCCATCAGATGCTTGCCATTGCGGTCGGTGCGGAAACCATGAAGATGCAACAAGGTCACCGCGGCGCCAACCAGCCGGTTAAAGACATAACCACAAGCAAGGTTGAAATCACCTCCCAGAACCATGGATTTGTGGTGAAACGTGAGAGCTTGCCGGAAGGTGTAACCGAAACCCATAAATCTCTATTCGATGGAGTTGTGGAAGGCATTGCCCTTGATGGCAAACCTGTTTTCTCGGTTCAATATCACCCAGAAGCTAGCCCAGGCCCACAAGACAGTTATTACCTTTTCAAACGCTTTGTAGATATGGTGGACGCCAATGCCTAAACGTACCGACATCCAGTCCATTATGATCATTGGTGCTGGCCCGATCATTATCGGCCAGGCCTGTGAATTTGACTATTCTGGAACTCAGGCCTGTAAGGCGCTGAAGGAAGAAGGCTATCGCGTTATCCTCGTCAACTCCAATCCGGCCACAATCATGACCGACCCGGAGCTGGCAGACGCCACATACGTAGAGCCGATCACCCCAGAAGTTGTTGCAAAAATTCTGGAAAAAGAACGCCCGGACGCAGTTCTGCCAACAATGGGTGGTCAGACAGCGCTAAACACGGCTCTTGCCCTTGCGGAAGATGGGACCCTTGACCGCCTTGGCGTTCAGCTAATTGGAGCCAATCAGGAAGCGATTGAGAAAGCGGAAGACCGTGACAAATTCCGTGTCGCCATGCGGAAAATTGGCCTCGACATGCCGACAAGTGGTATCGCCCACAGCATGGAAGAAGCGTGGAAGGTTCTGGAAGAAGTACATCTTCCCTGCATCATTCGCCCCTCTTTCACACTAGGTGGAACAGGTGGTGGCCTTGCATATAACCGCGAAGAGTTTGAAGCGATTGTAACCAGCGGTCTTGACGCCTCCCCAACAACAGAAGTGTTGATTGAGGAGAGTATCGTCGGCTGGAAAGAATATGAAATGGAAGTGGTTCGCGATAAAGCGGATAACTGCATTATCATCTGCTCTATCGAGAATGTGGACCCAATGGGCGTACATACGGGCGACTCCATCACCGTTGCCCCTGCCCTGACACTCACCGATAAAGAATACCAGATCATGCGGAACGCTTCTATCGCGGTCCTGCGTGAGATCGGCGTTGAAACCGGCGGCTCTAACGTTCAGTTCGCGGTAAACCCTGAAAATGGTCGCCTGATTGTGATCGAGATGAACCCGCGGGTTTCCCGCTCCAGTGCACTGGCATCCAAAGCAACAGGTTTCCCAATTGCGAAAATCGCGGCAAAGCTGGCGGTTGGCTATACCCTTGATGAACTCGATAACGACATCACAGGCGTGACACCTGCCTCCTTTGAGCCGACCATCGATTATGTGGTTACCAAAATCCCGCGCTTCACTTTTGAGAAGTTCCCGGGCGCGGAAGCCATGCTTGGCACCGCGATGAAATCCGTTGGTGAAGCCATGGCTGTTGGCCGGACATTCGCGGAATCCCTGCAAAAAGCTCTCCGCTCCATGGAGACAGGCTTGACCGGCCTAAACGAGCAGGAAATTGGCGAAGACAAACAGGGTATCCTGAGTGTTCTTGCGAAAAGTACACCGAACCGGATTCTCAATATCGCACAAGCATTCCGCCAAGGACTGGATTTTGAAGAGATCCGCGCTGCTTGTAAGTTTGAGCCTTGGTTCCTACATCAAATTGAAGCGCTCGTCGCTGCTGAAGATGCGGTACGTGAAAAAGGTCTGCCAACCCACAAAGGTGGCATTCTAAGCTTGAAACGTATGGGCTTTTCTGACGCGCGCCTTTCCGAGCTAAGCGGGCAGAGCGAAGCGGATATTCTACGTATCCGGAACCAGTTGGATATTCACCCTGTCTATAAGCGTATTGACACTTGCGCGGGTGAATTCACCTCTAAAACGCCCTATCTCTACTCAACCTATGAAGGGAATGAGTGGGATGCCCCTGTTTGTGAAGCGGACGTTAGCGATCGCAAAAAAGTTGCAATCCTTGGCGGCGGTCCAAACCGGATTGGTCAGGGTATTGAATTTGACTATTGCTGTGTTCATGCCGCCTATGCGCTTGCTGATGCAGGTTACGAGACCATTATGGTCAACTGTAACCCGGAAACAGTATCAACAGACTATGACACCTCTGATCGCCTGTATTTTGAGCCTCTGACCGTCGAAGACACATTGGAAATCCTGAAAAAGGAACAGTCCAAAGGCACACTTCATGGCGTCATTGTTCAGTTCGGTGGTCAAACACCATTGAAACTGGCTGCGGGCCTTGAAGCTGCAGGCATTCCAATTCTGGGAACATCTCCAGACGCAATTGACCTTGCAGAAGATCGGGAGCGCTTCCAGCAGCTTCTTCATAAACTGGATCTGATCCAGCCGAAGAATGGTATCGCCCGTTCAGTTGAGGAAGCCTTCGCGATCGCTGAAAAAATCGGTTATCCAGTTGTGGTGCGCCCCTCTTACGTACTGGGTGGCCGGGCCATGGAAATCGTCCGGGATGGTAACGCCCTTGATCGCTATATGCGCGAGGCCGTGCAGGTATCAGGCGACACCCCCGTATTGGTCGATGGCTATCTACAAAATGCCATTGAGGTGGATGTAGATTGTCTGTGTGACGGCGAAGAGGTCTTTGTCGCAGGCATTATGGAGCATATTGAAGAAGCTGGTATTCACTCCGGTGACAGTGCTTGTTCTTTGCCGCCATACTCCTTGAAGGAAAGCACCATCGAGGAAATTACACGTCAGGCTAAAGCTTTGGCACTTGAACTGAACGTGGTTGGCCTAATGAATGTGCAGTTCGCGGTTAAAGATGATGTTGTCTACATCTTGGAAGTGAACCCTCGGGCCAGTCGGACGGTTCCATTTGTAGCGAAAAGCATTGATTACCCGATCGCTAAAATCGCCTCCCGCATTATGGCCGGTGAAAAGCTACCGTCCTTTGGTCTGGAATACAAGAAACTGGATCATATCACGGTTAAGGAAGCCGTCTTCCCGTTCACCCGCTTCCCAGGTGTGGATGTGGTACTCGGCCCTGAAATGCGCTCCACCGGTGAGGTGATGGGCATTGATCGTGACTTTGCTTCCGCTTTCCTCAAATCTCAGCTGGCGGCAGGCGTTAAACTGCCAACAGAAGGAAAGGTGTTTATTTCCGTCAAAGATATGGACAAAACGCTGGTTCTGGACGCGGCTTCGAAACTGATTGAACTTGGTTTTGAGATCGTTTCCACATCTGGCACCGCCACATACTTGCAGGAGCAGGGTCTGGAAGTCCAGAAAGTCAATAAAGTGATGGAAGGTCGTCCGAATATTGTGGACTTGATGAAGAATGGTGAGATCGCCCTTGTCATCAACACCACAGAGGGTGCGCAAGCCCTTGCGGACAGCTATGACATCCGGCACACAGCCCTGATGATGAAGACACCATACTCCACAACAGTGGCGGGTGCACGCGCCACTACACTGGCAATTGAAAAAATAAAAACAGGAACACTTGAAGTGAACCCACTTCAATCCTATTCTTAATCCTTTGTGAGTTTCGATTAACCGACAACAGAATGCCCCGGGGTAATTCCCGGGGCTTCAAATTTGATAACCCTAACGGGGATAGACAGAGATACTACATGGAAAGAATACCAATTACGGCCACAGGCCACGCCAAGTTAGAAGCAGAACTTAAAGATCTGAAATCTAACGCACGTCCTCAGGTTATTCAGGAAATCGCCACGGCTCGTGACCATGGCGACCTTTCTGAGAATGCCGAATATGACGCGGCGAAAGAAAAGCAGTCCCATATCGAGGGTCGCATTGCTGAGCTTGAAGACAAGCTGGGGCGCTGTGAAGTGATTGATGTAGCTGCCATGTCTGGACGCAACATTAAATTTGGCGCGACGGTTCTTTTGGTTGACGAAGATACGGATGAGGAAATCACCTATCAGATCGTTGGCGATGATGAGAGCAACATTGAAGAAGGTCGCATCGCGATCTCTGCACCGCTCTCTCGTGCCCTGATCAATAAAGAGCAAGGCGACAGTATCGAAGTGACGACGCCAGGTGGGTCAAAAGCCTACGAAATTCTGGATGTAAAATTCGTCTGATAAATCTCTGGTCGGTATTCAAAAAAGCCCCGGAGGAAACTCCGGGGCTTTTTTTAATGTCTTATTGACCGTGAGGATATCCGACCAATTTCAGATCTGCCGTAATCTCATCAAGGATTGCAGGATCATCGATTGTCGCGGGGAAGCGGAACTCTTCGCCATCCGCGATTTTTCGCATAATAGCCCGAAGGATTTTTCCTGATCTGGTCTTAGGAAGCCGCTTTACAACAAGCACATGCTTAAAGGCTGCAACAGGGCCAATCATATGACGGACCCGCTCAATCAGTTCTTTGGCAATCTCACCGCCGTCGCGGTTCACACCAGCATTTAGAACAACAAAGCCAAACGGAATTTGACCTTTTAGCTCGTCCTTCACACCAATAACAGCGCATTCCGCGACATCTTTATGCCCAGCGACAACCTCTTCCATACCACCAGTGGAAAGACGATGGCCCGCGACATTAATAATGTCGTCTGTTCGCGCCATGATGAAAAGATACCCATCTTCATCAATATATCCAGCGTCTCCCGTTTTATAATAACCGGGTACATCCTTCATATAGGATTTCAGAAAGCCACTATCGTTTTCCCAAAGCGTTGGCAGCGTACCCGGCGGGAGCGGCAATTTAACCGCAATTACACCAATTTCCCCTTGAGGCATTTCATGAGACGGATCTTCTTCATCCACAATCCGAATATCATACCCAGGAACCGGGAGAGTTGGGCTTCCAAGTTTTACAGGCTTAATCCCATACCCAGTACAGTTAGCCCCCATGGGCCAGCCTGTTTCTGTCTGCCACCAATGATCAAGCACCGGAACTTTTAGCGTATCTTGCGCCCAGATAATCGTGTCAGGATCAGCCCGCTCTCCGGCAAGGAACAACGTCTCAAAATTTGAGAGATCGTAATCATGAACCAGCTTGCCCTTAGGATCATGTTGCTTGATCGCCCGAAAAGCCGTTGGCGCAGTAAATAGAGCCCGCACTTTATGCTGCTCGATAACTCGCCAGAAGGTTCCCGCATCGGGGGTTCCAATGGGTTTTCCCTCGAACAAAATAGAAGTGTTCCCATGAAGAAGCGGTGCGTAAACGATATAGGAGTGACCAACCACCCACCCTACATCAGAGGCAGCCCAAAAGACATCACCGGGGTCCAGACCATACACGCCCTTCATTGACCAATGAAGCGCAACGGCATGTCCACCATTATCACGGACAACACCTTTCGGCATGCCTGTGGTTCCGGACGTATAAAGCACGTATAAGGGATCGGTTGCTGCGACAGGCACTGGGTCAATCGGGCCTGTCCGTTCGGACACTTCAGACCAATCGTGGTCCCGTCCGTCAATCATGCTCGCTTGACATTCCGGTCGTTGCAGAACCACAACATTTGCAGGCTTATGAGAAGATATTTCAATCGCTTCATCAAGAAGCGGCTTGTATTCCACAACGCGCCCTGGCTCCAGCCCACAAGAGGCCGCAAGGATCGCAACAGGTTTGGCATCATCAATGCGGGTTGCTAGTTCGTTAGCAGCAAATCCACCAAACACAACTGAGTGGATAGCGCCAATGCGGGCACAAGCCAACATTGCAACAGCGGCTTCCGGAACCATCGGCATATAGATGATTACACGATCACCTTTTTTAATACCCATCTGGTCCAAACCACCAGCAAAACGGGCAACAAGATCGGTCAATTCGGAATATGTGAAAGATTTGATCTGCCCCGTCATCGGGCTGTCGTAGATAAGAGCTGCCTGATCACCCCGGCCAGCTTCCACATGTCGATCAAGACAGTTATAACAAGTATTCAGCTCTCCGCCAGAGAACCATTTGGTAAAAGGGCTATTGCTGTCATCCAGCACTGTGTCCCATTTTTTATACCAAGAAATACCTTCTGCTGCGTCCCCCCAGAAACCTTCTGGATCTTTTAGCGAACGCGCGTAATCCTCTTCATACGTCGCCATTCTTTACTCCTCCCGTAAAGCAACCGAATTGTGCATCCGAAAGTCACTTTGCGTGACCTTTTTATTATGCTGTGGAGATAAAAAAAGCCGTGACAGGATCACGGCTTTATGTCGAGAAATTCACTCCCAACGATCAATCGTTGGACTTGAACAAATTCTCAAAGTTCTTGACCGCCTCTGCTTTCTCGCGATCTTTATCATCGTCAGAGCTCTTGCGCGAACCAAATACGGCTTCGGCTTCGGCCATCGGATCATATTCTTCTTCCTGCTGCATTTCCTGCTTCTTGCGCTCATAAGCAGTCAAAGGAACAGAAGCGGCATCCGCGGCAACTGCTGCGGCAACTTCTTCCATCAGCTTATCCGTATTGTCTTCATCCCGAAGGTGAGCAGACTTCCGAACAACCTCATCCAGCTCCATCTGCGTACAGATGCCAAGACTAACTGGATCCCGAGGCTTAATGGCCTGTGTATTCCAGTGCGTCTTGTCCCGAACGGCGTTGATGGTTGTTTTGGTCGTACCCACCAGTTTACCGATTTGCGCATCCGACAGTTCCGGATGAAATTTCAAGAGCCAGGAAATCGCATCAGGACGGTCTCCACGACGTGACACCGGTGTGTAACGGCCACCACGGCGACGTGGCTGCGGGACATCTGCAACTGGCGTGCTAAGCTGAAGGCGAGCCGCCGGGTCTTTCTCACAGCGGCTGATTTCTTCCTGAGTAATCTGGCCTGAGGCAATCGGGCTTTGGCCAACAATACCTACGGCGACCTCACCATCAGCGATCCCTTGCACTTCCAAGCTGTGCAGGCCGCAAAAAGCAGCGATCTGATGAAATGTCAGGCCCGTATTATCAATCAACCAAACGGCGGTTGCTTTTGGCATCAATGGTGTTGCCATTTTAACTCCTTAATAGATGGACGGTTCTATCCGTCCATCTGACTTTTATCTACCTGCATATATGGCGGAAAAAAGGCCCAAAGTCTAGGCTGTAAAACCTGAATAAAACGGTTTAAGCCCCAACTTCCAACACAATTTTCCCAATATGTCCGGAATCATCAATTCTCTCATGTGCTTTATTGGCTTGCTCCAGTGGAAAGACACTGTCAATGATCGGCTTCACCGTCCCTGCATTTAAAAGCGGCCAGACCTTTTCTTCAAGGCTTTTGCCGATTGCAGCTTTCGATTCAATGGATTGAGGGCGAAGAGTTGATCCTGTAATCGTCAAGCGCTTCAGCATAACTGGTGCGAAATTGACCTCGGCAGTAGGGCCACCAAGAAACGCGATATAAACAAGACGCCCCTCCACGGCGAGGGCTGAGATATTCCGCTGAATATATGATCCTCCGACCATATCGAGTATCAAATTAACGCCCTGACCACCGGTGAGCTCTTTCACAACTTCAACGTAGTCTTCAGTTTTGTAGTTAATACCACGCTCAGCGCCCAGAGCTTCAATCTCGCGACATTTTTCATCTGTTGAGGCCGTAGCAAAGACCCGCGCCCCGAAAGCTTTCGCAAGCTGAATTGCAGTTGTTCCAATTCCGCTGGCACCGCCATGAACAAGGAATGTCTCTCCGCCCTGCAACCGGCCACGGTCAAACACATTTGTCCAAACCGTAAAATAAGTTTCCGGAACGGCAGCTGCTTTCACCATGTCATATCCGTCTGGCACGGCAAGGCACTGAGCCTCCGGTGCGACACAATATTCGGCGTATCCACCGCCGGCAACAAGCGCACAAAGCGGATCTCCGACCTTAAGCCGAGTAACGCCAGGTCCAACGGCTGCAACCGTACCGGCAACTTCAAGGCCTGGAATGTCAGATGCCCCTGGCGGTGGATTGTATCCTCCCATTCGCTGTAATACATCAGGTCGGTTGACGCCAGCAGCGGCGACTTTGATCAGCACTTCGCCCTGCTTTGGCTCTGGCACCGGACGTGCACCAGGTACCAGATTTTCAGGACCGCCAAATTCCTTGATTTCGATGGCGGTCATCTCTTGCGGAAGGTCGCTCATTATTTACTCCTGCGATCTGTTCTTTTTTATGTAATATCAGGCTTTCAAGAGAAAGGCTGCGCCGGGCCCGCTCTTAACGATTTATCGCGCGCTTTAAACATATTGAGGATCTTACAAATGGCAAGTGACGAGGATGATTTTCCGATTCTGACTAATCAGGGGAAAAGCTTAGGCGATATGTCTATTGAGGAGCTAAATGAGTATATTGCATCCCTTAAGTCAGAGATAAACAAAGTAGAAAATGTCATCAACACGAAAAAATCGGCCAAATCCGCCGCTGATGACATTTTTAAATCCTAAATAAAAACAATTACTTGGGTATTGGGGTGTAATTACAGCAAGCATTCACAGTAATACATGGCATTATTTTTTATATACGTTAATTGTAATTTAAGAAAATGCCCCTAAATTAATCAGTATCAGCCCGCGTCGGGCTGTCGATTGGAACCTTTCCAATCTATTTGACGCCTCCCTGTTGACTTGAGCCGCCCACTTAGGCGGCTCTTTTTTTGTCTGAATTTGTCAAGCAATGTTTTTTAACTTTACGTTACTAAATAATGACATTCTCATCTTGACTTATGCACGTTTTCAGAGTTTTATTCATGCAACAGGTCAAGTTTGACAGGTTGAGGTATCAAAATAGAAGGGGGCGCTGATAACTCGGCAGCCCCCTCATTTGTTTCTGCTACGTTATCTCTTTTCCACTTATTTCATGTGGATTCAGGCTGGACCAAATCGGTCCTGCAAGGTAGCTTTCCGCGCATAATTCAAAAAGTGTGAAGGGGAGCTGCTGAATGGCCGATCCAAATTTTCTGAAATTCGATACATTAAGTCTGCATGCAGGCCAACGCCCAGATCCTGTAACCGGGTCCCGCGCTGTGCCGATTTATCAGACGACCTCTTACGTGTTTCGGGATGCGGATCACGCGGCATCCCTATTTAACCTGGAAACAACCGGCCACATCTACAGCCGCCTCTCCAATCCAACGGTCGCTGTTCTGGAAGAGCGCCTTGCAAGCCTTGAGGGTGGTGTTGGTGCGATTTGCACAGCATCCGGGCACGCCGCTTTACACCTTGCTATCGTGACATTGATGAGTGCGGGCAATCATATCGTTTGCTCCCAATCTGTTTACGGTGGCACCTATAACTTCTTAAAACACACAATGCCGCGTTTTGGCATTGAGACGACTTTTGTAAATCCTAGAGATCTGGACGCATTTAAAGACGCGATCAAGGAAGAAACGCGACTAGTCATTTCTGAAACCCTCGGCAATCCGGGGCTGGAAGTAACGAACATTCAGAAAGTCGCAGATATCGCCCATGCGGCAGATATTCCGCTGATGATCGATAACACATTCGCAACACCGTATCTGTGTCGCCCACTTGATCACGGCGCGGATTTGGTCATGCATTCGGCGACTAAATTCCTTGGTGGTCATGGGATTGCAATGGGCGGCACTCTGATCGATGGCGGGCGTTTTGATTGGGAAAAAAGCGGGAAATTCCCAACGATGACCGAACCGTATGAGGGCTATCATGGCATTCAGTATGAAGAGGAGTTTGGCCCCCTCGCGTTCTTGATGCGTGCCCGTACGGAGGGCCTTCGTGACTTTGGCGCCTGCCTCAGCCCAACCAATGCTTTCCAGATTTTGCAAGGCGTCGAAACCCTCTCCATCCGCATGGAAAAACACGTGGCGAACGCTCGTAAAGTGATTGAGTTTCTTGCCTCGAACGACGCTGTTGAAAGTGTCTCTTCCCCTGAGCTAGAAAGTCACCTTGATCATGAACTTGCAAAAGAGCTCCTACCAAAGGGCTGCGGCTCTATTTTTAGCTTCACTGTAAAAGGTGGCCGCGAAGCGGGTAAGGCCTTTATCAGCCAGCTACAGGTTTTCTCCCACCTTGCCAATGTAGGAGATGCAAAAAGCCTGGTCATTCACCCGGCATCCACCACACACCAACAAATGGACAAAGAGGCCTTGGAGAATGCAGGTATTTCTGAAGGCATGATCCGCCTTTCTGTTGGCATCGAAGACGTAGATGACTTGATCAAAGATCTTAAAGGTGGCTTACGCGCAGCTGCAAAAGTTGCTGAAAAAGCAGCAGCGGCTTAAAGGGGGACACAGAATGTATGTAACTGTAAAGAATACAAAGCTCTTCGCCGCGACAGGTGGGCAGCCATTTGATCCCGCAAAGCCAAACCTGATTTTCTTGCACGGAGCGGCGATGGACCACACCGCTTGGGCATTGCAGAGCCGTTACTTTGCCCACCATGGATATAACGTCTTCGCGCTTGACCTGCCGGGGCATGGTAAAAGTGAAGGAGTAATCCCTGAAAGCATTGATGACATGGCCGATTGGGTTATTGCATTTATGGATGCTATGGATCTTAAAACCGCAGTATTAACTGGGCATAGCATGGGATCGCTGACCGCCCTATCTGCTGCAGGCCGTTATCCAGATCGCATTTCCAAACTGGTGATGATTGGCACCGCATTTCCAATGGTCGTGGGAGAATACTTCCTGAATAAGGCCAAGGATAACGATCCAGCGGCCTATAACATGATGATTGACTGGTCTCATGCCCGCCCCTCTCACATGGGGGCTTCTGAGGTTCCCGGACTTTGGATGATTGGAAATGCGCTCCGCACTGTTGAAAATGCAGGCGACAACACCCTATATCTCGGTCTTTCCCTTTGTAATGATTATAAGGGCGGTTTTGAGGCTGCTGAAAATCTAACCTGTCCGGTTCTCTTTATCCTTGGTGACAAGGACATGATGACGATGCCGCGCGCAGCGCAAAAGCTCATTGCGGCTATCGACGGATCAAAATCCGTGATGCTGGAGAATTGCGGACATATGCAAATGATTGAAAAAGCAGATGATGTCCGCAACGCCATGCGGGAATTTCTCTAAAATTTGTGGGGCCGCTTACTCAACACCAATGCGTGGCGGCCCGCCTTTTGCAGCCTGACTTGGCCCAAATGCCTTATCCAAGATACGAGTGCTATCCTGAGCCAAGTTAATTGCATCCGTCAGCAGATTTAGAACACGCATATTGTTTTCTAGAACCTGCTGAGCCTCTGGGCGAATATCCTCGGTTATTTTGGTACAACGATGTAAAATATCCGCACGAACTTTTTGCAGGACATCTTCCAGCCGCTGACCTTCGGGATGCTCCTCTGTGACGAGAAAATGGGTCATTATTCCTCCCATTCGTGTTGAAACAACTTCTCGTCAATACAGCAATTCTTTATTAATTTTTTGATAATTTACAGGTTTTTCGCCCGCTCTCGAAGAACAAATTTCTGAACCTTACCCGTAGATGTTTTGGGGAGCTCATCAAAAACAACAGTCTTTGGGCATTTAAAATGCGCCATATTATCACGGCAAAAGGCAATGATATCGGCATCAGTTGCAGTAGCACCGTTCCGAAGAGTAACAAACGCGCAGGGTGTCTCCCCCCACTTATCATCTGGACGAGCAACAACCGCAGCCTCCAAAACAGCGGGATGCTTATAAAGAACACCTTCCACTTCAATCGTCGAGATATTCTCCCCGCCAGAAATGATGATGTCTTTTGACCGGTCCCGCAGTTCAAGATATCCATCTTCGTGGATCACCCCAAGGTCGCCTGTGTGGAACCAGCCGTCCTTAAGTGATTTTTCTGTTGTCGCTGGGTTCTTCAAGTACCCCTTCATCACCATGTTACCCCGCATCATCACCTCACCCATGGTGTTGCCATCACGCGTAACCGGCTTCATAGTTTCAGGATCCATCACATCAAGACCACCGAGTGCATGATAACGTACCCCTTGGCGCGCTTTCAAAGCGGCCCGATCCTCAACTGATTTCTCGTCCCATTCTGCCTGCCAATCACAATAAACCGCAGGACCATAGCATTCGGTCAGACCGTAAACATGTGTCACATCAAACCCAAGCTGATCCATCTCGGCAAGCACCGCAGCTGGTGGTGGTGCCGCTGCAACCATCACCTTAATACCCGGATTTGCTTTCGCTTTATTTTCTGCCGTTGTGTTAATCAGCATGGACAGAACGATTGGCGCCCCGCACATATGATCAACACTATATCGGCCCATCGCATCATAAATAGGATCTGCATCGACCTTCCGCAGGCATACGTGCGTCCCGCCGACAGCCGTAATCGTCCATGGGAAACACCAGCCGTTACAGTGGAACATTGGCAGTGTCCACAGATAGGTGGGATGCTTGCTCATCTGCCAAGTAAGCGTATTTCCAGATGCCGCGAGATAAGCACCGCGATGGTGATAGACAACCCCTTTGGGATCACCTGTCGTCCCAGATGTGTAATTAAGTGCGATAGCGTCCCACTCGTTTTCAGGGTTTCTCCACGCGTAATCAGGATCGCCCGTTTTCAGAAACGCTTCATAATCCATCTCACCGATAAGTTCACCACTTGTGGCACCCGGATCGTCAATATCAATGACAATGGGATCTACATTGGCAATTTTGACGGCATGCGCGATGACATCAGAATGCTCACGGTCTGTTAAAAGGAGCTTACATTCACCATGATCAAGAATGAAAGCAATTGTCTCTGCATCCAACCTGGTATTCAAAGCGTTCAATACAGCGCCGGTGACCGGCACCCCAAAATGCGCTTCCAACAATGCCGGAATATTCGGAGCCATGACGGAGACAGTATCTCCTTTGCCAATGCCTCTTTTTTCAAGGGCACTCGCAAGACGCTTGGCCCGCTCAAAGAATTCTGAATAAGTATAAGTCCATTCCCCATGGATCATTGCAACATGATCCGGATAGACGGCCGCAGAACGCGGAAGGAATGATAACGGAGTGAGCGCCTCAAAATTGGCCGGAATTGCATCCAGTCCCAACTCATACTTATCCATAATGTCCTCAATTAACCTAATTTTGTAAGAGAATTACTCTTCTGCGCTACCTTCAAGATCCACCGGAACGCCCGGAAGATGTTTCGACACCCGAATACCAAGAGATGTTTTCACATGCTCCACATTCGGGGCTGCTGTCAATTCGTGGGTCAGAAATTGCTGGTACGAATCCCAGTCTTTCGCCACAACTTTCAGGATGAAATCACTGTCTCCTGCGAGCATGTAACATTCACGAACCATCGGCCATTCGCGGACTTTTTCCTCAAAAGCGTTAAGGTCTGGCTCAGCCTGACTATGCAGACCAACCATCGCAAAAACAGTTACCTTGAAACCAAGGCTTTCTGAGTTGAGTTGGGCATGATATCCCTCAATATACCCGGATTCTTCCAAAGCCCGAACCCGCCGCAGGCAAGGAGGAGCCGAAATTCCAGCATTTTTGGCCAGTTCCACATTAGTCGTGCGGCCATTTTCCTGCAGATCATGCAGGATGCGGCGATCAATATCGTCAAGTTTAACGCGCTGCATACATTACCTCCAACAGTCACTTGCGCGCAATATTATTACAACGAAACGCTTAGGCCAAGAGGTTGCTTTGCATAATTTGTAAAATAATTACCTTGACCTTGCCTTTACGGGGTATTTAGTGCCAAAAACAGCCTCATGAACATCTCATCTTCTTCAAAATCGGAAAATGGCAATCATGATAGCCTCACCTGCTGGGTGGTTACAGATGGTAGCGCTGGCATGGAAAATCAGTGCATCGGCCTTGGCGAAGCGATGGGACTTACGCCCGTTATCAAACGGATCAAAACAAAAAAGCCGTGGAGATGGCTACCGCCACAACTCTGGCTCTCTCCCCTAGATAAATTAAATGCAGAGGGCGATCCTTTAACCCCGCCCTGGCCAGATATATTGATCACTTGTGGACGTCAGGCCATCCCTATGAGCATGGCCATTCGCAAAGCTTCAAAAGGGGAAACTTTTACGGTTCATATTCAGACACCAAACGCCCATATTTCCAACTTTGATCTGATTGTCGTGCCAGAACACGACACATTGCGCGGGCCTAATGTGCTTGTTAGTCGTGGCTCTCTCACCCGGATAAACTATCAGAAACTGACAGAAGCAGTATCCGAGTTTAAACACAAACTGGGTAATTTACCATCACCCATATTCACGGTTCTCATAGGTGGCCCGAACAAATGTTATAATGTAAATGCTGACACGATGAAGTCGCTATGTACACGCTTGGAAGCCTTACACGCCCAGCATGGCGGCCACTTTTTAGTTACGACATCTCGGCGAACTGGCAGAGAGAATGAAGCGATCTTAAAAGAGACGCTTTCCCGGCTGCCTCACACTCTGTGGGATGGCAACGGCCCCAATCCATACTTTGCTTATCTTGGAAAAGCAGACGCTATCATTGTAACAGCTGATTCGGTCAACATGGTCTGCGAAGCCGCAACGGCAGGCAAACCAGTTTTCGTCTTTGAACTGCCAGGCGGGAACCGCAAATTTAATTTCTTTCATAATGAAATGCGAAAGGCCGGTTACACCAAGCCATTCGATGGTCAGCTAGAGTTTTGGACACCACCGCCCCTCGATGAGACAAACCGTATCGCAAAAAAAGTCACAGCTCTATGGAAACAGCCCAAATAGCCACTCTGTTTCGCTGGGCTATTGCACTCATGGGCATGGCATATTAATTAACGAACTAACAGATCTATTCGCCAGCCCAGTTAGGAGCGAAAAATGGCAGAAACATTTAAAACACCTACCCTGATCATTGGTTCTGGTCCTGCCGGATGTACGGCTGCCATTTACGCGGCGCGTGCGTCTTTAAAACCGATCATGGTTCATGGCATTCAGCCAGGTGGGCAGCTTACAATCACAACAGATGTTGAAAACTATCCTGGTTTTGCAGATCCTATTCAGGGCCCATGGCTTATGGAGCAGATGGAAGCACAGGCAAAGAATGTCGGCACTGAAATCCATCACGACGTTATCGTTGAACTTGATACATCCGTCCGACCATTTGTCGCAAAATCTGACGGCGGCAACACCTACATTGCAGACACCGTAATCATTTCAACTGGTGCATCAGCAAAATGGCTCGGCCTTCCTGCGGAAGAGCAATATATGGGCTTTGGTGTGTCCGCTTGCGCAACATGTGATGGCTTCTTCTATCGCGGCAAAGAAGTCATGGTTGTCGGGGGCGGTAATACTGCGGTTGAAGAAGCGCTTTATCTGACCAACCACGCAGATAAAGTCACAATCATTCACCGCCGGGATAGCTTCCGCGCTGAAAAGATTCTGATCGATCGACTCAACAAAAATCCAAAAATTGAGGTGATCTGGAATACTGTTCTGGACGATATTGTCGGCGAGCAGCCTGCAGGTGTCACAGCGGCCCGTATTCGCAACGTAACCACAGACGACGTTCGTGATCTTCCGGTGCATGGCATCTTTATTGCCATTGGGCACAAACCAAATACCGACGTTTTCAAAGGTAAAATCGAGATGGATGAAGAGGGCTATATCACGACAGCCCCTGATTCCACCGCGACCAATATCCCTGGTGTTTATGCCTGCGGCGATGTCCAGGATAAAATTTACCGTCAAGCGGTAACAGCAGCAGGTACCGGCTGTATGGCTGCATTAGAAGCAGAACGCTTTATTGCTGAACATGAAGACGCAGCGGAAACTGTCGCCGCTGAGTAACGTTTCCCATCCAAATTATCAGCGCCCTCTGGAAATTGCTGTCACAAACGACTAACCTATGCGTTTATAGGGAGTTACAGAATAACAGAGGGCGCTAAAAAACGCCTGATCAAGGGAACAGGGACGGGATGGATTGGGACAAATTGCGCATCTTCCATGCGGTCGCAGAAGCTGGCAGTTTTACACATGCTGGTGAAACTCTACATTTGAGTCAGTCTGCTGTAAGCAGGCAGATCAGTGCATTGGAAGAGAGCCTGAAGCTACCTCTTTTTCATCGACATGCACGTGGTCTACTGCTGACAGAGCAGGGGGAACTCCTGTACCGAACCGCGCATGAGATTTTTGCAAAGCTGGCCATGACAGAGGCCATGCTGGCCGATTCCAAAGAAAAGCCAACTGGCGAGATCAAAGTTACCTCAACTGTCGGGCTTGGCTCTAACTGGCTGACCCCCCGGATCCGTGAATTTGTTGAATTATATCCAGATATCCGCGTTAATCTTATTCTGGCCGACCGGGAACTGGACCTCAGTATGCGGGAGGCAGATGTTGCTATTCGGCTCCGCCAACCTGTGCAGCCAGACCTGATTCAGCGAAAACTGGCAACCGTTCGGCACCACTTATACGCATCTGTTGAGTATGTCGAAAGATATGGCGCACCTGCGTCACTTGAGGATCTACTGCAGCGGAATATTTTGATTTATGGTGACGAGGCACCCTCCAATATCGCCAATATCAACTGGATTATCGATATCCTTAAAGAAATGGATCCGAACATTACCCCTGTTTTCAAGGTGAACAACGTCTACGGGTTGCTTCTTGCCATTCAAAGCGGACTTGGTATTGGAAGCCTCCCCGACTACATCACTGAGGGTCACAAGAATCTGGTGCGCGTCCTTCCAGAGGTGGAAGGGCCTGAGTTTGACACCTATTATGTCTATCCAGAAGAGCTCCGGAAATCTAAGCGTGTCACTATTTTTAGAGACTTTTTGATCCGAAAAGTGTCCGAGTCCAATTTTTAGGCAACGTTTTTCATCATAATTTCATAATGTTAGCTGAAATTGTATACAGCTATGCATGAAGCGCATGCCCGCTTTGTCGATTTAATGCTACTACTCAATGTCATTTTTATCTAAATAACAATTGTGCAAAGCAATAGACGCACAACTGGTTTTCCCAACAACCTCCCTTCTGTTGGTGAAATAGCTGTTTTGTTTCTCCCAGGCAAAACGGCCTTCATGTGAATAACATGAAACTCCCTGTTAGTAGGCCAGCCTTCTCCCCCTCAAGGCTGGCCTTTACTTTTTCCAGCTCTTTGAAAAACCTAGACTTGTTTGACGCACATCTATTCTTGCACTGCGTAATTTGCATGCTCTCGCCTTACGCTATGCGTTAAGCGCATGGGTGCACTGCAAAATATATGCTGGATAAAAGAAAGGCATTTGCCTATATTCCAATCATCAACGCTGCACCGCAGCATTGATCGAATATCGACCCCCCTTATCGATATTCCGTTACTTGTTTTCCTCCCAGATACAAGTAACCGTATCATCTTAGGATGATATACCTCCCTGTTAGACTTACCAGCCTCTTACGAGGCTGGTTTTTTTTGGCCATGTTCAGGGCGCATAGCAGATATTCCAGATTATGGGTTTAACAAAGATCGAGAGAGCATATCTGTAAGGTGTTCCGATGACCTCCCTATTTTATTGGAACAGCGGCCATGTTCCCTGTAAGGCCGCAGCCAACTTTGTTGGCAAACCTCCCTGTTAAACTTGCCGGCCTTTTAAAGGCCGGCGTTTTTTTTTACATAAACAAACGCTCTCGCCCCAGATCTTTATATAGCGAAGCAACTTCTTCCTCATACCCATTATAGATTTGGGTCGGAATACGGTCTCCGGTCCGCAAATCTCGCTCTGTTGCCTGCGACCAGCGAGGATGACGCACCTCAGGGTTCACATTCGCCCAGAAACCATACTCTTTATCATTCAGTTTTTCCCAAAAACTGATCGGGCGTTCATCAGTAAAATGAAAACGGACAATAGATTTGATCTGCTTGAAACCATATTTCCAAGGAACCGCAAGGCGCAAAGGCGCCCCATTTTGTTTTGGAAGAGGCTTCCCATACAACCCGGTCACAATGAAAGACAGGTCATGAGTTGCCTCTTCTATGGTGAGCCCTTCCCTGTACGGCCAGGGATACCAGAACTGTTTCTGACCTGGCGCAATGGAACTGTCCTGAAAGGTTTCCATGACAAGATACTTGGCGTTTGACTTTGGCTTCGCAAAAGCAACTAAGTCTTTTAACGCAAAGCCACTCCACGGCACCACCATTGACCATGCTTCGACACAGCGATGACGGTAAATCCGCTCCTCCAACTGCATTTTGGAGAGAAGGTCATCTACATCGATATCCATCTCCTCCTCAACAAGGCCGTCAATTTTAACGCTCCATGGTCGAATTTTAAGTGCCTGAGCTGCTTCGGATATGCTTTTGTGAGAGCCAAACTCATAGAAGTTATTATAAGTCGTCGCTAGTTTTTCTGGCGTTAAAGGGCGTCCGCCTTCATACGCAGCGTTTCTTGCCACAGGATAAAGTGAGGCGGATGGATCTTCTGAGGCGGCAGCAAAGGCGGGATTTCCAAAACCTGCAAGCGCCGCCCCTGCAACACCGGCCAATCCCATTGCCTTCAAAATCTGTCGCCGATCTGTGTAAATCGCTTCTGGCGTGATAGCGTTTTCAGATAATTCCCAACGTTTCTTGAATTTGATCAGCATACTTCTTTCCCGCTTTTGCAAAAAACTCCATTTTGAGAATGGAACGGCAGACAGATCAACTCAAGTCAAGTCTCCGTGAGGCTTACCAGGTGCGGCAATGTTACGCTTTCATCTGTTACGAAATCTCCGAAACTGACACCAACCATTTCAGGAATAAGAACAACCTCACCAGCTTCACCAGAATGAGCCGTTACAATTTCTGCACCCGAGAACTTATACATTTGCTCGCAACCACCTTGCCGAAGCGTCATACCTGCTTCCATCTCTCCCGACCATATACGCAAGGCCTGCATTCGCAGATCCCCAAGAACACACCCTGTCGCCAACACTTGTGACACGCAGGCATTTGCGGGGGCTAAGATATGACGCTGCCTGATCGTGCCTTCGTTTTCCGGAACTTCATGGCGTAAAGCCTTTAAAAGCCGCCTAAGGCCAAATTTCTTCTCAGCGACGCCTAAAAATACCGGGACTAGCTTGCCCCTTACGACATCTTTTTTCAAAAGCGTAAATACAGCGTCATTCACAGGCATGACGTCATCCATGATATCTTCCATCAATGCGTCATCGTAATCTGCTAGAACTTCGAGAAGGGCTATTCGCATAATCCCTTTCTGCTCTGCTGCCTCGGGCGGCAATTCAATAACCTCGGTTGCCTCGCCTTCTTGATAGAGAAATGCCCTTTCAGAGGCTAGATCCACATACCCAGTGATCTCCTCTTTTTCAAGAATTGGTATTTGCCTCAATAGCAAATCCCGAAGAGAAGCCTCCTCCAACCGACGAAATAGGTCGTGAACGCTACCGCCTAGCTGGTCAATTTTATCAACAAATAAAAAGGTCGGAATTTGAAGTTGCGCAAGAAGCTTCAAATATGGCTCTACCTGATCAACATCTCCAAGATCGGGGTCACAAAGGACAATTGCGCCGTCCACACCAGAGATCACCGAGGATAAAGTCGATAACTCTACGTCAATGCCGCCGTAATCGAGGATACAAAAATCCTCCTCCATAAATGGAATGTTTGAAACTTGAATGCCGTGCGTTGCGGACAGGCACTCAACCTCTCCAACACCACATACATATTGCATTGACCGCAAAAGCATATTTGTACTGGAACGATCCCGGCCCAGTAAAGCTACACTTCGCGCCCCCCTTTGACGCACCGAAGACATCCAACACCTCCCACATTGTTGTTGTCTTTTTCCTACATGGTTTCCTCTTGCGCCAAAGATAGCAAGTAAAAACTACGCCACATGATGTAATTCCGCTAACCTTAAACACACCTTTTTGGATAAGCAGATGGTATAGCGCATAAAAAAAGCGGCTGATAATCAGCCGCTTTTTCTTAGGAATTACTGTGACTTAGTCGGTTAAAGAAGCACAGAATTTCTGAATACGTTCACACGCTTTTGTCAGATCCTCAGTTGAGGTCGCGTATGAGGCACGGAAATGCGGAGAGAGACCAAAAGCATCGCCATGAACAACAGCAACACCTTCCGCTTCAAGCAATTCACTAACAAAATCGAGGTCATTTTCGATCACTTTGCCGCTTGGTGTTTTCTTACCAATGCAGCCTTCAATGGATGGATACACATAAAACGCGCCTTCAGGCTTCGGACAGAAAATGCCTTCTGCTGCGTTCAGCATATCAACAACCATATCCCGACGACCTTCAAACACTTTGGCCCAGTCTTTCAAAAACTCCTGAGGACCGTTAAGTGCCTCAACAGAAGCCCACTGACTGATAGAACATGGGTTGGATGTGCTTTGTGACTGCACTTTAGCCATTGCCTTGATCAGCTCTTGAGGACCCGCAGCATAGCCAATCCGCCAACCTGTCATCGCGTAAGCTTTAGAAACACCGTTCATTGTCAAACAACGATCATAAAGCTTTGGCTCAACTTCAGCAGGCGTTGCAAATTTGAAGTCATCATAAACCAGATGCTCATACATATCATCAGTCATCACCCAAACATGTGGGTGCTTCAACAGAACATCAGTCAACTCTTTCAACTCATCGGCTGTGTAACCCGCACCAGATGGGTTAGATGGAGAGTTAAAGATCAGCCATTTCGTCTTTGGCGTGATCGCTGCTTCTAGATCCGCCGCCCGCATTTTGAAGTTGTTTTCAGCGGTTGTCGGAATAAACACCGGCTCACCGCCCGCAAGCAGAACCATATCAGGATATGAAACCCAATATGGTGTCGGGATTAGAACCTCATCACCAGGATTTACAGAAGCGATCAGCGCGTTATAGATAACCTGTTTACCGCCACCGCTCACAGTAACCTGTGAAGGCTCATAATCGAGGTTATTGTCACGTTTGAATTTAGCGCAGATTGCTTTTTTCAGCTCTGGAATACCGTCAACCGCCGTGTATTTGGTTTTGCCTTCATCCATCGCCGTTTTTGCAGCGGCTTTAATGTGATCTGGAGTATCAAAATCAGGCTCACCTGCGCCAAGACCTACAACGTCTCGACCAGCGGCCCGCAACTCTGCTGCTTTTGTTGTCACAGCAATGGTCGGTGAAGGCTTAATCCGGCCCAAACTTTCCGCGATGATAGACATAACCGTTTCTTCCATTATTGAATGAATTTCCCGAGCATTCTTTGCTCGTGGCACAAGCTACGCCTCTCTTATCCCTGTTTCAATAGGAGACCTGTAAATTTGCCTAAAAACTGCCTATTCGTTGGGAAATAGCAACAATCGGCTATTCATCTGGTGTTGACATGTATCGGCCCGGGTTTATTTGCGCCTCCTCAAAAAGCCATTCGCTGAAAGCCTGTATGTTTGGATCGCTACCCCTTTCGGGCGGATAGACAATGTAATAAGAGTAATTCCCGCGAAGTTCCATATCAAACGGCTTCACTAATCTTCCAGCAGCGAGATCTTCCGCAGCAAGCGTACTTCGGCCCAAGGCAACCCCCTGCCCTGCCATAGCGGCCATCAACAACATGGAACTATCATTGTAAGTAACGCCCTTTTTAGGGTCGATTCCCTCAATCCCTGCCGCAGCAAGCCATGCTGCCCAATCAACCCGCATGTCATCATGGAGTAAAGTGTGATGCACCAAATCCTGGGGCGTACGCAAAGGGTTGCGCCCCTCCAGCAGGCTTGGGCTGCAAACGGGAAACATAATATCTTCGTTCAATAGAAGTTCAGAATGAAGGCCCGGATAATTACCGGAACCATAGCGGATCACCAAATCCACATCATCCCTTGCAAAATCAGTGAGATGATCCACGGCAGAAATCCGTACATCCATATCAGGGTACTTGTCCCGAAAACGACTGAGACGAGGCAACAACCACCGCGCCGCGAATGAAGGCAAAGTGGAAACGGTAAGCGCACCGCCTGCCTCTCGTTTCAATATCCGCTCCGTGCCTGCGGACAACATTTCCAGCGATTCCCGAACAGTGATTAGATATGTTTGTCCGATTTCTGTTAAAATAACCGTTCTATTCAGTCGTTTGAATAACGGTACACCCAGCCATTCTTCCAATCCTTTAATCTGATGACTTACCGCCGCTGGCGTTACATACAGCTCTTCTGCGGCTTTCGAAAAACTCAAATGCCGGGCAGCGGCCTCAAAGGCTCTCAACGAATTTAATGGCGGTAACTTCATGTTAATAATTCGGATTAGATTTTCTAAACGATACTATTAGTTTTTATCGTTTGAATTCAACGTATTTTTTGAGCATTTATACATCATTGAAAACTGAACTGCATTTTCCCCTTAGGCAGTCGATTTTTTTTAAGAAGGAGTTTTCAAATGGCTTACAAATCTTTGCACATTAGAAATAACAGTTTCTCAACTGGTGGCGCAAAATTCACAAAACGTGGTGTTGTAAGTTCTGCTCTGGAAACGCTGGTAACATGGCAGGCTCGTGCATCAATGCGCCGCCAGATGGCCGATTTGGATCAATATAACTTAAAAGACATGGGCCTTACTGCCCATCAGGTCGAAGCAGAAATTCAGAAACCTTTCTGGCAGGCCTAACACCCTTTCCCATGTTATCCGAAGTTTTCTGAAACCTTCCTGTCCTCGGCATTCTTTGGATAACGCCCAGCGAGCCCGGCCCCTTCCCAGGTCCGGGCTTCATTTTTTTGAACCACCTCCATATGATCTACTTGGCAACTTGATCAAAACCTCTTATAAGCAGCACATGGCCAAGAAGAACAAAACTGAAACATCTGAAAATTTTATCCCACACAGACCTGAGCGCCCTGAAAAATCAGAAGGCGGCATCAAGTTTGAGGTTGTGTCTGAGTTTGAGCCCGCGGGCGACCAGCCAGAAGCTATCCAGCAATTGGTCGAAGGCATGCAACAAGGGGAAAAGGATCAGGTTCTATTGGGGGTTACCGGTTCTGGCAAGACATTCACAATGGCCAAGGTCATTGAGCGAATGCAACGGCCTGCACTTATCTTGGCTCATAACAAAACGCTTGCCGCTCAGCTTTATGGTGAGATGAAATCTTTCTTCCCAAATAATGCGGTCGAATATTTCGTCTCTTATTATGATTATTATCAACCTGAAGCTTACGTCCCGCGAACCGACACCTACATCGAAAAAGACGCCTCAATTAACGAGCAAATTGATAGGTTACGCCACTCTGCCACGCGCGCCTTGTTGGAGAGAGATGACGTTATTATCGTCGCTTCAGTATCCTGTATTTATGGTATCGGGTCCGTAGAAACCTATAGCGAAATGACACTGACGATCAAAAAAGGGGATAGGATCGATCGTCAGACGTTACTTAAAAATCTGGTGGAGATTCAGTACCGGCGCAATGACGCCAGTTTCACCCGCGGCACCTTCCGCGCCCGCGGCGACACGGTTGAAATTTTCCCAGCTCACTATGAGGACCGCGCATGGCGCCTCTCTCTGTTTGGAGATGAGCTGGAGGAAATCACAGAGTTTGACCCCTTAACAGGTGAGAAAAGTGGCAAACTTGACGAGATTCGCATCTATGCAAACAGTCACTATGTGACGCCTAAACCCACCTTGCGTCAGGCACAAATCAAAATTCGCGAAGAGCTTAAACAGCGCTTAGCCGAATTCGAAAGCCAGAACAAACTTTTAGAGGCGCAACGGCTTGAGCAGCGCACCACATTTGACCTTGAAATGATGGAAGCAACCGGCTCCTGCGCCGGTATTGAGAATTACTCTAGGTACTTATCTGGTCGTAATCCGGGTGACCCGCCACCAACCTTGTTCGAATACCTACCGGACAATGCAATGATCATGGTTGATGAGAGCCATGTGACAGTCAGCCAAATCGGTGCCATGTATAAAGGCGACGCAAGCCGCAAAAACACATTGGCTGATTTCGGCTTTCGCCTACCATCTTGCCGGGACAACCGTCCTCTCAAGTTTGAGGAATGGGACGCCATGCGCCCCCAAAGCGTTTTTGTTTCGGCAACCCCCGGACAGTGGGAACTTGAACATACTGGTGGTGTTTTTGCTGAACAGGTTATTCGCCCAACAGGCCTTGTCGACCCCCCATGCATCATTCGCCCTGTGGAAACTCAGGTTGATGATTTAATGGCAGAAGCGAAAGAATGCGCTGCCAACGGACAGCGGGTTCTGGTCACAACACTCACGAAGAAAATGGCGGAAGATCTGACAGAATATTTCCATGAAAATGGGATTAAAGTCCGCTACCTGCATTCTGATATTGATACACTGGAACGAATTGAAATTATTCGAGATCTTCGCCTTGGCACATTCGATGTTCTAGTTGGCATTAACCTTCTGCGAGAGGGCCTCGATATTCCAGAATGCGCATTAGTTGCTATTCTGGATGCAGATAAGGAAGGTTTTCTCCGCTCCGAAACGTCTCTTATTCAGACAATTGGACGTGCGGCCCGAAATGCAGAAGGCCGCGTTATTCTATATGCCGATAAAATAACCGGCAGTATGGACCGAGCTCTTAAAGAGACCGAACGTCGCCGCGAAAAGCAAATGGCCTTTAATAAAGAGCATGGGATCACACCTGCGTCTGTTCGCAAAAACATCGGCGATATTATGGAGAGTGTCTACGAGCAGGACCACGTAACGGTGGATATGGGCGTCGATGGCAGCAACAATATGGTCGGGAATAACATGGCTGCCCATATTGAGGCGCTTGAAAAGAGAATGCAGGATGCCGCCGCTGAGTTGGAGTTTGAAGAAGCGGCGAAGCTTCGCGATGAGATACAAAAGCTGCAAAATAAAGAACTAGGAATTGGTGACACGAAAAAAGGGCAACCCCTTGGGCGCTCTCGTGCCGGCCGTGCAGGCACCGGCAAAGCATTAAGCGGACGCAGCAACCACTAACACGCGCCAAATAGGTTCATTATTTTTAAATAGACTCCCCTTATCGTTGCAGAACTTAATTTCAAGGGGATGAAGATGGGACGCATATTAAAGCTTACAGCGGCAGTCGCCTTGCTGAACCTAATCTGGATCGGTTTCAGTTACGCAAATTCAGAATCCCCGATCAAACTTGATAATTGTCCCACCGTTCCTTTTGAAAAAGGTCGGATATTTGAAATCAACCAAAAGGGAAAACCATCTTCATATATTTTCGGCACGATGCATTCAAAACACCCTGATGTGTTAAAGCTACCAACAGCAGCCGCGATTGCAATTACAGAAGTTCCGAAAATTGCCACTGAAGTCTCAATGAACGAACAGGCCCAATTGGAAGCTTTTAAGATGACCATCTTACCTGAGGGGCAAGATCTTTTTGAAATCATTGGACCCAAGCGCACAGACAAACTCAAGCAGGTATTGGAAGAATATGGTCTGCCGGAACAGCTTATTCGTCGGCTCAAACCTTGGGCCGTCTCAACTCTTTTAGGTCAAAGCCCAGAGGAGTTAAGAGACACAACAACACCGGTTTTGGATGGTATGATTCAAAATATCGCAGAAAAAACGGGACGCACGCACCTAGCGCTTGAAGATATCAATGAACAATTGTCGTTCTTCAATAATATGTCCCCAGAATTTGAGCTGGAATTTTTGGATAGCACCCTAAATTCAGCCGGACTTTCCGATTACTATCGTGATCTTCTTCGTGAGAATTATCTTAAAGGAAACAACGGCATCATCTTCTGCGTGGCAATCGCGGTCGCTGCTTCCGAAAGCGAGAAGATGAAAAGCTTTATTCTGGACGACCTCCTAACAAAGAGAAACTATCGGATGGTCGATCGCATGTTACCCCACACAAAAGATGGGGTTTTTGTAGCAGTCGGCGCGGCGCACCTTCCGGGTGAAGAAGGGATTTTGAACTTATTGAAAAAACAGGGATATCAGGTTAGGCGCTTATCAGGCGCAGTACCAGCGCAATAGAATCTCAGGGAAAATCTGAAATTAATTTGCAAAAGACCTTTTACATCAAACAATGCGTGTCTATATACACTCAAATCTGACAAACCGGTAAGACAAGAGACAGGCAGATTATATGATGAACAAACGAGGCTATAAAACGGCATGATGTATTTACAGGTTGCCGCTGGTTTGGTCATTCTTCTTGTCTGCGGTGAATTGTTGGTTCGCGGTGCTGTTGCACTGGCCGAACGCTTTAATATTTCCAAACTGATTATTGGCTTCACTATTGTCGCTTTCGGCACCTCTGCCCCTGAGCTGGTCGTTTGTGTTCAAGCCGCTTTGGAAGGCTCCGCCGGTATCGCCATCGGTAATGTAGTTGGCAGTAACATCGCCAACATCCTTCTTGTTCTTGGGGCTCCTGCTCTTATTTACCCGCTAACTTTTGACCAGAAATCCGCCTTTCGGGATAGCTTGATTGTAGCGGGCGGTGCCTTCCTGTTCACGGCAATGGCTTGGATGGGGGTTATCGCTTTCTGGCAAGGCTTCGTTCTAACGGCGACACTCGCCCTTGTAATTTATGCAGCCTATCGCCGCGCAAAATCTGAAGGGGAAGACGCCGCCGATGAAGCATTGGAAGAATATGAAGAGAATATGCCGAAGACCGCATGGGTCAGTAGTCTCTTTGTTCTTGTTGGTCTGCTGGGCCTCACCCTAGGCGCACGTTTGCTGGTTCATGGTGCCGTTGAAATTGCAACAGCAGCCGGTGTTTCCGAAGAAATCATTGGTCTAACACTTGTTGCACTTGGCACATCTCTGCCAGAGCTTGCGACGTCCCTAATTGCCGCTTTCCGTCGTCATGGCGATGTCGCGATCGGTAACGTGCTTGGCTCCAACCTATTTAATATTACAGGGATTATCGGCGTTACTGCGATGATCCAGCCGCTAGAATCACCCAGTCAGATCCTACATTTTGATGTTATGATTATGCTGGCAGCTTCCATTCTGCTGATTGTCCTGTTTTACTTCAAACGGCCAATTGGCCGTTCACTTGGCGCCTTCTTCCTTCTAGGCTATCTTGCCTATATTGCCTCTCAATTTTTTGGCATGTCAGGCGTCCAGTCGATGGCGGCACTTGCACAGTAACTTTTAACCCTGCGTCAGGATTAAGGGATGGAGAAACAGCAAAAAAACGTCCTTATCACCGGCGCAGGCAAGCGAATAGGTCGCAGCATAGCGCTAAAACTTGCCGGCGAAGGATGGAATATTGCCATACACTATCGTCACTCATTGGAAGAAGCTAAAAGCCTTCAATCTGAGGTAAATGCACTTGGGTGCGTGGCCTGCCTTCTACAAGCCGATCTTGCGAAACCCGATGATGTCAGACGACTGTTCAAACAGGCAAAAGATGAGCTGGGTATTCTGACAGGTCTGATTAACAATGCCTCTTTGTTTGAACCTGATGAGCTTGGTAATCTCACCGATGAAAGCTTTCAGGCTCACCTAGAGACCAACCTGCACGCCCCCCTTATCCTCACCGAGCAATTAGCAAAGCAAGAGGACATCAAAGCCATCGGGGGTCATATTGTTAATATCGTAGACCAGCGAGTGCTCAACCTTCGTCCCGACTTTATGTCATATACACTCAGCAAGGCGGCTCTTTGGACACTCACGCAAACATCAGCAATGGACCTTGCCCCCTATATCCGGGTTAATGCAATCGGTCCTGGCCCCACACTTCCAAACAGCCGTCAATCTCAGGCTGCCTTTGATCGACAATTAGCTGGGGTTCCCCTCAAAAGAGGGGCGACTCCAGAAGAAATTGCAGAAGGCGTGCTGTTTCTGATAAACAGCAACTCTATTACGGGTGAATTTATTGCAATGGATGGCGGACAGCACTTGCCGATCTCAACTGCCCGCGAGGAATATTAAAATGACATCTTCCGATCTGTCGAACGTAATGCCCCTTCCAGGCTCTATTGAAGCCGTCAGCACGCATCAAATTTTCATCTCAGATCTAGTTCTGGATATGTCCATCGGAATCTATGATCACGAAAAAGCAAATGCCCAGCGGGTTCGCTTCAATATCGAGATCACGGCTCGTGATAGCCAAGCACCTTTGCAAGATGATTACCAAAATGTACTTTGCTATGAGGCAATCGTGAATTCCATCAAGTCACTCGTCGCGGATGAACATATTAACTTAGTGGAAACATTGGCAGAAAGAGTTGCCGATATATGCCTCAGCTCTAATCAAGCGGTAAAAGCATCAGTGAAAGTTGAAAAACTAGATGCCATCAAGGAAGCCGGTAGTGTTGGTGTACAAATAGTGAGAACAAAAGGATAACGTCTCATATATCACTTATACGGCAAATATTTACGACTCAAGTCGCCTACTTGTACACAGCGCCTAAAAGCAACATAAAAATCTGCTACTTAAGTGAAAAAAAATGTGAAATTCTTTGGCAAGGCTCCTTGACAATCAATTTGTTCAATAAAATCAATATCTTAATTTTTTTGCACAAAAATTAGGCAGTTCGTTGAAAGGTAAGGGTTTTCCTCACACAGGGCATTTAGTCACCCACTTACACACAAAGTTATCCACAGGATCGGTGGATATTGTCAAATTTCTGTAAAACAACAAACGGACGCTTGAATAAGAACCCTAATGTTGCTTACTTCTAAGGAGGTTAGGCCCTGTTTTTGAATATGACTCTTCAAGAATGGCGCCAAGTGAACCCCGTAATTCAATAGGCAGATGACAGAATCAGTACAAGAAAAACAAGAATCACCGTTTCAGAGAGGCGCGGATGTTATCCGTAAGTTCCTGAAGACACTTCCCGCTGCCCCGGGAGTGTATCGAATGATCGATGAGAATGATCAGATCTTGTATGTCGGAAAGGCCAAAAACCTAAAAAACAGGGTGAGCAGCTACACGAAAGCTAACGGACAATCCACGCGAATTATGCGCATGGTCTCCCTTACCCACGCGATGGAATTTGTCTCCACTCATACAGAAGTCGAAGCCCTGCTTCTTGAAGCGAATCTGATCAAGAAGCTTAAACCGCGATACAACATCATCCTTCGGGATGACAAATCCTTTCCCTATATCCTGATTACAGGGGATCATAAATGGCCTCAGATCACCAAACATAGAGGTAAGAGAAATCGTAAAGGGGAATATTTCGGACCCTTTGCGTCTGCCGGTGCGGTTAATGAAACCCTGGCGACATTCCAAAGGCTGTTTCCTCTTCGCTCTTGTTCCGACTCCGATTTTGAAACCAGAACACGCCCATGCCTTCAGTATCAAATCAAACGCTGTTCTGCTCCTTGCGTAGATCGGATCAGCTACGCCGACTATCAAGCCGTCGTACAGGAAGCGAGAGAATTTCTATCGGGAAAAAGTCACGTTATTCAACAAGCGCTGGCTGAGAAAATGCAAGCTGCGAGCGATGAGTTAGACTTTGAACTTGCAGCTATTTATCGCGATCGCTTGAAAGCAATGGCACATATTCAATCGAAACAGACCATCAATCTATCTGATACGATTGAAGTTGATGTTATTGCAGCACATCAGGAAGGAGGACAAACCTGCGTACAAGTCTTCTTTATCCGCTCCGGGCAAAATTTGGGGAACCGCGCCCACTACCCATCTCACAATAAAGATATGACATCTGACGAGGTTCTAGCAGCGTTCATCGGACAGTTCTACGACAGCAGGCCCGCTCCGCGTCAGATCTGGGTTAGTCACATGCCAGAAGAAGCTACCCTGCTGGAAGAAGCCCTCTCTATCAATGCTGGTCATAAGATCCAAATCAGCACCCCTCGCAGAGGTGACCGGCGAGAGATGCTCGATCATGCAATTATGAATGCTAAAGGCGCATTGCAGAGAAAAATGGCTGAAAATGCTTCGCAGCTCAAGCATCTTAAAGCTGTCGGCGAGTTATTTGAGATGCCCAAAATGCCAGAACGTATTGAGGCTTACGATAACAGTCATATTTCAGGCACACATCAAGTTGGCGCTATGATTGTTGCAAACCGCGACGGGTTAGACAAGAAAAGCTATCGGAAATTTAATATTAAAAATCTAGAACTGGCACCTGGCGATGACTACGGCATGATGCGCGAAGTTCTGACACGGCGCTTTACCCGCCTACAGAAAGAAGATCCTAACCGGATTGGCGAAGCGTCTGGTTCACGCGAGCAATGGCCTGACCTCGTACTCATTGACGGGGGTGCAGGACAGCTCTCAGCCGCTGAGGAGGTCTTTGATAACCTGCAAATCAGCAATGTAACACTTATTGGTATCGCCAAAGGACCGGACCGCAACGCAGGACGGGAAAGGTTCTTTATGAGAAACAAAGCCCCTTTCTCGCTGCCTGAGAAAGACCCCACCTTATATTTCTTGCAACGCCTTCGGGATGAGGTACACCACTTCGCGATTACGACCCACCGCGCAAAGCGGTCGAAAGCGATTGGTAAATCCCCACTAGATGAAATAGAGGGTATTGGTGGTAAGCGGAAAAAAGCCCTTCTTAATCGTTTTGGCTCTGCCAAAGGCGTTGCCGATGCGGCACTAGCTGACCTTGAGAATGTCGAAGGAATCTCCAAGCGGCTCGCAAAGGTGATATTTGACCATTTTCACGAAGAAAGATGATTTGACTGCTTCCTCTCTGGCTAGTCACTGCATATACTCACCGAAAATCAGAGCTAGACCCACAGGACAACCGGCATGTTATTTCGTCTGCCAAATCTGCTAACCCTCTCACGCATCGCAGTCATTCCGCTGCTACTGGCGTCATTCTATCTTCCGGGAGAAGCATCCAGTTGGGTTCCTTTAGGGCTGTTTATCGCAGCAGGGGTAACCGATTTTTTCGATGGCTACCTCGCCCGTCGCAATAAACAAACATCGAACCTTGGCCGTTTCCTTGATCCGGTCGCTGATAAACTGCTTGTCTCTGCCGCCATTCTGTTTCTTGTAGGTGTTGATCGTATTCAAGACTGGTCACTCATTCCGGCTGTTATTATCCTATGCCGAGAGATCATGGTCTCAGGCCTTCGGGAATACCTGGCCGAGCTTAGAGTTGGAATGCCCGTAAGCCGACTGGCTAAATGGAAAACCGCCGCACAAATATTCGCACTCTGCTTCCTTCTTGGTGGCCCTGCTGTGCAGGAGAGCTTTGATGCAATGCTTATTGGTCACCTCCTCCTTTGGGTGGCAGGCATTCTGACCATGTGGACCGGCTATGACTATCTGCGCCTCGGTCTGCAACATATGATGGCAGACGAAGGCAACTAAGCCATGAAAGTGGTCGGCATTTCAGGCTGGAGCGGCAACGGGAAAACGACATTACTGGTTAAACTTATCCCAGAGCTGACCAAACTTGGCTACCGGGTATCGTCCCTGAAACATGCGCACCACAATTTTGATGTCGACAAACCTGGTAAGGACTCCTATCGCCATCGGGAAGCCGGTGCCGAAGAAGTGATGGTCGCCTCCGCCGCTAGGTGGGCGCTGATGCATGAAAACAGAACCGAGCAGGAACCTGATTTAAATGAGTTGATCAGCCATATGACACCTGTTGATATTCTGCTGGTGGAGGGTTTCAAACGCGAAGCTTTCCCCAAAATTGAGGTTTGGCGGAGTGACGAAAATGGACCACCGCTACATCTAACAGACAAAAGCATCATTGCGGTTGCAACCAACAACCCGGATGTGACTACTAAACTACCTATTTTGAACCTTGATAACCCATCTGACATCGCTGTGTTCATTGAAGAGAGGTTCTTAAAACCGGGAGCTTCTCATGGGTAAGATCCCTAATGATTGCTTCGCCGCGCCAGAGGAAATGATTACAACGGAAGAGGCTATCGCCCAGATAAAACATTCCCTGTGTCCCGTTACAGAGATAGAAACTATTTCTCTTGATACTGCCGTTGGACGTATTCTAGCAAAAGACATCAAAGCTCCCTGCTCTCTCCCCCCATTTAACAATAGCGCAGTCGACGGTTATGCATTCAAACTAACTGGCGACCATCAACCGTTACAATTAATCGGTAGAAGCGCCGCAGGTTCACCTTTCGGCAAACCTATTGAAGAGGGAGAATGCGTCAAAATCTTTACGGGTGCCATTATTCCAGACGGCGCAGATACTGTCGCCATGCTTGAAGACTGCAAACTCGATGGGGAACTCGTCTCCCCGCCCCCTAATTTGCAAATAAACTCCAACATCCGAAAAGCTGGTGAAGACATTAATGAAGGGGAGACCGTCTTAAAATCGGGCACCCGTCTTCGTCCAATGGAGATCGCCCGCCTTGCAAGTCTCGGATATGCGACGGTAGCTGTCTTTCAAAAACTGAAAGTAGGTATTCTTTCCACCGGCGATGAGCTGACTGAACCTGGTAAACGTCTTGCAATTGGACAGATATACGATAGCAATAGATATCTCTTAAAGACTCTATTCAAAAAACTCGGCGCTGAGGTCATCGATTTTGGTATCATTAAAGACAATCCAAAATCACTCCAACAAACGCTAAGCACAGCCGCTAAAAACTGCCACATGATCATCTCATCAGGCGGCATTTCAACTGGCGATGAAGATCACGTCAAACAGTCCGTTCAAAAACTAGGTAAACTCGATTTCTGGCGTATCGCGATCAAGCCAGGCCGGCCTCTAGCGCTTGGAACAATTGATGATTCTGTCTTTTTAGGCCTTCCCGGCAACCCGGTCGCTGCACTGGTTTGTACGGTGAACTTTGGCTTCGCTATTGCCAATCGCCTCATGAGGGGTGATGCTGGGCGGCCTGTCCCAGGCGTGACCCTACCTGCGGCTTTTGAAATGGAGAAAAAAGCAGGTCGAAGAGAATGGTTGCGAGGGCGCTATATTACCACCCAGGACGGCATAACTGGCGTCAAAGCGTATCACTCTACGGGCTCTAGTTTGATTTCATCCCTCACTTGGGCCAACGGACTTATTGAAATCCCTGAAGAGATAACCGAAATTAAAGAAGGTATGCAGGTCCGCTTTATTCCATTTGGAGAGTTATTCGAATGAAAATCCTATATTTTGCATGGCTTAGAAGTGCCATTGGAATGCCAGAGGAAACGATTAATCTCCCAGAGGGGGTGAGAAGCTTACATCAATTGATCGAATGGCAAAAAGGTCGCGGGCCAGCTTTTGAGAAAGCTTTTGCAGATATGGACACAATTCGTATCGCGGTAAATCAGGAATATATAACTGATGACATTACCTTAACTGGCAACGAAGAGATTGCGTTTTTCCCGCCAGTAACTGGAGGATGAGATGATTACAGTCCAGCGCGAGGTTTTTGATACGGGTGCAGAAATCCGAAAAATGACCGCGGATCGCACTGATATAGGCGCTGTCGTCAGCTTCACCGGCCTTGTGCGAGACTTCAATGAAGGCAAAGGGGTACAAGCCCTTACCCTTGAGCATTATCCCGGCATGACAGAAAAGCAGCTCGCAAAAATTGAAGAAGAAGCTAATAGGCGCTGGAGGCTACAAGGCAGCCTGATTATTCACAGATACGGTCGCATGGAAGTAAGCGAGCCGATCGTTCTTGTTGTAACCGCCTCGGCGCACAGGGGGGATGCCTTTGCGGCTGCCGAATTTCTAATGGATTGGCTCAAAACCCAAGCTCCTTTCTGGAAACTGGAAGAAGATCCGGACGGCAGTACAGACTGGGTTTCAGAGCGCCAAAGCGATCTGGAAGCTGCTAATAAATGGCAGCAATCAGACTAGGCCTTAGTTGCGGCTTTGCCGTTTAACGATCCACTCCGCGGCTTGGCGATTTGCCTCAGCAATTTGCGCCGCAGTCATGCTTTTCTGCAAGATCGGATTCATTCCTTTTGCACCAACTTTACCACGGGCGGCCGAAATCAGTGACCATTTCAGCGCTGAAATTTCTATTCGTGCCTTTGCAATTTCCGCTTTCGCGGCCACTGTATCAAGCGGCACAGATTTTGATGCTGCCAAAATCTCCTTAACCACGTCAGCGTCCATTCCATTTGAAATAAGCGGTGTGCGATTGGTAGGCATCGCGGTTTGAGATTGCGGCGCTGATGCAACGGCTTTCCCGGCACTTGCATTCTCAGCCGCCGCCGCTGTTTTAGGCTCAGCTTTTGCTGTCACTTGAGGTTGAGACGGCTGAACTGCTGGTTGCTGCACTTGTTGTTGTGGAGTTACGGGCTTTGCTACTTGCACTTCCGGGGTCGCCGCCGCCTTGGGCTGAGCCGTCGGCGTTACAGACGGTGTAGCAACAGATGGGGTCGGCGTTGCTGTCGCCGTAGTTGCTGCTGTAGTAGTACTGGTAACAGGTGCCAATGTCGTCGACGCAACCGAAGGCGCCGATTGAGAGCCACCGCCTTGTTGTTTTGCCTTAAGTTGCTGAAGGCGCAATTTTGCCGCTGCTAGTTTCAACTGGCGCTCACGCTCCGCCTGCTCATTCGCGAGCCGCTCATCTTCTGCCCTTGCCGCAGCATCCGCCGCTGCTTGACGTTTAGCCGCTTCAGCTTCGCGCTGTGCTGCTAGGATGGCGGCTTGACGGCTTTGCTCTTTAGCCTGCTCAGCGCGTTGTGCCGCGGCATCTCGCTGCGCCAATAGGGCTCTCTGTTGCTGCGCTCTGGCCTTAGCGGCGTCTTCTTCAGCTTTTTTACGAGCTGCAATCTGGGCTTCACGCTGCTTTACAAGCTGCTGATACTGTTCATCTGCAAGGCCAATATTTTTGCGATACCAACGGCCATAAAGCTCAATTGCTTCCTGATTACCTTCTTCGACCTGTGTGTCGGTCATCAATGGGGTAATGCGGGTTAGAGCTTGCTGCGCAGTTGCAACACCTTGAGCCGCAGCAAGGCGATACCAAGCATAAGCGGAAACCATATTAATCTGCACGCCCGGAGCCCCTTTTTCATAGAGAACACCGAGATTATACTGTGCATCCAAATTTCCTTTTGCGCCCTCTTCCTGCCAAATGGAAATAGCTGTTTCAAAATCTTTATTCTGGTAGGCCTGAAGTCCTTTATCAAAACTTGCATAAGCCGCATTGCCTGCCAGCAGACATGCCCCCAAAATCAACCCGAAACGCTTCATCTTATCCCGCCGTTTTCCATAACTGCCTGAAAACCAGTCAGTACTTATTAGCTTGTCCAATGCCATCATCAATAGCGACTTTGAATGGTATGATAAAGGAAAAATAAGGCATAAATGAAGACAGCCGCTTCACACAAGACGAAGCGGCTGACAAAATTTCAATATTCTAGTCCGAATTATCAGGCAGCAGCCTTAGGGCGAACAGCCATATCGTAATCCGCAATCAAAGCTTTGCAGACCTCACCCGGTGTGAAACGATAGTTATCAATGGACTGAACGGGTGTCACCTCTGCCGCTGTTCCGGTCAGAAAACACTCGTCAAATTCCGCCAATTCTTCCGGCAGAATTGCCCGCTCAACAACTTCGAAACCACGAGCCCGCGCCAAATCAATAACTGTGCGACGCGTGATACCGTCCAAGAAGCAGTCAGGTGTCGGTGTATAAAGGGTTGTTCCTCGCGTGAAGAAAATGTTTGCACCTGTCGCTTCAGCAACCCGGCCACGATAATCCAACATCACCGCATCATCAAAGCCATCAGCTTCCGCCGCATGCTTGCTTAGCGTACAAATCATGTAGAGACCAGCCGCTTTAGATTCTGTCGGAATTGTCTCAGGTGATGGACGGCGCCATTTAGACAACTGAAGACGAATGCCTTTCATACGAGCTTCAGGTTCAAAATAACTCGGCCACACCCAACCAGCTACAGCAACATTGATTTTGTTTTGCTGAGCAGACACACCCATCATCTCACTACCACGCCACGCAACGGGACGTAGATATCCATCAACGATCTGGTTTGCATTAACGGTTTCAACGCAGGCACGATTAATTTCTTCAACGCTCATACCAAGATCAAATCCCAAGATCTTTCCGGATTTAATCAGGCGCTCACTATGCTCTGTCAGCTTGAAAATTTCGCCACCATAGACACGCACACCTTCAAACACGCTGCTGGCATAATGCAAACCATGGGTCAGCACGTGTACATTGGCATCTCGCCAATCAACCAGTTTTCCGTTAAACCATATATATCCGTCACGGTCAGCGAATGAGGTGGTATCCATTTTCTTACACCTTGAGTTATAATATTTCGTATTTGAGCACACAAAGTTCGTTTCTTTCGAATCGACAAGATAATTGGTAACATTATGAGAAAATTAAGTCAACATGGCTGACGTAAAATCTACTATTAATCCACTTTTTCTTCGCGAGGAGGAGCTGAGACAGTGCATAGAACTGCTGTTTTTCGCCTATCGCGACTTTACAGCAGGGCCTGATCAAATCCTGAAAGATTACGGATTTGGGCGGGCTCATCACCGAGTGATTCACTTTGTTGGTGGAAATCCAGGCATAACAGTATCAGAACTTCTTGATATTCTGCGAATTACAAAACAAAGCCTGAGCCGCGTTCTAAATGCGCTTGTTGAGCGGGGGTTTGTGGAGCAGAAACCGGGCGCCACTGACCGGCGGCAACGACTTCTTTATCTAACCGAAGAAGGAAAATTGCTTGAGCATAAAATCAGTCGGGTTCAGCAAGAACAAGTTGCCGCGGCCTTTCGTCAGGCAGGTGGTGACGCGGTTGCAGGTTATCGCAAAGTTCTAGAAGGGCTGATCAGTGAAGAAGACCGCGAACAAGCAATTACCCGAATTATGGGCCGTTAATCATGCAGGATAATGCACCGCACATCATGGTTGTCGATGACGACAACCGCTTGGCTTCATTGTTGAAACAATATTTATCAGAAAACAAATACAGGGTTTCCGTTGCAGCTAGTGCGGAAGATGCCCGAAGCAAGATGGGCGGCTTTTCATTCGATCTGCTGGTGCTGGACCGCATGATGCCGGGCGAAGACGGACTATCTCTAGCCAAATCCATTCGCGCTGAAGGTGGACAAAATAAATCGGTCCCAATTTTAATGTTAACCGCTCTGGCAGAAGCCGGGGATCGGATTGATGGCTTGGAAGCTGGTGTTGATGATTACCTACCAAAACCGTTTGAGCCGCGAGAATTACTGCTTCGGATCGAAGCAATTTTAAGAAGAGCAACCCCTGAAACTGTGCAAAAGATCGAGTTTGGTGCATTTACGTTCGATATCAATAAGAGCGAACTGTTGAAAGACGAGGACGTTGTCAATTTGACTTCCGGTGAGCAAATCCTTTTAAAAACGCTTGCTCTTTCGGCTGGCGTACCGGTTACACGGGATGATCTCAGCCTCTCCAGCGGAGCCCAAGGCCGCGCCGTAGATGTGCAAATCACACGCCTGCGACGGAAAATTGAAGAAGATCCCAAATTGCCACGATATCTTCAAACTGTTCGAGGAGAAGGGTATATATTGTGGGCTGACTAGATAGCTCGGATTCCTAAACTAGGCAGAAATATGAAAATACCTCTTCCCATTCTCAGTAAGCTGAAACGCTTCATGCCAAGCACATTGTTTGCGCGATCGCTTCTGATTGTGGTTCTGCCAACGATCCTGTTACAAATTCTAGCAACTTATATCTTTTACGAACGACACTGGAATGATGTGGCCAGACGCCTTGCTCAGGGCGTCTCCGGTGAAGTTGCCGCTATTATCTCGCTCACAGACAGGTTTAGAGGAGAGGATGCACGGGATAGCATTATTGCGCTAGCACGGCACCAGCTTCGCCTGACGATCTCCTTTAAGGAAGGACAGCTACAGCAACTTGTTGCGCCCAACCCGGTGCATTACGGCTTTCTGGAACGTCACTTGGCTAGAGAATTACAAACCAGCCTGCCTGGTCGCGATTTTTCGATCCGGACAGACCCAAAACTGGAAAGTGTAGTTATTAATGTTCAGCTACCTGAACAGGTTTTACAGGTCATCGTTCGAGACAAGCGGCTGTTCTCATCCACAACTTATATCTTCGTCATGTGGATGATAGGTATATCGCTTCTCCTCCTTGGTATTGCGGTTGTCTTTCTTAGAAATCAGATGCGCCCAATCCGTCAACTGGCAAAAGCTGCTGATAAATTTGGTAAGGGGCACGACGTTTCTGACTTTAAACCATCTGGCGCCCAGGAAATTCGCCTCGCGTCTCACGCGTTCCACGAAATGAAACATCGGATTAAGCGCCAAATCATCCAACGAACCGAGATGTTGGCGGGGGTTAGCCATGACCTCCGCACCCCACTAACCCGCATGACCTTACAACTTGCCATGATGCCGGAAGGGGAAGCCAAAGAAAACTTGCGAGGGGATGTCGAAGACATGCGGCATATGGTAGAGGGATACCTTGCGTTTGCGCGTGGACAAGAGGCTGAGACCGTCCGCGAAGTTGATTTGGTGAGTATTATTCAGGACGCGGTTGATAATACCCGGCGTCAAGGTGCAACGGTGGACCTGATTGCGCCAGATATAATCAAAACCCACATTCGCCCCGGTAGCATTAAACGAGGGCTTACCAATCTCCTCGAAAATGCGCGCCGTTATGCATCTGAAATGCGAGTAACCGTTGGGAAAAGAGATCAGCAGATTCTGATCTTAATCGATGATAATGGCCCTGGGATTCCGCCTGAAAACCGTGATGATGTTTTCCGCCCCTTTCACCGCCTCGACACCTCTCGAAATTCGGAAACAGGCGGTAGCGGACTCGGCATGACAATCACGAGAGATATCATCCTCGGTCACGGCGGACATATTGCGCTTGAGGATTCTCCGTATGGAGGACTTCGGGTCGAAATTCTATTGCCTCTATAAACTATTCTGGTTTTAAAGGCGCAAATTTCGCGTCGATCATGGAGATAACCTGTTGCTCAGTTAAAGGTGCCAAAGCAAAAGCTTTATTCGCCGCAGCCAGCACAGGCGGGATCGCCGCAATTGCTGTAGATGGGGTCGTCACAGCTTTTGCTATAGTGAACACGGTGATCAGTTCCTGCTGATATGCATCAGTTAATTTTCCAATTGCCGCGTCACGATCTGCAAACACTTGAAACGCATCCTGCGCGTCTTTTTGCGCCTTTGTCAGCTGTTCTTTCTGTTGCTCAAAAAGCGAGATTAAATCCGGTGGCTCCGGCATTCCCTCTGAGCCCTCATATTCTGTCATTAATCCTCATCTTAATGGAGGCGCCCCCCAATTGGGACGTCATGATCGGGGGAAATCAACGAAATAGCCCCTTCTTCGTCGCTAAACCCAAGAACCAGAACCTCTGAACGGATTGGGCCAATTTGGCGAGGTGGGAAATTCACTACAGCTGCGACACACTTCCCGACTAGAACCTCTGGCGTGTAGTGAACCGTAATCTGCGCTGAGCTTTTCTTGATACCGATCTCAGGCCCAAAATCTATCTGCAACTTATAAGCAGGTTTTCGGGCCTCCTTAAAGACTTCTGCTTCGACAATTTTGCCAACGCGGATATCTACTTTCAAAAAGTCATCAATTGTAATCTCGTCTGACATAACATTCCCTGTTGCTAAGGCTATCCGCCTGAAAACTTCTTTGCTGCTTCTTCTATTTTAGCGATGGATTGCGCCACAGCCTGATTTAGTTTTTCATGTGACTGATTTGTTGCTTCCGTTATTTTATTTGCAGAGCTTACAAACTGGCCAGCCGCGTTTTCCATACTTTTTAATTGCACATCTGCCTGACACGATACACCGGTCGGCATTCCAGCTGAATTTGAAGCCTCTGTCATTGCTGCAGATAAACTACTCAAGCTTTCCTGTAAGGTTGTTTGGTGGCCAGAAGCAATATTGCGAAACGTTTCGGTCACCGTTTCAACGACTTCTCCCATCGTCTTTACGTTTTGGGTTTGCGCTTCTGCGACACCACTTAAGTCAGGAATAATAACTTTCCCTGCCAGATGGGGAGGTTTTGGGCTGGAATTTTGCTCATCCGTCATCACAATCACCTAGTTATTAAGATGTTATTCAGACGGATAAGCACGATAGTCAGTGAAAAATAGTGAGAGTTATCCCAACTCTTTTGATCTTTGAACAGCTGCTGCGACAGTTTTCTCCATCAATGGCTTAAGCCCATCCTCATCCATCAAAACAGATAGACCAGCCGCAGTCGTTCCGTTAGGGCTTGTCACATTCTCACGAAGGGTCGATACATTTTCTGCAGATGAAATTGCCAACTGCCCTGCACCCGCAACCGTCGTTTTTGCAAGCAAAGTGGACAGCTCCTCGGAAAGTCCCGCAGCAACACCTGCAGCAGTCATGGCTTCAATCATATAGAACACATACGCTGGGCCAGAACCAGAAAGACCAGTTACCCGGTCAATGTCCTGTTCCTGATCCACCCAAGCGGTTGCGCCAATTGCCTCCATCAACAAATCGCATAACTTTTTCTGTTCACCGGAAACTAATGCGTTGGCGCAAGAAA
Organism: Sneathiella sp.; assembly: GCA_017643685.1. Classification (GTDB taxonomy): domain Bacteria; phylum Pseudomonadota; class Alphaproteobacteria; order Sneathiellales; family Sneathiellaceae; genus Sneathiella. Next base: position 68,395 of record JAEPMY010000004.1, read on the forward strand.
CCATCATACCCTGACGAATTGCGGCAGGTGTATTTGGCATTGTCCGAATAATCGGAACATTCTCACCAAGTTGCTGCGCAAATTTTTCAATGCGTGTCCCAGCCGCAATAGATATGACCAATGCGCCTTTATCGGTATAGGCACGATAATGATCCATAACATCGGCAATCACCTGCGGTTTGACAGCAAAAATGATTGCATCGGGAACATATCCCTGCTCAATGAGCAATGGGGATGAAAAGCCGCGACACCCGAGCGCTTTGGCTTTTTCAAGATTGTCTGTCGATGGGTCGATCACAACAATATTGTTAGGTTTGATATTCTGGTCGATCCAGCCTTCCAACATGGCACCCCCCATATTGCCGCAACCTACCAGTAGAACTGACATACTCATTTTCAGGCTTCACCCATTGTTTCTAGCATTGCAGCCTCTAATGCCTCTTCTGGGGTTTTCCCGCCCCAAAGACAGAACTGCACTGCCGGATAGAATTTCTCCAGCTCTTGCATTCCCGTCTCAACAAGAGCCACAATCTGCTCTTGCTCCACATCTCCGCGTTTATTCAGCAGAAGTGAGTGACGGAAAAGCAAAAGCCCCTCATCACGCCAGGCATCGAAATGCCCTACAAACAATCTCTCGTTCATGCGTGCCAATAGTTCATAGATCACATCGAAACGTTTGTCCGGGATTTTAACATCATATGCACAAGAAAAATGAACGGCGCGCAAATCAGGTCGCCATGAAAACCATAGGTGATACTGGCACCAGCTTCCCTCGACCCCAACGGTAAGTTCATCAAGCCCTTGCCGTTCAAACGGCCAGTCATTCGCGTTTATGATATTTTCAACCATATCCAGAGGATTCGAAGCGTCAAACTCTTCTGTTGAGAAGTGCGTGGTCGTCATGGCAGGTCTCCTTTAAGGAGGGCTCCGCCCGTTTGTTAAGATCTGGCGCAAGCCCTTAACGCAATCCACATATGGTATCGAGGTTACCCCCTAACCATATATATAGCGTAGCCATCCAAATCCACGCATGCAAGAACATTCCGCATCCGAAATGCAGTTTCTTGTGGATAAGATTAGAAAGTTAACAGATTTATGAGAGCTGAATGACAGAACTGTCAAAAAAGCACATTAATCGCCTTTTTTTGCCGCGGAAGTTGTTTTTTTCCGTGGCGCTGCCTTCGGCTTCTGAGCGGCTTCCAGTGTCGCAATTTTAGCTTCCTGAGCTTCAACAACTTCACTCAAACGGACGACCATGGCTCTCAGTGCGTCATATTCTTCACGCGGAACCAAATCCATTTCGAAGACCAGCTTTTCAATTTTCTGACGGATCAGGTTATCCATCTCCCCCTTCACACCTTGGGCAGTTCCAAGTGCGCCGGAAGCAAGGCGGGCAATATCGTCAAAAACGCGAGCTGTAGTCTGCATCAGAAATTCCTTTCTTCTATGCTTGCAATATGGCGCTTCAATCCTTGTTTTGCAATAGCTTATCACACCCCATTCGCCAGTTCCGCTTGCGCTTAGCGCCGCGGTCTTTATATAGGTAGGTCATGGTATTCAACAACAAAGCGCGGCTATGACCTATCCAGAAATTGATCCGATTATTTTCAGCATTGGTCCTATTGCCATTCGCTGGTACGCCCTCGCATATATTGCGGGCCTGATCATTGGCTGGCGGCTGATGATCCGCTTTGCAAAAGCCCCCGGCAGTGCCGTAACGGCAGAGCAGGTTGACGACTTTCTAGTATGGGCAACGCTAGGTGTCGTGCTCGGTGGTCGGCTAGGATATGTTCTTTTCTACAAGCCAGCCTTCTACATTTCAAACCCAGTGGAGATTTTCCAAATCTGGCAAGGCGGTATGTCTTTTCATGGTGGCTTCTTGGGCGTTGTGGTTGCCGCGTTTCTTTTTGCACGCAAACACAAGCTCCCTATTTTTTCGTTGGCAGATATGTTGGCAACCGTTGCGCCGGTTGGGTTGCTTTTTGGCCGCATTGCCAATTTCATCAACGGCGAGCTTTATGGTCGCGTAACAGACGTGAGTTGGGGGATGGTTTTTCCGAATGGGGGTCCCCTCCCTCGTCATCCGAGCCAACTTTACGAGGCCGCGCTTGAAGGCGCTCTATTGTTTGTTATCCTCATCGCTCTCAGGCAGACAGATTTAGGCAAAAAACCAGGAGTTGCGACTGGAGTATTCCTGATCGGTTATGCCCTCGCCCGCGGGTTTGTAGAGCTATTCCGTGAACCAGATGCGCATCTTGGACTTTTAGTTGGCGGCGCAACAATGGGCCAGCTCTTGTCGGTTCCAATGGTGTTGGTTGGTGCCTACCTTATCACTCGGCAAGTGAAGCGATAAAAATGGCCTCCTTAGAAACGTTAATCCAAGCAGAGATCACCGAAAATGGACCACTGACACTGGACCGTTATATGGAACTGGCCTTACTTCATCCAGAATTCGGATATTATCAGAAGCAGCAAGCGATCGGCAGCAAAGGGGATTTCATCACAGCACCAGAAATCAGCCAAATGTTTGGCGAGTTAATCGGGCTTTGGTGTGTAGATACCTGGACCAAGCTTGGGTCGCCAAATCAGTTTGCCTTAGTTGAAATGGGCCCCGGGCGTGGTATCCTTATGGAAGATATCATTCGGATGACAAGTCGTATCCCTGAGTTTCAACAAGCCGCGCAGATTCATCTGGTAGAAGCAAGCAACCGCCTTCAGAACCTGCAGAAAGAACGACTAGCGGCACCTCACATTACTTGGCATAAAGAATTTCCAAATCTGGATAAAGATCTGCCGGTCATTGTAATCGGAAATGAATTCCTGGATGCGCTTCCAGTTAAGCAGTTCAAATTCTCCAACGGAGATTGGCGAGAGGTTGCGATAACCCTCCATGACAGTGAACTGCGCTATACTCATATCTCGTCCTCCGCCAACAACCTCTCTGAAGAGGGGGAAGAGGGGGAAGAGGATCAAATTCAAGAATACTCCCCTGCAGCGGATGCCTTCATTCAAATGCTGGGCAACCATATAAAACTAGCGGGCGGCGCAGCTCTCTTTATTGATTATGGGCCTGCTGAAGAAACCGCAGGGGATAGTTTTCAGGCAATTAAGGACCATAAATATTCAGATCCACTTATTGCGCCGGGAACAGCGGACTTAACAGCACATGTCCAATTTGGAAGGTTGCAAAGCATTGCGGTAAAGTCTGGCTGCGCCAGCCCGGCGATTGAAGGCCAGGGTCGGTTTTTAGAACGTCTGGGCATCGAGGCTCGCGTCATGCAGCTGTCGCGCCAAGCGAATGAAGCGCAGCAAAAAGATATTGCAGCAGCACATAAGCGTCTGGTGAGCGACGAAGGCATGGGTACTCTTTTCAAGGCATTTGCTTTTTCATCGAAGTTAAACGCCCCGCTCGCCGGTTTTGGAGAAATTGCATGATTAAATCAGAACTTCTGAGATCTGACCAAATTGTCCATGCTTTCTTCACCCGAGAAGGCGGCGTGTCAGACGGACTATATAAAGGGCTTAATTGCGGCGCCGGTTCAGATGACACATCTGAGAACGTAGCTGCAAATAAATCACATGCAATGGCGGCGTTAGGTCTTTCTGCACCTGCCCTTAGAACTCTTTATCAGATCCACAGCGCCGATGTTATAGTTGTGGATGAGGCAACCGACTTTTCAAAGCCCATCCAGGCGGACGCAATGGTCACGACAACACCCAACATCGCACTTGGGATCTTAACCGCAGACTGTGTTCCAATCCTTTTCGCCGATATGAAGAATTCCATAATCGGCGCGGCTCATTCCGGATGGAGAGGTAGTCTCAGCGCAATTGGCAAGCACGTTATTGAAGCAATGGAAAAGCTCGGTGCAGATCGAAGCGCCATCAAAGTTGCAATCGGCCCATCTATTCAACAACCCTCTTACGAGGTGGGACCGGACTTTCCAACACCGTTTGTCAAGAAAGACCCGTCTCTAAAACGTTTTTTTATTCCGTCGAAAAAAGAAAACCATTGGATGTTTGATCTGACGGGATTTGTTCAAGACCAAATTGCAGCAGAAAATGTTAGTGAAGTTGAACGCCTGCCTCACGATACCTATCAATTGGAAGAGATGTTTTTCAGCTATCGCCGCATGTGTCACCGGAATGAAGCTGACTATGGGCGTCAACTTTCGGCAATCGCGCTTGTATCTCGATGATTTTCTACTGGTAATTTCATTCAATTTTCGTAAATTTAGCCACCATGCCACATTTGTTTATTTTCCTTATGCTTTGTCTGTTGGGGATGCTTGCGACCTGTGCCTTATAAAAAGACACATATATTGACCGCTCTGATTGGTTTATTGCTCATCGCTGCTTGCCAGCCGCTGGAGAGACCTTTTCAACCGGAATATAAAACAACCTTAAGGTCCGCGCCGGGCCCGCGTGCTGCACTTTATATTGCGCCGGTAAAAGATGGCCCTGACATCCTTGATGACATGCTAGTGAAACAGCTTCAAGAACTTGGAATTGCCGCCTACTCAGGCGAGGAAATCCCATACCGCTATAGTGTTAGAAGCAAAGTCGATATTGAAAATGACGCTGCTTTTGTAACGTGGTCCCTTTTCGATCCCGCTGGCAAAGAAATGCGCCTCTCCACCTCTCAAAAAATTGGAGAGCTGCAAAATGGTCCTTTAATTGCGCCAACTGATTTAAAGAAAATTAGTCTTCTAAGTGCCAGCGAGATTGATATCATGCTCGGCGGCTCAGGTATCAATTACGCGAAACTAGAAAAACCCGTCCTATTTGTGCCAATCGTGGAAGGGGCGCCAGGCGACGGGGCTGAATCTTTATCTGCAGCTCTTCAGGATAGTCTCATTGAAATGGGACTTGATGTGAACAGCGATCAATGGAAAGCGACCTACATTGTTAAAGGTGTTGTTAGTCTGACAGAACCTATTGGTGGTGCTCAGGTTGTTTCCCTTCTTTGGCAGCTAGAGCGGCGCAATGGAGAATATGTCGGGAAGATCGAGCAGAAGAACAGAATCAAAGCTGGTTCGCTGAACGGACCATGGGGGCCTGTTGCCAATGCGGCAGCCAGTGGCGCGGCTCGAGGGCTTGTTAAGATACTGAGACAGGCTGAACC
>JAEPMY010000007.1 GCA_017643685.1 Sneathiella sp.
CATCCGATTCCCTTGGGCATGCATCATATCCAGGAATCGCTGCCGCGCCTGCTCATCCTTAGAAGCCGGACCTTGTAATGTTTCGATGGCACCGATCAGGATCGCCAATGGCGTTCTGAGCTCGTGACTTGCATTTGCTACAAAATCAACGCGCATCTGCTCGGTTCTTTTGGCGGCTGTCAGATCATGAACTGTTACAATAATCCTAAGATCTTCTCCGCCCTCTCCTTCAAGGTTTACAACATACGCAGCAACATGGCGGGAAACGGCGCCTGGGATCGCAAATTCAACGCGTGTGTTTTCCGTATTTCCTTTAAGGGCCGCATCAACAGCTTTCAGCAAGTTGGGATGTCTTAAGTAAGATGTCACATCCCCTTCCATATGGCGGGAGTTGAAAAACTCCTGCGCAGCCTGATTGAAACGGCTGATCCGCCGCCGGCTATCCAGCACCAGAACCGGGTTCGGCATCATATTAAACAGCAGCATCGCATCCTGCTGATGGGACTTTGCATCCCTTAGAAGGCTTTGTAAAACCCGCTTATATTGCTGCATGGTCAGGATGAGATCATCAAATGGCAAAACACCGCCCCGGCTTAAGCTGGAGAGCCCTTGTTGACGCAGAGGTGTTTCTGTTGCCTGCTCCATCCGCCGCGCAAGTGCCACTACTTCCCGCCGAATTCTGTTGAAAACCAGCAATGCCGTAATCAGCACAGTCGCAAATATGACCGTTGCATGGTCCAGATCCACAGACCCTTCATAGAGCATATAGAAAAGCACTAATAAAACAGGTGTCGTCACAAAACCAACAAATTTCAACATGGTAACTCAGTATCCCGGGGTTATGAGGCGGCATTCCTCAAAATATGACTATATTATGACAGTCTGTATTGCTGGCAGGCTAATATGGCGATGCTGCATTACACTTTTGTGACGGTCCGTAAAGTTTCCCCAATTTCAGAATTCAAGGTTAATGTGGCGTAATTATCGAGCGGTGTCGGCTCCCGATTGATGATCACCAATTTCGCCCCATGCTGGGCAGCAATAACGGGTATACCCGCCGCTGGATAAACCACCAAAGACGATCCCGCAACGATAAAGAGGTCGCTTTCAATCGCTTCCATTTCTGATCGCTGCATTTCCTCCTGCGGCATTGCTTGCCCAAATGAAATAGTCGCCGTTTTCACAATCCCGCCGCACTGGGAACAGGTGGGCAGCGTTTCATCCTTCGCAAAAATCTTTCGAACGGCTTCAAGGCTCATTTTCTTGGCGCAGGATAGACATTTTGCATAGGTGCCATTTCCGTGAATTTCGATAACATCATCTTCGGGCACCCCCGCCAACTGATGCAATCCATCAATATTCTGGGTAATCACCGCATTGACCTTGCCTGCCTGATAAAGGCTTGCAATAGCATGATGCCCATCGTTGGGTTTGGCATCTTTCATCACAGTCTGCATATTGAACTTTCGCCGCCAAGCTTCGCGCCGTGCCCGTTCCGACCTTACAAATTCAGAAAATTCAATGGGCTGGTTCTTCTCCCACAGACCACCTGGGCTTCTGAAATCTGGGATACCGGATTCCGTGCTTATCCCTGCACCAGTGAAAAATACAATATTCTCACTTGCATCGATCAGCTTACTCAGTTGGTCCAGTTCGGTCATGACGTCCCCTCTTTTTCATCTAAGTATGCCTTATGTGACCCTGTTTAAACAAGATAAGTCCACATTTTCACAAATGCGACGGACATACGTCTTTATGTCAGACTTTAACGAGAAATGGGGAAACTCAGATGACAGTTAACCACGCAACCGCAAATGCAAATGCGAATAATATCGTCGCCAAGGAATTATCAGATGCCCTCGCCCGCTGTAAGCAAAAGGGCGTTGACGAGAGCAGCCTCAGAACCGGGCTGCTGACCATTACCATCGCCAATTTTGTCAATCGGATCGGATTACAAAACTCGATCGCCCTGTTTCAGGCGCTGCCCGATCAGATTGCATCCGGCATTTTCGATAAATATGTAGATCCCAACACCAATACAAACCAGATGCCGCTGCAACAACCGGCGCCTTCAGCTGTACATCCGCCTACAGGGCAACCTCAGCCCACCATGGGATATCAGAACGGACATATGCCACAAAATTTTGTACCGCCTTCCCCAACGCCGGCGCCGATGCAATTCGAACACCCCCCTCAAGCGGGCATGCAAAACCCACTCAATAACTTCGGTCCGATGGATGGAAATATGGCCTATCCAGATAAACGACGACGCACCGATTAATCCCGGGTTTTTGGCTAAAATTTACTCCAAATATATTTGTTAAGATTAACGGTTTTTAAGGATGATACTGGTAACGTGTTTCACAATTGGATCCATGTATCTAAGGGAACCGGAACCGTGTTGAAATTTAATGACATTCTGAAAACCAACAAAGCGGCGCTGTTAATCGGCACAGCTTTGGTTATGACTGGCTGTGGCACACCATCAGACATGGGCGCGAACAAATCGGCAAATACCACTGTCGATCAAGCGATCGCCGCCCCGATTGAAAGTCACGATGGCACTGAATACACCAGTGAGGATCTCAACGCACAACGCTTGATGCGGATTGCGCAGAAGGCATGGCAGAAAGGCAACGCCGGTACAGCCATGCGCCTTTATGCAATGGCAGGTCAGAAGGATCCGAACAACCCTGACCCCGCTCTTGCTATGGCAAAAATCCTGCGCAAAACCCAAAAGCTGGATCAGGCATTTGACCTCTATAAGCGAATTTCCAAACGGTTCCCGGAAATCGCAGAGCCTCATGCCGGTATCGGTTACGTTCTTTTAGCACAGGACAAACCATATATGGCGGCCAAAGCCTTTGAGATGGCCGTTGAAATGGATTCAGAGAATGCGAAGTCTGTTGGCGGTCTCGCGCTTGCCCTTGATACAGCAGGTGAGCATGAGAAGGCACAAGGCTACTATCGCGTGGCCATTGAAAAAGCGCCGAACAACCTGACATATCAGAACAATCTGGCACTGTCGCTGGCACTGACGGGTCGCACTGATCAGGCCATTGCCATGTTGAAAGTTATTACAGGTCATCCAAATGCCACGGCGCAGCACCGCCAAAACCTGGCGCTTGTTTATGGCATGGCGGGTAAATCCGTCGAGGCAATGAAATATTCCCGCATGGATCTGAGCGAAACAGCCGCACGCAACAACGCCATGTATTTTGAGGCACTAAACGGCACCAAAGAGACTGAGCAAAACGATCAGTCCTATGCCATGACCGCCCAAAAACAGGAGAGCCGAAAATCTAAAACTGTTTCCGGGAGAGCAACAGAGCAGGAAACTGCAATAAACATTGGCGAAGCTTATCAGGAAATTTCCACAGAAGGCCCTGCCGCTAATCAAAGAACAGTAGCGGAGCGCCATGTAGACCGTAACCGCACCCGTATGGAAGTTGCCCGTGCGGATGCCGCGACATCAAATGTGAGGATGGTTGAGCCTGTGGTCGCCGCCGCACCAACACCAAGTGTCGCCATTGATGTTATGACGCCGCCAGCCGCAGCCGCCCCTGCCCCAGCCGCAAAAATTGAAGCCCCGAAAGAGGTAGAGGCGAAAGTTGTTCCAACTGCGGATCCCGCAAGTGACGAAGAGACATCTGTCGTGACTGTGGCCGAGGTTAAACAACCGACGGCACCCGCAGCTAGTGAGATGTTGGACGACACCCCAAAAGCAGAACCTGCCTCATATGTCATGCCTGATGCACCTGTCTTCACCCCGAAAGCCGTGAAACCGGAAATTGCAGCACTGACAACTGATGAGCTTTATTTCATTCAACTCGCTTCTTTCAAAACGGAAGAGCGTGCCCATTATGCATGGGATCAGATGAGCAAATCTCATGGCGGACTTCTAACGCCTTATGAGCCCATTTTTGCAGAAACCGACCTTGGTGCAGATAAAGGGATTTTCTATCGCGTTCGCATCGGCAGCTTCCAAAGCAAGCAGCTTGCGGGTGCTCTATGCGAGAATTTGAAAGTCGCAGGCCAAGATTGTTATCTGACAATGGTCGAGTTGAATGACGAGGCCCCAGTCATCGCAGATAATCCAAGCGAAGATAAGGCTGAGACGACACGCGAACCATCAAAAAAGATGACTGAGGAAGCCGTCGCAAGTGCAGACGCGCCTCTTTATCCAGTAGAGAAATTCCGGACCACTGCCTCCATCGGTTATTAATCCGGCTTTTGACCTGAAAGCCTGGCGTTACTTTTCCCGCCAGGCTTTTTCAGCTGTCTGTTTCAGTGGGCTGATTAGATATTCAAGCGGCGTTGTATCCCCTGTCAAAATGAACACATCCGCGGGCATCCCAGGTTGCAGCATTTTGCCGTCAAGCCGAGCAACTTCTTCATCTGACACCTCTATCCGCGCCAGATAAATCGGCATTTTGCTGGCTTCATCAATCAGACTATCGGCAGAAACATAAATCACCTTGCCATGAAGTTTTGGCGTTGTTCGCTGCGAAAACGCAGAAAACTGGATATCTGCGGGCATATCAACCTGAACATCGTCAATATCGATCGGCTGAATTTTTGCCTCAACCACAAGATTGTCATTTTCAGGCACAATCTCTAATAAGGTTTCACCGGGCTGCAGAACACCACCAACCGTATGTACGGAAAGGCCAACGACCACCCCTTGCGCGGTTGCGCGAATTTCAGTTTGCGAGAGCATATATTCAGTGGCGTTCAGCCGTTCCTGCAAATCATATACTTCGCTTTCTTTGCGCTGCAATTCTGTCACGACATTTTCGGTAAAGGCCTTCTTCACCTGAATAATTTCCAGCTCAGCCTCACCAATTAATCGCTTTGACCTCGCGATCGAAGCAATATGCTCTCCAAGTTCCCCCTGAAGTTCCGCCCGCTCCCGTTTCAGGGCCAGAATACGGGTCAGCGGGGCATGGCCTTTACGGTGAAGCTCTTCCAAGCCTTTAAGCTCACTGCTGATCAGTTCGATTTGCTCTCGCTTTGCGGCTTCCTGTGCGCGCAGTCCGATAATTTCCTCTTTCAACTGGGCGATCCGCTCTCTCACCATAGAGGTCTGGCCTTGCAGAGATTGTAGCCGGGCATCAAAAAGTTTGTTTTGCCCCTCCAGAATTTCCAGCAGATCACTGTTAAGCGGATCAGAGATCAGATCGGCTGGATAATCAATTGCATCCAACCCATCCCGCTCCGACCTAAGACGCGCGATGGTTGCTCGCGTTGTGTTCAAATTACCTTTGATAATGGCGTGAGTTGCGGCGGTCTGTGTCTGATCCAAAGTGACAAGAATATCCCCAACCTTCACATGATCGCCATTTTGCACATTAAGTGTTTTCACCTCACCACCGCTCAAGGTTTGAACCTTCTTCCGGCTGGAATTTACCTTGACCGTGCCTTGCGAAATGATGGCACTGGACAAATCAGCAATCGCCGCCCATGCGCCAAAGCTCCCGATGCCGAGGAAAATAATCACAAGCCCCGCAATAATGGATCCGGTTGCCCCCGTAGGAACTGATTTTGCTGGTTGATCACTCATTGTCCTGCCCCCGCATTGACAGATCTGATATTTGGGGATTGCGCGGCCGTCATTCGGGCTAGCACCTCCTGCCGGGTTCCGAAATCTTCAATCATGCCATTTTTCAAGATCATGACATGATCAACCACGTTAATCACCGCTGGCCGATGAGAAATAATGACCAAAGTCGCCCCGCGCTCTTTCACTTTTATCAACGTCGCTTTCAGGGCCTCTTCACCGTCACTATCCAGATTGGAATTTGGCTCATCCAGCACAATGAAAGACGGGTCCCCATAAAGGGCACGGGCCAGACCAATCCGTTGCCGCTGACCACCGGATAAAACGCTGCCCATGGGGCCTATAATTGTTTCATAACCGTTTGGCAGGGCCAAAATCATCTCGTGAATACCGGCTGATTTGGCGGCCTCAATTACCAATGACGGCTCCCCTTCGCTAAATCTGCTAATATTTTCAAGAACGGTTCCATCAAATAATTCAACATCTTGCGGCAAATAGCCAAGACTTGGCCCAAGCTCTTCATGATCCCATTTGCTGATCTCGACGCCATCAAGGCGCACCTTGCCACTTGTCGGGGCCCACACCCCTGTCAGCAATCTGGCGAGGGTGGATTTACCGGACGCACTTGGGCCAATAATGCCAACGCTGCTTCCGGCTGGAATGTTGAAAGAAACCCCTTTAATCACAGGAACTTCCGATTTGGGCGGTGCCCCTACGGCCCGCTCAACCGTGATTGTGCCTTGCGGTTTTGGCAGGTTGGCTTGCAACTTGACCCCTTCAAGGCCTGCATAAAACTCTTTCAAACGATCATAGGCACTTCGGGCGAGGACAAACCCTTTCCAGCTGCCAATCGCGCCTTGCACCGGCGCCAGAGCACGCCCCATTACGATGGAGCTTGCGATCATGACGCCCGGAGAAATTTCCTGATTTAGGGCAAGCCAAGCGCCCGTGCCAAGCATAGCAACCTGCAACACCGGACGAATGAATTTTGCAATCGCGTTCAGCATGCCCGACCGATCAGCCGCCAGAGCCTGCCCCGCATGTCCCCCATCATATTTGTCGCGCCATTTGGCATACATACCCGGCAACATGCCAAGGGCCATCACGACCTCTCGGTTCAGCAGCGCCCCTTCCACAAATCGGTTAGCAGCCCCGGTATCACTGGAGGATTTAAGCAGAATGCCCCGCGTTAAAAATTCCGTCAAAATCGCTATTGTGAACAGTAAAACAGCGCCTAAAGTCGCAATAAAACCCAAAATTGGATGAAATACGAAAATCAACGCGAGGAAAATCGGCGCCCAAGGCGCATCGAAAAACGTAACCAGACCATTCCCACTTAAAAAGCCACGCGTGGTTTCCAAATCTTTCAGGGGCTGACTATCCCGCCCACCGGATTTGAACAATCCCGAAAAAAGCGACTGACGAAGGCTTTTTTCAAGCCGTCCGTTCAGCCTGACCAGAATGCGACTGCGAAGCCATTCAAGGAGTGAACTCACCATCGTCAGACCAACCGCCGCAATGGTTAGAAAAATCAATGTTGGAATACTGCCAGAAGTCAGAACCCGATCATAAACCTGCAGCATGTAAAATGGCCCAACCAACATCAACAGGTTGATGAAGAAACTGAACAGCCCAACGATCCAGAAGATACTCTTGCCGCCCGCCAATGCTTTTTGCAGCTCGGTTTGTTTTGATATGCCCGACATGAATTTGCCACCCCAAAAAAAGAAGGAAGCAGCTTTCACTACTTCCTTCCCTTTAATTAAGAAAACCAGATTACACCATGATGACAAAGTCATCTTCACGGATGTCATCCAGATCCGTTTTCAGAAGTGTCAGGCTGTTATCGTCATCGAACGTAATGACGAGATGCTTGCCAACTTCTTCGGCGTGATCAATGGCATATTCAACTTCTGCGGCATCGAAACCATCGATTGTGATCCGGTCCTGACCGGATTTGAAACCTTTGATTTCATCATGTCCGGCAGTGAAGACAAACATATCCGCGCCGTTGCCGCCGTGGAGATAGTCATCCCCCTCTCCGCCTTTCAAAACGTCGGAGCCGTTACCGCCTTGAAGAACGTCAGAGCCCGCACCGCCTTCAAGCAGGTCAGAGCCATTACCACCTTTTAGCAGATCATCTCCGTCGCCGCCTTTCAGACGGTCAGAGCCGTTACCACCGATCAGGTAATCGTCGCCATCACCCCCATCCAGAAGATCAGAGCCGTTGCCGCCTTTGACATAATCGTCGCCCTCATTGCCGGAGAGACCATCAGAGCCGTTACCGCCATTCAGTTCGTCATCGCCGTCATTGCCTTCGACATTGTCGGAACCATTACCGCCGTTCACAACATCATCACCCTCACCGCCTGAGATTTGATCAGCACCGCCTTTACCGTCGATGTAATCATCCTCATCGCTGCCCACGATAATGTCAGAACCATTGGTCCCATCTGGCACTTCCACGACAGGATCAGAACTTTCCTCTGCCTGCAGCTCCCGCACCAGAATGTTATCGAAGCTCACACCCTCAGTACCCCAGGAGTACAAACCGACAGTGCCTTTCTCAATGCTCCGCTCTTCGATGGCCTCAGAAAACAGGGCCATGCCATTCAGGTATGCCTGAATTTTATTGTCCTGCACCTCAACCCGAAGTTTCTGAACCTCGTTCAGGTCAAAGCCATTTCTCGTCAGCATCAGAGACTGTTCAATGCCGTCAACCAACACGGTTAGCTGCACAAAACGATCATCTGAGTCGAGCTCCAGTTTGTAGTAGTTCTTGTCATCCTGATAATTGAACAGGATACCAACACCGCCGGCTTCAACCGCTGTAAACTCGGTTTCGACAACATAGGAAGACCAATTGTAAGCATCTGCATTGTCATAAAGGGCGTATGTGCCTTTGCGCAGAACATGCCAACCATCGCCATGTGGGCTCCAGTATTTTGTCCACACGCCGCCATCTTCCGAACCCGGTGCCAACTCCCGGCTATAGGTGTCTGCAGATTGTGTCAGGCTTCCATCCGCAACGGACCAATCAGCCGCATCACCTTTTTCGCCCTCATCCACAATTGCCCAATCACTTCCAAGACTGCTGTTAAAATCATCACTCAGCAGAACTTGTTCCTGATTGAACAAATTCACTTTCACATGATCTACATGCTGCTCACCTTCACCGTCGGTAACGACTAGTTTGACATTGTGCGTACCCGTTGGCAGTTCCACCGTCAGTTCTTTGCCTTCGCCAAGAACGTCGCCGCCCAGCATCCAGGTGTAGGAAACAATCCCTTCCTTAGAGAATGAGTTTTCAGCATTCAAAGTCACTTCAGCTTTGTGATCGCCGTCGAAATCAACGATGTCCAGATCATTACCCGCGTTCGCATGGGTAACGGCCTTATTGACTGTGATATCATCAAAAATCGTCTGATACTGACCCGCAGACAGAAGCGCAACAGTGCCATTTGTCAACGCGTTTTCGGCATCGGAAACAGGACCTTCAAACAACGCATGCCCATCAAGGGAGACAAAAATCTGATCGCCGACAACCGCGACTTTCAGTTCCATCTCGTCATTGAAGGGATAACCACCGGCTTCACTGGCAAGAACGGTCTCTACACCGTCTTTTACCTTGATCAGGTTCCGCTCGTTAGTTGTCACATCCAATGTGACACGATAATGGTTATCTTCATCCTGATAATAAACCGCCACACCAATGGTGTCGTCGTCTTGCGACAGAACGGTTGCTTCCATCACATAATCTGACCAATTGGCGGCTTCTTCGGCATTCCACACCATAACCGCATTGCCATCAGAATATTCGTAAAGGGCACCTTCTACTGCTGGCAGGTCCGGATCATCCTCATCCTCGCGGCTGGCAACCGACCCTTTTACTTTCCATGTGGCACGGGCGTCAGAAGTTGTCAGATCAATAACACCCAGCTCACCGCCACCGAATGTCGCTTCAAACCCGGTATCAAAATCGAACTGGATAGCGCGATCACCCGCTTCTTCTGCTGTCAGAATGCCATCGGGATCAACACCGCCCAGCTCAGCGATTTTCTCTTCGCTTAATGTCTCTCCCGTGAAAAGGAAGCTGTTCATCAAGCCATTGAAAATTTCACCCCCATCATCGGTTAGGATCAGGAAGCCGGTTTCAGGGTCGATACCAAAGCGCCCTGCATCCACATCCTGCTCACCCACTTTCACACCATCGATGAATTTCTTCATCAGCAGCTTGCCGCCTTCAACTTCTTCAAAGCTGAAAGCAACCCGGTGCCATGTGTCAAAGGAGAAATCACCTTCATACTGGCCGGAGATACCAATGCCATCGCCCACACGGAAGAAGGCGTCCGCATCGCTGACATTGTTGATATCTGTCTGGAAAAAGGCACCGTAGGAACCATCCTGAGCCGGGAACAGAATATCGAACATCATCGTGTAATTCAGGAATTTGTCACCGCTTTCCGGCTCGAAATCCAGTTCTACATGATATCCCTGATTTTTAGTGGAACGCGGGAAGCTGACGACAACCGCATCACCGCCCGGAATTGCTGGCGCCTCAAAATCAGTTGGCAGACCCAACGCAATTTGCTCATCCAGCGGGGTTTCGGAAACCTGATTGCGATCTTGCCAACCGTCGAAATCACCATCATTAAAGTTATCGAGGAGCAACGTATCCTCGGTCTCCACAATGATGCGGATATCGTCGCTATTCTCCACACCGTTTACATCTGTTGTCACCAGTTTCAGATCATGACGACCGCCTTCCAGCTCAACTGAAACGGTTTTACCCTCAGCGATCACATGACCATCGGCATCCACCCATTTGTAGGACACAATCTCGCTATTTGGATCGATACTTTTGGCACCGTCCAATGTCACAAGGGCAAATTTGTCACCTTCTTCTGCTTTAACAAACTGATCATCACCGGCTTTCGCCTTGGCGTAGAGTGTTGGCGCTTCGATATCCATATCTTCGAAGGTTTCTTCATGCTCGCGATATTTACCGGTCAGGCCATCCCGGTCATATTCTTCTTTTTCACGGCTGCTGGTCAGGTATTCGTCATTTTCAACGAAATAGGTTTCTGTGGTAACCCGGTCATTGTCCGGATCAATCGTCACCAGACGAATGGCGCCGTTACCGCCATTAACACCACGACCATCAACACCGTTTGATACGATTTCACCGGCAACACCGCCCTGATAGTTGACCACCATCTGATGAACCGGTGTTCCATAATCGGTATAGCTCACCAGAGTTTCCGCACCATCACCAAAAACGTGACCGCTGAAAGTAAAGCTCACATTTGGATATTTGCTTAGCAGATCCTGCCAGACTTCCTCACCGTCGCTGGCCCCTTCCGGACTATTGACAATCCCGTAGTTATGACCTGTTCCTTCAGCAAATAACGGGCCGGAAAGTGGGTTACCTCGATCGTTGAAGTTCATATAAAAATGTTTATTCAGAATGACGCGGTGATCCAGATGATCTTCAATCACGCTTCCGGCCCAATCGATCACATCATCCCGCGTGCCAAACTCAAGGGAGAGGATCAACCATTTTGTTCCGTCCGGGGCTTCAACCGTGTGGTAGTTGTTCGCCATATTGTCCTTATAAACACCACCGAGCGTTCCGCCATTTTCCTTGGAGAATTTCTCAACCGGAAAATAGTCTGTAATTCTGCTGGTAAAATCAGAGGCACTCCCTCCGGGGCCCTGATCATGGTTACCCGCGAGAACAGAATAAGGCACGACGCCATCAAGGTTCTCATAGGCTTTCTGCGCGATTTCCCATTGAGCGGGCGTGTTGTTCTGCGTGACGTCGCCAACATGCATGACAAATGACAGATTTTTTGCTTCTGCATTGTCCGCCAGCCATTGCGTCATATTACCAAACGTATCGCTAATGGAGCCGTTACTCGTATAATCTTGAGTATCTGGCAGCACCGCAAATGTATAGGCGTTAGGACCAGCAACGCGAGCGCGGAACCAATCGCTTTCTTCATTGCCGAGGTTATCTGTGGCCGTCACGATGATATCTGAATGGCCAAGAGCATCAAAATCCAGCTCCAGAATACCATTTTCGTTGGACACGATACTCACCACATCACCATCGCTGGTGGTGACAGAGTAAGTCAGGTTGTCGCCCTCAAACACATTGGAGAGATCGACAATCAGATTTTCTGTGTCTGGGGTTACCATCATATCCTTAATTGGATTAATGAGGGCAACTGGCTGATCCACAACATCAGGGTTAGCGCGGTCTTCCATCGTCGCTGGACCAAATGTAGGGCTCAGATCCTGACCATCAAAATCAAACTGGGTGGCAGAGACAACATCAAGCGGTGCAGAGAGAATGCCGCCTGTTGTCGCGCCGCCAAGTTCGGCAATCGTTCCCGCGTCCAGAACGTCTTTCACCAGAAGGAAGCTGTTCAGATATCCCGGGTTGGTTTCCCCGTCATTATCCGTCAGCAGGATCAACCCATTGTCAGCGTCAATTGTGAAACGGCCTGTATCTTCGGAAATTTCGTTGATTTTCTCGCCATTTGCGTAAGCCGTGAGAATAGAAGTGCCATCCCCTTGATCATCAACTGTGATCGCGACCCGATGCCAAGCATCTGTTGCAAGGTCGCCTTGATACTGACTGCTGATGCCCAATCCAAATGAAGTTGGAGAGGACATTTTCATGAAGAAATCGGCATCGCTCCCGTTTGAAGGGTCCGTTTGAAAGAGCCCACCGTAACCGCTGCTGATTTGATCAGCGGCGTAATAAAGGTCGAAAACCAGTGTGTAGCTGGAAACGTCACCAGCCTCGTTCAGATCGACCCGGTAACCACCTGCGGACGTGTTCGCTGGAAACTCCAGAACACCGGCGCCGTTAACCGTATTGAATTGTGTAGACATGAAATCACCCAAGATTTTGTTTGCGGAAAATGTGTTGGAACTTGGTACGTGAACAGGTGGTCATTAGGCGGGCGTTTCATGACGAGTTCGTGACTCTAAATTTAACATTATTTGAACATTTAATGACCAATTATGCGGATTTAATCCTCATAATATGTGGTTTATTTGTTGTTATTAGATATTATTCCTAAATTTTGTGTATTTTTGTTGCTTTCTGCGCAAAGAAAAAGGGCGACCAAATGGCCGCCCTGATCCCTCATAAAATATGATTGATGATATTATGCGATGAGTTGGAAATCATCCTCGTTCAGATCATCGGCATCTGTACGGTTGAAGGTGAGAATATCGCCGTTCACCTCATCCAAAGTGATGATCAGACGATTACCGTTTTCAACCGCATTATCGATCGCATGTTCAACGGTTGTTGCATCATAGCCTTTGATGGTGATCGTATCGATACCAGGCTGATAATCCCGGATCAGGTCCGAACCATCTCCCATATTGAAGATGAAATTATCTTCACCGGCACCACCGCGAAGGACATCATCTCCCTCACCGCCTTCAAGGACATCATCACCGAAGGAGCCGCGAAGGTCATCAGCCCCCTCACCACCCATCAGCATATCATCTCCGAAGCCACCGCGGATCAGATCATCACCAGCGCCACCATTCAGCATATCATCACCGAAACTACCGCGAAGGTGATCGTCACCATTGCCGCCATTGATGAGGTCATCCCCAAATCCGCCGTGAAGATCATCGTCACCTTCAGCGCCGTTCAGCAAATCGTCACCGAAGTTACCGCGAAGGTTATCATCACCCTCACCGCCTTCGATTTGATCATCACCACGACGACCTTTAATGTCATCATCACCGTCAAGGCCTTTGATCAGATCGTCATCTCTTGTGCCTTGGATGTTATCATCATCGTCAGTACCTAAGATGGCGTCCTCATCTTCCAGCCCTTCCAGAACTGTATCATCACGATACATGACATTCTGAATGCGGGTGTCTTCTGATGGATCTGTTTCTTCCTCGTCAAAGGCTTCTTCAGAGTAGTTATCCAGAAGATACTCAGCCAGGGCATCCTGCTCGGAGCCGGCATCCGCAAATGTTGCGTCACCGTCATCCAGCAGTCCGTCATCTGTCAGGTCCACGCGGTTGGCAAAAGCCGGATCTGCATCGATGAAGTCTTGGAATGGATAACCATCCCCGCCACTCGCCAGGAAGTTCAGGGTTACAATCCGGATATTCCGGCCTGCATCAACCACATCCCCGTCCATGACCAGCGCCTCAGTCGGATTACCATCATCGTCGATCAGCGCCGCGCTCATAATGCGAGAGCCAACTTCCTGTGATGGATCAAAGCTGAAGGAGATACCACCGAACTGACCAAACTGACCCGGTGTTGATCCAGGGGCCACACCGGCAACTGAATGCTCAAGCACTTGCAGGAGCTGCTCAGATGTCAGTGTCAGAACGGTCAGACCATTGTTGAAGCGAAGCGAGTTTGCGATATCAAGCTGAGAGATATCCCCTGCTTCTTTGCCTGCCTCTTCATTGGCTTGCGGCGGCAGGAAGTTACCATCCTGATCCACTTCACCAATTGGGGCCCGAATACCACCACCGTTTTTGATCGAAACCTCGACGGTGTTGTCATATTCCTGTGCGGCAGCAAGGTTCGCATCCGCAGACAGGTTACCAAAGTTGGTTTCCTCCGTGCGGACCTCTGTCCGGCGACCATCAAGGAAGACGTCTGTCTTACCAAAGACGTTACCGTCCTGCTCCAACACGATGCCGGAGACAACTTCAACCATATCCTCTACCAGATCACCTTTGGTGCCTTCTGCAAAAGCGTCTTCCTCACCCCAGAGCTCTTCAACAGTTTCGTCATCAGTTGCGAAGATACCGGAGACATCTTCGTCTGTTGCCTTACCATTTTCATCCAGAATGATTTTGCCGTCTTCGTCAAAGTCTACGACCAGACGACCGACATAGGAATATTCCCCATCAGTAGACACAATCACAACCGGATCACCGTCTGCGTTTGTGGTATGGATTGGATAATCAGCTGCTGGTGTATCCCCTGGGTTCAGCCCCCGATCAACATCTTCCTGATCTGCAAGGATGGTATCAGAACCACCTGCGATGATCACATCGACACCTTTCAGAAGGCCTGCCAGTTCCTGCTCCAGCGCAATTTGCTGAAGATGGCTTACCAGCATGATCTTATTAATGCCGTTATTAAGCATCTGATCAATCACTGGCTGGAGAACCGCAGCAAGCGCAGACATGTTGTTGCTTGTCTCACCGACAACCTCTGTATCCCCTGGAGAGGAAATAGAAGCCAGAAGCGGTGTTGTTGCTCCAATAATACCAATCTGCTCACCGCCCTGCTCAACGATCGTCGCTGGCGCAATTTTCGGAATATTTCCATCACCGGCGAGACTTTGTTCTGGGCCTGTCTGGAATTCTGTGTTGAGCAGAATATCACTGGTGTACAGGCTGCTGAGATCCGCATCATTGGAGAAATCCAGATTTGCAGACAGATATGGGAACTGAGCCCCAATCCAGCGATCATCGGCAAGGCCGTCACCGCGGAAATCTTCCCCGATGACAGAGCTCAGGAAGTCTGTCCCCAGATCAAACTCATGGTTCCCCAGCGCAGACGCATCAAACCCGATCACATTCATGATCGAGATATCAAGACGTCCCCCACCTTCATGCAGTCCCGCATAAGCGTCTTCCAGATCACCCGGCAGGCCGTAAAGTTCGTTGTAAACGTCGTTAAAGATACCTTCGTCGCGGAAGATACGGTCACTTGCCGCATTCAGGAATGGACCCGGAAGATAGTTATCACCTGCAGACAGAACCAGTGTGTTCTCGTAAGTGTCTTCCAGAACATCAACAATCGCCGCAAAGTTTGGCGCACTGTCGATGGCTTCCACACCGCCTTCAAGGTCAGAGGCATGTAGGATCTGCAATGTGAAGGCAGGTTCTTCACCTGTATTCCCATCATCATCCAGATCAATCTGCCACAATGTTGTGGTGCCGCTTTCCTCGTTGGCGATGGCCAGCATTGGCTCCCCATTCGGGCTATCCTCTGCTGCGATAAAGGCAAGGCCTTCAGGCGCGATATCCTGAATGTTGCCGCTTACCTCACTACCGCCTACATTGCGCATATTTACATATGTCACAAATTCAGCATTTTGCGGGTCTGTGATGTTGTAGACCATGACGCCGCCAACACGCTCCAACCCGATAAAGGCATATTTCTGACCTTCGATTTCACCGATTGCAACGCCTTCAGGCTCTGGCCCTTTGTCATCAGAACGGCTATCGAAGCTGTCAGCCTCTTCATCGTCATTGGCATTAAACAGCTCTGGCATCTGTTCAGCAACGATGCGTTCTATCTCATCACCGCTATCGAAGACCAGATCACCGTTCTCATCCCAGATGGAGAACGACCGACCGCCATAAATGAAGAGCTGATCAATATCTCCGTCACCGTCTGTATCCCCATCCACGGAAGAGGCTTTCAGGCGGCCCAGAACTTCGTCCTGCTGCAGATATTCCCAATTTGGAAATGCCTCAGGATCAAGAACCAGATCTTTAATCCGCTCATCCTCATCACGCGCGTCACCTTCGTTAGCTGTGACGTAGAATGTCTGATCATTGGTCTCGTAGGCCGCAATACCATCTGGCATATACATCCCGAATACCTGGTAGTTATCCAGATTGATGGCATCGTCCTTATCACTGGCATCCAAACGATAATCCTCTGAGTAGTCTTTAAGACCCAGCGGGATCAGTTCCTGAATGACACCGGCTTCCAGATCCAGAAGCGCCAATGCGTTTGCTTCCTGAAGGGTAACCATCGCGGTTTTCCCATCTGGTGCGATAGCGATATATTCTGGCTCCAGATCTTCGGCAAGGGATTTGCCTTCGAACAGACGAATACCTTTTTCGCGGTACTCCTCTTCACGGCCGTTAAAGGCTGTGAAATCCACATGCTTCACATCCAGATCATCAAGACCTTCAGATAGATCAATGATGGAAATGGAACCCTCTGGATCAACGTCACCGTCAGCTTCGCCTTCGTTGGCCACAACCAGCTTTGTCCCATCTGGAGAGAATGTCAGCATATCTGGTAACGCGCCAACTTCTACAGTCTCCAAAAGGTTGCCATCGGTATCAAAGAACGCAACGATACCTTTCTCTGTCTTGTCCTGATCTTCCAGCGCAACAGCAACCAGGCCACCAAAGACAGCAACGCTGTTTGGACCACCTGTCAGACCCAGTGGGATCTGTTTGACCATAGAAGGATTTTCAGGATCAGTGATATCGAGGATATCAACAGTGTTTTCTTCGCTATTTGTCACGAACAGACGCTGTGTGTCTGGATCATGAGCAACGATTTCAGCGCCTTCCCCTTGGAATGTACCCAACTTGCTGAACTCAAGCTCTTGAGTGCCATCTGGTGCATCCGGGATTGCCGGTGCCAATGTGATACGGGCCAGAATAGGCTCGTGGTCACTTGCGGCAGAACCATCACCGAAGTCAGTGTTCACATGAACGATATCAAACTCGGTTTTATCCACGAGGTTGCCGGATACCAGCAGGTGATCCAGAACCTGAGAGTTCCCTTCGAAGTTATAGGTGTAACGGCCGTCCAGCTCATCAACTGTTTTGATCTGGTCAAACAGCTCCTGACTGTCATCGCCGCCATTTTCGATCAATGCTTGTGCAGACGCAAATTCGAAATCGTTATGATCGCCCAGAACAACAATGTTGGCGTCCCCATCGTCATCCTGCAGGTTTTTAACAAATTCGTTAATGGCTGTGGCTTGCTCTTCGCGCTCATCACGGCCCGCATCCACAAATGGTTGTGTATCCCCATATACCGGCGTTGATCCGAACTTGGAGGAGAAATGGTTGTTAATGGTGCTGACCACATTGCCATTAAATTCCCACTCAGCGTAAAGCGGAATACGGGAGCCATCGAAAGCATTTGGATTGGAAACCCCAGCGCCGTTCAAAACGTCTGGTGTCAGGGCTGTCAAGCTCTCTTCAACCAGAGAGACCCGCTCCGGGTTGTAGATATATGCATTGCGGATATTACCACCAGGCTGACCACCTTGCTGGTTTTCAAACTCAGGATCGACATCCACGAATTTATATTCTGGGCCGCCTGCTTCTACAATCGCATCAATCAGCGCCTGCAATGTCACATCAGCAGATAGTTCGCCGGTATTTGTACCATTGTTATCCTGAATTTCCTGCAGCGCCAGAATATCTGGTGTCTTCAGGTTATTCACGATCTGCTCCGCCAGGCGGGCAAACTGGCCGGAGCCGACATCATCACTGCCGTCTGTTGCATCTGCTTCAAGGTTCAGAACGTTATAGCTGGCAATCGTCAACTGATCATCCGTTGGTGCCAGATCCGTCACGTCTTTTGTCTGACCGCCCGGTGTTACCGTGAATGTCTCAGTTGGTTTAATTTCAAAGTTACCAAAGCTGTAATCAACAACACCTGTTACATCGCCCAGATCATCACCCATATTCAAACCCGGTGCGAAACCATCCAGAATACCGCTATCGAACTGAATTTGTGCTTTTTCAGGATTGTTGTCACCGTCGGTTAGCTGAATACCACCGCGCGCGTGCATTCCAGTGGCATTATCGCCCTGATCAGCAACGGCCCATGTTTCACCATACTGGTTTGTCGCCCCAACAACATGTGCGTCCTGAACGGTAACGCGCATGCCTTCCAGGCTTTCGTAGAAATCAATACCGTCTGTTTGCGGATCAAAAGAGCCAAAGGCGTCATCTTCAATATTTTCGGTTGGTGCAACACGTCCGCCCTGCCCCAGAATAACAGCAGATGGCAGTGGCAGATCAGATGCGGTCACCTGAACATCATCCGCCTCTACCTGTGTGACGGTCAGGTCGTTGGCGCGGCTACCCGGACGGTATTCGGAAACACCACCAGTTACAATCACACCATCGCCCACGCTAACCGTTGGGTTGCTGCCTGTGTAAACGAAGATACCGTCAGAAGTGGCGATATCGCCGTCACCAACAACGTCCTGAATGTAAAATCCGTTGCTGTCTACCGCTGTTACGACACCGGATGTGCGAACATCCTGCCCCTCAAAGGATGAGGTGTGGCCGGCCCCCTGAATGTCATAAACAGGCACAAATGGAACGTCGGTATTACCGCCGCCATTGTTACCACCGTTATTGCCGCCATCTTCGCCATTAGCCGTACCCGGTGTATTGGCTGTCTCACCGTCATTTACCGCCCCGTTATTTCCGTCAATGCCGGAGAGGTTGAAATCGTTGCGAACCCAATCAGAGGCGCTGTCGGTGTCTGTGCCATCCGGAATACGGGATGCGCCGCCCACTGTAAACGCGCCGCCATCAAAACCAGAATTCAGGGTCACATTGGCGTAAGTCGCATCCGTTGCACCGCCATCATTCACGGCAACGCTGTCAACAACAGTGGTCCAAAGCGCATTATCAATTGTCCCATCGTCGTTCAGGTCAATATCATCGCCCTCTGCGCCAGTGAACCCTTCAACCAGCAGAAGGGATGTGGTGCCATTTTCAAACTCGTTTCCTAAGAAACCGGTTGTCCAGTAACCATCAGCATCTGTTGATCCTAACTGGATCGCGCTATCGATTACGCCTGTTGTGGAATTTCCATCACCTTCAATCTGAAGGATCCAGTAATTTGAAAGATCGGCGTTTGGATCGCCCATAATCTCTACAAATTCATTTGTATCGGAGCCTGTGTGATTAAACACAAACTCATTGATGATTGGTGTCATTGTTCTCTCCGTTAGTACCTGAGAACACTTCCCCGCTGGCTTTACTGACCGAACTTTTACTATCCCCGCGTAGAAAGCGTCGAAAACCCTTCGCTAATGGTTAAAAAAGCGTTAACGGACAGAATTGGTAAGGACGCTGTGTGACAGAAAATTTTCAATTAGGTTGAAGTGAAATTAAGCAAATATGACACGCGAATAAGTGGCGGAAAACATACAATTTTATGAAAACTCTTCTCACCACAACTGCGAAGATTAACCATATACGCTGCTATCTATTGGATTATCAGACCCGCTGCACTTCGCGTTGATATTAGTTAAACCCTAATTTTTCAGAATCATTGCCAACCTGCAGCGTAGTCATCCACTACACCTATGAATGAAAGCCTTTGCAGATGATCTCTCCCTTGCCTTATAAGGGGCATATCAAACAATTATCTCAGTAACGGTTGACACGGCTTTGACACTCCACAATCTGAACCCGCTTATCGAAAACCTATCCTTGCCCCCTATTCCGCTTGTGAAATCCTGGCTGAATAGCTATTCCGGTGCGCATGGTCCCGTGATTGATCTGTCCCAAGCGGTTCCCAATTACCCGCCCCATCAGCGGCTTCGGGATGAGCTGAGTGCCCTTGCCGGTGATATTGAGATTTATGGATATGGCCCAATTGAAGGGGAAGATGACCTTAGAACAGCCTATGCCGCGGATTTAAGTGCCCGTTACAGTGCAGATATCTCTATGGGGCAAACGCTCGTCACTTCTGGCTGTAATCAGGCTTTTATTACGGCGATGATTACCGTTGCAAAAGCCGGTGATGAAGTGCTGCTCTCTAATCCCTTTTACTTCAACCATGAAACATCCCTCGATATGCTGGGGATTAAAGCAACGCGCTTTGACCTGTCCGCGGATAATGGGTTTGTTCCGGACCCCGCCGTTATTGAGGCCGCGATTACCCCGAAAACGCGGGCGGTAGCGCTTGTATCGCCGAATAATCCTACAGGTGCGGTTTATCCAGCTGATGTATTGGCCGATATCTTCAAACTTTGTCAGGCGCGCGGGATCTGGCTTATTCTGGATGAAACCTATCGGGACTTTCTGGAAGATGGCACATCCGCGCCACATTCCCTACTGACGCTGCCGGATTGGGATAAAACCCTGATCCAGCTCTATAGCTTCTCTAAATCTTTTTGCATTCCGGGTCTTCGCTTAGGCGCGGTGACAGCAGGCACGGCGGTCATTGATGGAATGGCCAAAGTCATGGATAACGTCCAGATTTGCGCCCCACGCCCGCCGCAAGTGGCGATCGCGCGGGCGATGACCGCGCTCAAAAACTGGCAGGAGGGGAACCGGCTTGAAATTCAGGACCGCGTTGCCACAATGAAAACCGTTATGGAAGACGCGCCGGGTTGGGATGTCATGGCCATTGGCGCCTATTTCTGTTACGTCCGTCATCCGTTTCAAGACCTCAACTCCGTTGCCGTTGCTGAACGCCTTGCAAAGGAATGTGGGCTTCTGACCATACCCGGTGATTTCTTTGGCGCGGGCCAGCAAAGCTATCTGAGATTTGCTTTCGCCAATGAAACATCGGAGACAATTTCGCAAATCGCCAATCGCTTGAAACTTTTGGCAATTTAGCATTGAGCCAGATCCGCCAATAATGCTATGGGTTGGATCCAATTTAAACTTGAAGGTGATAAAATGACCGAAATTACCCGCCTGGATAAAGGCCCACGTATGAGCCAGTCCGTGATTTACAATGGTACCGTATTTCTTGCCGGCCAGGTCGGTACACCGGGCACCAGCGTCGCAGAGCAGACAAAGCAGATCCTGTCGCAGATCGAAGACCTGCTGGAGCGTTCCGGCTCTGACAAATCCCGCATCTTGCAAGCGACAATCTGGCTCGCTTCCATGGATGATTTTGCTGAAATGAACGGCGTTTGGGATGCATGGGTAGACCCAGACAACACACCAGCCCGTGCTTGCGGCGAAAGCAAACTGGCGACACCAGAATATACGGTTGAGATCATCGTAACTGCTGCGCAGAAGTAATTTCCAAGATCAAGGCCGCTTGAAAAAGCGGCCTTCTCTGCAAATGTCGCAAGCTGATACAAAAACAACAAAACAGGCGATAAGGCATTGCAAATACTAGACTATTCCCTTCTCATATTTGCTGTATTCATTGTCGGGCTGCTGTTTATCCGTCCGGTGAGAGAGAATGTCTTTTGGCGCGCAACCGTCACGCCGCTTGCCTCCATCATCGGGAGTGGCTTTTTAATCGCAGCCCCTGTCCTTGGCGAAGCAATGGGCCCCTGGACGCCAGCGGCCATGATCGGGATTATCCTGCTGGCCTATCTGATTGGCGGCGTTATCAGATATAATATTCGCTACGCTGAGCCTCTGCTCGCGCAAAAGGGACCAAAGACACGGCTTATTCGAAGTGTGGAATTTGTCTCTAATCTGGCTGTCTTTTCCGCCTATCTGATTTCGGTGGCGTTTTATCTTCGGGTGATGTCGGCCTTTATCCTCCGTAGCTTCGACATGGATACCGAATTTAACGCCAATATAATGACGACGGTTGTCCTTGGCGCTATCGCGATTATTGGGATGTTTCGCGGCCTTAAAACCCTGGAGGTTCTGGAAGAATATTCTGTCAGCATCAAACTTGCCATCATCGCCGCCGCCTGCTTAGGGCTGGGCTGGCACATGTTTGAAAATGGAGATCAGGTCCCTGCGGTTCAGGATGTGGCCCTTAATATGGGGAGTATTCAGCTTCTGGCGGGAATGCTGTTGATGGTGCAAGGGTTTGAAACGTCCCGATATCTAGGGGATGAATATGACGCTGACACCCGCATCAAAAGCATGCGCATCGCCCAAATATTGGCTGGTGTCATATATGCGGGATTTGTCTTTCTTTTCATGCCATTACTAGGACTTGTTCAAGGGCAATCTGTCAATGAAACAGCTATCATCGGTATCCTGGAGCATGTCTCCTTTATTCTGCCATTCATGATGATCGTTGCCGCCGCCTTCAGCCAGTTCAGCGCCGCCGTCGCAGATACCTTAAGCGGCGGTGGCATTGTCCGCGAAGAAAGCCAGAACCAACTCCCGGCTCGGGCCGGTTATGGGGTGATCACTCTTGGGGCGTTGATCCTCATCTGGCAAATCAATATTTTTGAGATCATCGCCTACGCATCCCGCACGTTTGCGTTTTATTACCTGTCACAAACAATGGTGGCCCTATTGGTTGCCCACAAAACCGATCAAGGCAGCAGCAAACTCTTCCGCCTAAGCGGCTACTCAGCGCTCGCCCTCATCCTCCTCTGGATCACCATCTACGCCATCCCTGTGGAATAGAGACAGGTAAATCAGCGCATTACGCCAATACGAAGAATTCATTTTATTGATTGGGGGAGATGGATGGTGCCCGCACCCGGACTTGAACCGGGAAGCGCATACGCGCGGCAGATTTTAAGTCTACTGTGTTTACCAATTTCACCATGCGGGCAACGGGGCCTAACCTACTCAGACTTCCCCCGACAGACAAGTGTGAAAATCACCTCTGAATAAAAATAATTTGCGGGGCTTCTCAGGTTCTTTAATATCTCCCCACAAATCACGTTTGAGAATTCATAATGAACCTGAAGCAGTTAGAGACTTTTGTCTGGGTTGCGACCCTTGGCAGCTTTCGCAAAGCGGCGAAAAAACTAAACGCCAGCCAACCGGCGATTTCCTCGCGCATTGTCGCGCTGGAGGAGACCTTGGGTGTTGAGCTTTTTATCCGCCACGCGGGTTCATTTCACATCACGGCCAAGGGAACAGAACTTCTCCCCCAGGCACAAAAGCTGATCCTGCAAGCAGAAAGATTTCGGGAAAATGCCTGCGAAAGCAATGCATTATCTGGCATTCTTCGCCTTGGTGCATCCGAGACAATTGTTCATACATGGCTGTCCACTTTCCTGACGGAAGCCCATAAACAGTTTCCAAAAGTGGATATTGAGGTAACGGTGGATGTGACCACCAATATGCGAAATGAGCTGGTCTCCCGCTCCCTTGATCTGGCGTTTTTGATGGGTCCCGTTTCTGAATATTCCATTCATAATATGGATTTGAACGCGTTTGAGCTCAATTGGGTCTGCAACGCAGATTTCCCGATTGCCGAAGAAGCCCCGATTGAGGAAGTGCTCTCTAATCCGATCATGACATATGCGCGCAACACCCGTCCCTTCCTTGAGGTTCAGACATACGCGCGGGATCTGGATATTGACGAGCTACGCCTGTTCCCGTCCACCTCCCTTGCGGCGAGCATGAAGATGACCCTTGATGGGCTGGGTATCGCCATGCTGCCGGAGAGTATGATCCGTGAAGAGCTGAAATCGGGGCGCCTTCGGATCATTAAAAGTAATTGGCAGCCGCCCAACCTTGTGTTCACAGCGTCCTTCTCGCGGGAGCCGTTTAACCCGATTGTGGAGAAAATGGCCGAACTGGCGGTTAAGACGGCACAGGAAACCTCATAACGTCCTAAGCCGATAAATTTTCCTTTTCATTAGCGCAAGAAACAATCAGTTCGCCTTTATCACTAAAGCATGTAATCGTTCTCGAAATAACAAAGGCCTCCACGGCCCTTAAGAATTTGAGTTAGTGAGATAGCCGAATGACCACACGGGAAGAATTACAAAAACTGTCACCTGCTGATGTCCGCTCCGCCATTCGGCATGGCGTTTATCAATATGATACAGCGGGTCTTGCAGGCGGTTATATTCAAGGCAATCTCGCTATTATGCCCGCAGAATACGCAACGGATTTCCTCCGCTTCTGTCAGCGCAACCCAAAGCCGTGCCCGCTGGTCGGTGTCTCGGATACGGGTGATCCGTACCTTCCGACATTGGGCAACGACATCGACATTCGCACAGACGTTCCCAAATATAAAATCTTCCGAAATGGTGAGTTTCAGGATCTTGTCACTGACATTAAAGATGTCTGGCAGGACGATTTTGTCACCTTTGTTCTGGGCTGCTCCTTCTCTTTTGAAGAGGCCCTTCTGGAAGATGGTATTGAAGTGCGGCACATCACCAAAGGCACAACGGTTCCGATGTTCCGCACAAATCTGCAAGCCACACCGGCAGGCCCTTTTAGCGGTGAATATGTAGTTTCCATGCGCCCGATGAAGGTTAAAGACGCCATTCGCGCCATTGAAATCACGAGCCGCTTCCCGGAAGCGCACGGAACCCCTGTTCATCTGGGTGATCCCCTGCAAATCGGTATTCGCGATGTGACCACCCCGGATTTTGGGGACCCGATTGAGATTAAAGCAGATGAAATCCCGGTTTTCTGGGCATGTGGCGTCACACCACAAGTCGCCATCAGCAATGCCAAACCGTCTATTTGCATTACCCATGCCCCGGGGCATATGCTGATCACCGATATCCCAAGCGCGAATGTGGGCCGCGGGCCGGACAAGTTCTGATCAACTATCAGCGATTGTTGGCATTTCCTCTTTAAATGAGGCGGTTATTCAATTACGTGCTTGCTATAACGACTGATTAAAAACGGAAAATAGATGAAATCGCGTTTCCTGATGCTGGGGGATTCAGCTTTTACAGTTGAATTTCCAACTTTGAGCGGTGTGGACGGGGCTCGCCATGTGCGCGCGCTCCGCTCCCGGATCGAAGATAAGATGACCGCCGGTGAAATCACGGGTGTTCTGGATCTTGTCTCGGCTTCCCGCTCTCTCACCATGGTTCTAGATGTGTTCAGTGCTGACTTTGATCAAGTGCTTGAAACCGTGAAGTCCCTGACCGATGGCACCAGCGACACCGAGGAGACAGCCGGACGTCTTTGGACATTGCCCGTTTGTTATGAAGGCGATTACGCCCCTGACCTATCAGAAGTTGCCGAAAATGCCGGAATGACCACTGACGATGTGATCAAAATCCATTCAGACACCATTTATGATGTTCTATTGATCGGCTTCCAGCCGGGTTTTCCCTTCCTGGCGGAGGTCGATCCAAAGCTACGGTTCCCGCGGCGCACATCCCCTCGGATTAAAGTGCCTGCGGGATCCGTCGCCATTGCCAATAATCAAACAGCTATCTACCCGTGGGAGAGCCCCGGCGGATGGCACCTTCTGGGGCGCTGCCCTGTTCCGCTATTTGATGCGAACCGGAACACACCTGCGCTGATCGGCCCCGGCGACCGGGTAAAGTTCACACCTGTCTCTACTGCTGACTATGAAAAACTCCTGCAAGATTTTGATGCCGGTAAATTGGACGCCACGACCTATGGGGAGGATGCGTAAATGACAACATCGCTTGAAATCCTCTCCCCCGGTTTGATAAGCACCTTGCAGGATAAAGGCCGGTTTGGCATGGCTAGTTCTGGCGTGCCGAGGGCGGGAGCGGTTGATCCCGTATCCTTACAAATCGGCAACGCCCTTGTGGGTAACGATGCCTACACGGCCGCGATTGAGTTTCGCTTTATGGGGCCGAAAATCAAAGCCCATGGCGGCCCTATCCGTCTTGGACTTGCTGCGGAGACAACGGCTATCTTGACCCGTGCCGACGCGGATGAAGACGATGTAGAGATTACCCCTTGGCGATCCTTTTTGATGCATGAGGGGGATACCCTTGCTATCAAGCCCCTGAAAGGGTCCGCAACTGGATATCTGACCATTGGTGGCGGCGCAGATGTTGCCCCTGTGCTTGGCAGTATTTCGACATATGCCCGTGCTGGCCTTGGCGGGCTGGATGGGGCGCCGCTGAAAGAAGGGGATCACATCCCTACCCACGCTGCGCGGGCAACGGAAATCGACCGAGTGGTCACCAAGCCTTGCCCCTTGGAGGCAACCCCAATTCGGGTCATTGCAGGGCCGCAGGATGATTACTTCAGCACTGACACCCTCACCCGTTTCACAGCGCAACCCTTTACCGTCAGCAAAGATGTGGATCGCATGGGCATCCGCCTTGAGGGGGATGAAATTAACGCCCTTCCCGAAAAAGGGCATGACCTGATTTCTGATGGATCTGTTCCGGGCGCTATTCAGGTTCCCGGTAGCGGCCAGCCGATTATCCTGTTTACGGATTGTCAGACCGTCGGCGGCTATCCGAAAATTGGTGGCGTGATCGCGGCTGATATGCACCGCCTTGGACAATTGTTGCCCGGCGCTGAAATTCAGTTTGAGTTTGTAGATCTGAAAACGGCACAAGCTATTTTGAAACAACAGCAGGAACAGATTGAAAAATCCATCGCCTCTATCGCAGAATATGTGGAAGTTGGCGTGATTAATCAAAATGCGCTTTATACCCAGAATTTGATCGATGGCATCGTGGATGCAGACCGGCCTGACCATTTCGCCGGACAGTTGGAGGCATAAATGACAAAACAGGTAAATCTGAACGCTGATCTTGGCGAGAGCTATGGCATGTATAGCATCGGCAATGACGAAGCGATGCTGAAAACGGTCAACTCTGCGAATATCGCCTGCGGTTATCACGCGGGTGATCCGCTTGTCATGCGCGACACCATCGCGGAGGCAAAAGCAAATGGCGTCAGCATTGGCGCCCATCCATCATTCCCCGATCTACAAGGATTTGGCCGCCGGAAAATGGTCCTCTCAAATGATGAGCTGGAAACCATGACAGCCTATCAAATTGGGGCATTGATGGCGATGGCCGCCATGAATGACACGGCCGTAACCCACGTTAAACCGCATGGTGCCATGAATAATATGGCCTCCGTCGATCAGGATATGGCCGATGCCATTGTTCGCGGGATGAAAGCGGTTGATCCAAAACTGATCCTTCTGGCAACGGCGGGGTCCTGCCTGTTCAAGGCCGGTATTAAAGCGGGCATCCCAACCGCTGGCGAAATTTTCGCAGACCGTACTTATGATGAAGAAGGTAATCTTGCACCGCGGTCACAGCCCGGCGCCATCATTCATGATGCAGATCAGGCTGCGGATCAGGTTTTATCCTTCCTTGAGAGCGGAAAAATCCTGACGCCTGAGGGTAAAGGCATCGACGCAGATATTCACAGCATCTGTGTTCATGGCGATAAACCAGCTGCCCTTGCCATTGCCACCGGTGTCAAAGATCGCCTGATCAAAGACGGTTATGCCCTGACCCCACTTCCGGCGATGTTTACCTAAACCTTATAGCTTTCGCGTGGTGACCAACGCCTCCGCCATCTGGCGGAGCTTGGCGCGCTGAACCTTAATGCCATTCGCACTTTCCGTCGTTGGAAAGGCGGTGACCGCTTCGACAATGATGGGCACCTTAAAACCGGCAAGCTGATCTTTGCAATGCTGGATCACAGCAGCCTCATCCAAGACCTCACCCGCATTTAAAATAACAAATGCAACGGCGCGGCTTCCCGTATCTGTGGTTGCGGCAACAACCTGCGCCTGATGAATAGACGGAAAACACCCAAGACAGTCTTCGATTTCGACCGGATCCGTCAAAAAACCGCCAAGCCTCAGCACATCCCCCATCCGCGCAAGGAAAACAAACGATCTATCATCTTCCATCACACAAAGATCACCCGTTTTGACAAACCCATCTGGGGTGATGGTCTTGGTCGTCGCTTCCTCATTATCCAGATAACAGGCCATCTGACTTGGGGTGTTAATCTCCAGCTCCCCCTCTTGCCCAAGGGGAAGAACGCGACCATTTTCCGGATCTGTAATGCGAATAACTGCATCTGGTGAAATAAGGCGCCCCCCTGCCCGTTTTCGAATTTCGGCGGTGGCGGCCGGGTCTTGATGGGTTACATAAGCTTGCACTTCACTCATCCCCCAAAGACCCATCATACGAAGCTTTTTCTTCTCCGCTTGCTCCACCAGATCACCAAGGGTTGGATTAAACGCAGCAAAGCCTGCATTGCAAACGCGGGTAAAGTCATGATCTGCGGACGTGTTTTTCAAGATCATGTGATACATATCATCTGATCCGTTAAGGTCCGTGATCTCCGCTTTCTGCAGCAAATCAGCCGCCGCTTTTCCGTCGAAGACTGGCACGCAGTAAACAGCAGCCCCGCTAATCAGACCCGCGAGGGCTTGCGTCAGACCAAAGGTGCCGCAAAGCGGGTTCACCTGAAGCAATCGGCATGGCCGGGCATTAAACCCAAAATGGGTAGCGACCTGTTCTGCGTGGATGGCAATGCTGTACTGACTATGCAGAACGAATTTTGGCTTTCCTGTTGTTCCGCTGGTTGTGAAAACCACCAGACCATCCTCTTCTGTTACCGCCTGTCCCTCCCAAGACATCCCCTCAAACTGGGCGAGAGCCACATGCTTTGTATGGGCAAGGCATGACGGCAGCTCAGGCGCTCTCTCCCCCTCATCATATGTCACAACGGTTTGAAGATTTTCGAGGGCACCGTCCGGCACCTCACTCAAAATGTCCAAAAAAGGAATATTCTTAAAGCTTGGCCAAAGGATCAACGCCTTACAGCGGGAGCGGCCGACAATATCCGCCATCTCATGGGATTTGAATTTCGTGTTTACCGAAATAACGATCGCGCCCAGTTTCGCCGCCGCCAGAAAACACTCCAGGTAAGCCGCGATGTTCGGCAACCAAATAGCAACACGATCTCCGCGCCCGATACCTTCCGCTTTCAGCCCCGCGGCAATGGCATCGGATCGCTGATCCAACGCTTGATAAGTGGTCTGTCGTTCCCGATCGACAATAGCCACTTGATCGGGATGGGCCTTTGCAATTGTATTAAAAAGGACAGGTAGTGTTTTCATTATTGTTATCCCCTTATCCTGCAGGATTTTCAGATTTTACTGAATGTTGTATTCAGCCTCCTGCGCATCCAGAACCGTAATCAATTCATCCCGCGCGGCATCCAAATCGTCGCCAATAACGGACCGGAGAACAAGCACTGTTCCGACAACCCCAGCTCTGAAATATGGGTAAGAACCCATTGAAACATCAGGGTATTTCTTTTGCAGCTCGCCCAAATCTTTGGCAACAATTCCCTCAGGCAAGGACACCTGAATGCTGACATTCTGCATCTTCGCACCGCCTTCAAGTTGCGGCAGAATGCTAACCATCATGGCCTGCATTACCGCGGGCACACCGGCCATTGTGAAGACATTCTCCATCCGGAAACCCGGCGCCTTGCTAACCGGATTGTCGATCAATTCACCTCCTTCTGGAACACGGGCCATTCTTTTACGCGCTTCGTTAAATTCAATACCCGCCTGCTCATAATGCTGCGTCAAAATCTCATAGGCTTCTGGGTGATAGCCGATGCCCACCCCAAATGCTGCGGCAATGGAGTCTGCGGTAATGTCATCATGGGTTGGACCAATGCCGCCGCTGGTGAAGACATAATCGTATTTTTCGCGGCAATAATTCACCGCATCCACGATTTCCTGCTCGATATCCGGGATAATCCGCACTTCCCGCATCTGAATGCCGATTTCACCGATAGCTGTCGCCACATAGGCGATATTTTTGTCCTGTGTCCGACCGGACAGGATTTCATCACCAATGACAACCATTGCTGCGGTTTTAATCACGGGGGTGTCTTTTGTCTCTGACATTTGATTTTTCCAGCTATATGCCTATTCTGATTTTCTTTTTGGGCATTTTGACGGGATTGGCGCAAATTTCAAACTCATTTCCGGAAAATCAGGCAAATTAAACAGGAAATCTAATATATGAAATTTACAACGCCCCTCCTCCGCGGGACTTTGGTCAAACGCTACAAACGCTTTCTGTCTGACATCACCCTCGAAAATGGTGAGGAGGTAACAGCCCACTGCGCCAACTCAGGCTCCATGATGGGACTGAAAGAACCGGGCTATGGTGTGTGGCTATCCCAATCGGACAATCCAAAAAGAAAATTGAAATACTCGTGGGAGCTGGTAGATACCGGCTCCGCCCTTGTGGGGATCAATACATCCCATCCCAACAAAATCGTCGCCGAAGCCATCCAGAATGGCGAGATCGACGCTCTCAAAGGCTACGACACCCTCCGCCCAGAAGTGAAATATGGGGAAAACAGCCGGATTGATATTCTTCTGCAATCCGATGGTAAAGCTGATTGCTATGTGGAAGTGAAAAATGTCACCCTCTCCCGCGAGGAAGGGATCGCAGAATTTCCGGATGCTGTGACGGCCCGCGGCACAAAGCACCTGAAAGAACTGGCGAACATGGTTGCAAATGGGGCCCGCGCCACCATGTTTTATCTGGTTCAACGAGACGACTGTCACAAATTCAGACTGGCAAAGGACATTGATCCAGCCTATAGAGAGGCGTATCTTGAGGCCCGTGCCGCAGGCGTTGAGGTGCTTTGTTATGATTGCACCCTGTCGCCTGAAGAAATCAGAGTGAACCGGGCCATCCCGGTGGTTGAAGAAGAATAGTTTCAACTTCACTTATTAAGAGAATTCAGTATATTACTAAACAAAGAAACCGAACCGATGAAATATATCAGCAGCAACGAAACACCCATCGAAAATACAGGCGTTGTCAAACTTCATGGCCCTGAAGGCTTTGAGGGGATGCGTAAAGCCGGTCAATTGGGTGCTGAGACGCTGGACATGATCGCGGAACATATTGTTCCGGGCATCACAACAGAGGAAATTAACACGCTCTGTGCTGATTTTATTGCTGAACGTGGTGGCACCTGCGCGCCGCTTGGGTATCGGGGTTTCCCAAAATCCGTATGCACTTCCGTCAATCATGTGGTTTGTCATGGTATTCCGGGCAATAAAAAGCTGAAAAACGGCGATATTATCAATATCGACGTGACGCCCATTGTGGATGGCTGGCATGGAGATACAAGCCGCATGTTTATCGCTGGCAAACCGAATGTCAAAGCGCGCCGCTTGATCGAAGTGACTTATGAATGCCTGATGCGGGGCATCGAAGTCGTCAAGCCGGGGGCGACGACGGGTGATATCGGCCACGCCATTCAAACTTTCGCGGAAAAGAACCGCTGCTCTGTGGTTCGGGACTTCTGCGGTCATGGCCTCGGTCAGGTCTTCCACGACGTTCCAAATATTGTTCATTATGGGGAGCCTGGCGAAGGCGTTGAGCTGCGCGAGGGCATGATTTTCACGATTGAGCCAATGATTAACCTTGGCACATGGCAGGTGAAAGTGTTGGAAGATGGCTGGACCGCGGTGACCCGCGACAAGTCCCTGTCAGCGCAGTTTGAACATTCCCTCGGTGTGACCGCCGATGGATATGAGATTTTCACAAAATCACCAAAAGGGCGGGATCACCCTCCATATGACGTCTGACGATCTTCCAGAAAATTCAGGATTGGAAGAGGCCGCCCTCGGAGATTTACTCAGCGGCCAAGACAAAACACCCCCCTCCCAAAAAAATATTACTTATCAGGAAAATGAAAAAGCTGTGCCCGGCGTCCTTGCCGATGGCACAGCCCCTCGAAAAGACCACCGCCTTGGTCACAGAAAGTCCTGAACAACGGCGTAGAGGCGCTGGCCGATTATGAGCTTCTGGAAATGCTGCTATTTGCAGCCGCGCCGCGCGGCGATACCAGACCCCTCGCGAAAACACTAATTGACCGTTTTAAAAGTCTGAGCGGTGTGATGAGCGCCTCAAACACGGACCTTCGAAAAATGGAGGGGATGAGTGATGCGGGCATCGTGACCATCAGAATTGCGGAAAAGCTTGGGGAGAAGCTCCTAAAAGCCGAAGTTGAAAAAAAGAATATTCTCTCCTCTTGGCAGGCTTTACAGGAATATTGTCAGGCCATAATGGGCCGCAAGGATGTGGAACATTTTCGCATCCTGTTCCTTAACAATAAAAACCATCTCATCGCTGATGAGCTGCAACAAAAAGGAACCGTTAATCACACCGCAGTCTACCCGCGTGAAGTTGTAAAACGGGCACTGGAACTTGGGGCCGTATCCCTCATTCTCGTCCACAACCATCCATCCGGGGACACCACTCCCTCCCACGCCGATATCCAGATGACGGAACAAATCGTCAAGGCGGCAGCGGCTCTCAACATACAGGTTCACGACCATCTGATTGTAAGCCGAACCGAAAGTACCAGCTTCAAATCTCGCGGTCTTATGTAGCTTAAAGCTTCTTTAAGCAATGATGGATACAGTTTTGCCACTTTTTGCGTATAAGTACCTACGTTAGAGAAACTCTGAATGACTGGGAGGTTTATGGGTAATCCATGACAAGTTCAGGGAAGAAGGATGCAGGGCTAGCTGAAAATCCAGGACCTGAAGAAATTGATGTTTATGTAGGTAACAGGCTCCGGAAACGTCGCACCTTAATGGGACTTAGCCAGACTGAATTGGCTGAAAAGGTGGGCGTGACTTTTCAACAGCTTCAAAAATATGAACAAGGTCTCAACCGTATCGGTTCGAGCCGCCTGTTCACTATTGCGCTCGCCCTTGATACCGACATTACTTATTTTTTCGAGGGCATACGGGATCAAGAAAACCCTGATCCGCCGTCAGAAAACCCTAAATTTGACCCTACCATGACCCGCGAAACACTGGAGCTTGTCCGCGCGTTTGAGCGGATCAAGGACAAAAGCACCCGCAGC
This sequence comes from Sneathiella sp., assembly GCA_017643685.1. GTDB lineage: Bacteria > Pseudomonadota > Alphaproteobacteria > Sneathiellales > Sneathiellaceae > Sneathiella. The sequence goes on from JAEPMY010000007.1 coordinate 32,837, forward strand.
ATGATCATGGAAATGATCAAGTCAATTCTAAATACTCAAGATTAACCGGCTGACTTAAAACGCTTTTTGCGGCGCAACCCCGTACATAAATGTATGCCATGCGATTTGCAGTGCATCCCGCTCCGCCACAACGCCGCGATATCTCGTATTCGCCGCGGTAATGATAATATAATCAAAAAAACTTGCGACCCAGCCAGAAGGTAAATCCGCCTTCACCTCTCCGCGCTCTTGTGCCTTCACAACTAACTGCTCGACCTTATCCAGCTGCTTTAAGAACGCTTTGCGGTTCTGATCCTCTTCGTCGATCATAGTTCGCATCCAGAAATAATAGTGATGCCGAACGCGATAATACTCTCGCATAATCTTGAAAAACTTATCCATCGGCGGCTTTTTTCCGCTCATGGCCCGGCGGATAATATGGCCAAAGATCTTCAGGCTATGACGTGCGGCAGCCTCTTTCAGCTTCTGCTTACCACCGAATTTTCTATTAATGGTGATACGTGTAACGCCAGCACGGTCCGCGATGTCTTCCATCGTTGCCTCCGGCTTGTACGCCAGAACAAATATTGTCGCTTCCAGAATTTCTGTGTCCGTTACCAATTTCTGTGTCCGTTACCAATTTCTGTGTCCGTTACCAATTTCTGTGTCCGTTACCATATGGTTTAATGTCGCTACTCATTATTGCCTTAGGGATATTATAAACCAAAATATTCAACCAATACTCACATTATCATTATTAAATAAGTGGAAGACTTATCCCTATTCGGCTTATTGACTAGACAGAAACTATTGTGATTTTGCCCGCTGTCTGCTAGTGAACGCGCATCATTTATCTGCTGACGCGCTTCTGACCGTTTCGGCAGCTCCATTTCGTCGCGCAAATACGCTTTGTCGCACAGATTATAGGTGAAAGACCATGATACCCCGTTATGCCCGCCCCGAGATGACTGCGATTTGGGAACCAGAAAGCAAATTTAAAATCTGGTTTGAAATTGAGGCGCACGCCTGCGACGCACAAGCTGAGCTCGGTGTTATTCCAAAAGAAGCTGCAAAAGCTGTTTGGGAGCGGGGAAATTTTGAAATTGACCGTATCGACGAAATTGAGCGCGAAACCAAACATGACGTCATCGCCTTCCTGACAAACCTGCAGGAATATGTCGGTGATGAAGCCCGTTTCGTTCATCAGGGCATGACATCCTCTGACGTTCTTGACACATGCTTGAATGTTCAGCTGACCAAAGCTGCGGATATCCTCCTGAAAGATATGGATGATCTGCTGGCAGCATTGAAGAAAAAAGCACATGAGCACAAAGATGACGTCTGTGTCGGTCGCTCCCACGGTATTCACGCTGAGCCTGTGACATTTGGCCTGAAAATGGCGCAAGCCTATGCCGAGTTTGACCGGAACCGTAAACGCCTTGAAATGGCCCGTGAAGAAATTGCAACCTGCGCCATCTCTGGCGCGGTTGGTACCTTTGCCAATATCGACCCGTATGTAGAAGAGCATGTGGCAAAAGCCCTTGGTCTGCAGGCTGAGACAATTTCCACCCAGGTGATCCCACGTGACCGTCACGCAATGTTCTTTGCTGTACTTGGTGTGATCGCAAGCTCTATTGAGCGCATCGCGGTTGAAATTCGCCATCTACAACGGACAGAGGTTCTGGAAGCTGAAGAGTATTTCTCTCCAGGTCAGAAGGGCTCCTCCGCAATGCCACATAAACGGAACCCTGTTTTGACAGAAAACCTCACAGGTCTTGCCCGTCTGGTCCGTATGGCAGTGACACCAGCGATGGAAAATGTCGCCCTTTGGCATGAACGGGATATCTCCCATTCCTCCGTTGAGCGCGGCATTGGCCCGGATGCAACCATTACACTTGATTTTGCCTTGGCCCGCCTGACCGGTGTTATTGAAAAGCTGGTTGTTTATCCGCAAAACATGCTCGACAACATGAACAAGCTGGGTGGTCTGATCCATTCACAGCGGGTTCTACTGGCTCTCACACAGGCGGGTGTTAGCCGTGAAGACGCCTATCGTCTGGTTCAGCGAAACGCCATGGTGGTCTGGAGAGAGCGTGAAGATTTCATGACGCTTCTGAAAAATGATGAGGAAGTCTCCGCGGCGCTCTCTGATGAGCAGATTGAGAGCGTGTTTGATCTAGAATACCACACCAAACATGTGGACACTCTGTTCAAACGGGTCTTCGGCGAATAAGCCTGACTTATAGAATTTTGAGATGCCCGGCCATTCGTCGGGCATTTTTTATTGGAGGGGAAAATGTCTGAATTCAAAATTGAAACTGAACGCCTGATCCTAAGACGTTTTCAGGAAAGCGACTTTGCCCCTTTTGCGAAGCTGAACGGCAACGCAGAGGTTATGCAGTATTTTCCATCACCTCTCACACCAGATCAAAGTGATGAACTTGCCAAAGAAATAAATCGCCGAATAGATACCAACGGCTATGGCTTTTGGGCCGCTATCCGTAAAGAAGATGATCAGTTCATTGGATTTATTGGCCTGAATAAAACACGGGATAATATGCCCTTTCCGCCGGCCGTCGAAATTGGCTGGCGCCTTGATGCCCCTTATTGGGGGGCGGGCTACGCAACAGAAGGCGCAAAGGCCGCGCTCGATTTTGCCTTCTCGGAATTGCAGGTTCCAGAAGTCATCTCATTTACTGCGGTTTCCAACAAACCTTCTCAAAAAGTGATGCAACGGATCGGGATGCTGCACGATGGAGAGTATTTCGACCACCCTGCCTTAGAGGACAGACATTGTTTGAAGCGCCACATTCTCTATCGTATTGGTAAATAGACTAAAGTCTTATGCCCCCTACGGAAATGCTATTTAATTAGCACTGTGATTAACTATTAATTAAGCCCTGCCGAGATATTCTTTACTCACAATACCCCAAAACCAAGTGGCGATATTTCCGCAACTACTCGCCTCTCAATAATTTGGAACCGATATGTGTGTAAAATCCTCTTTGGCAGCGCTAAGCCTTGCGGCTGGTCTGTCTCTTGCCACTTCTTCTGATGTTATGGCTCAGCCCCCTGCCCCGAGTACTGACTTGATCAACAAGGCCGTTATTGGGGATCTCTACAAGGCTTTTGACAAGCCAGTCGTCAAAATTTCAGTACTCTCGCAAAACAAGAAGCACGCCAATATTGGTCAGGCTGAAATTGACAGCCTCGACAAACAATGGCGGGAAGAGCGCAAAAAAGAAGATCAGCCTTTGATCGCCTCGACGCTCACAAATCCGCTCTCCAGCTATTTGACGCAAATTCAATCTGCATCGCTGGGTCTATACACGGAGATTTTCGTGATGGACTCAAAAGGATTGAACGTTGGCCAAAGCGCGATCTCTTCAGATTATTGGCAGGGTGATGAAGCCAAGTTTCAACAAACCTTCCCCAAAGGATCCGGCGTCTTCTTCATTGATGAGCCGGAGTTTGATGAAGATCGTCAGATCTGGCGAGTACAGCTAAACGCAACTGTGTCCGACGGTAAGGAAAACCCCATTGGTGCCATTACAGTTGAATTTAATCTGACAGAACTGGCCCGTCGGGCGGCTCAATCCTAACTGCAGAAAAAGCGACTAGAACAATGAATATAATGCAAAATCTCAAGATCGCATCAAAACTGACAGTCAGTTTTTCTGTTTTGATTGCCATCGCCATTGCTATGGTTATCGCGGCTTTTTTGTCTATTGCAGACATCAAATCCGCTGACAGCACCAGCCAGCAAGCGCAAGCAACCGCAACCATTAACAATCACTATCAGCGGAGCTTCCAGATCGAGGCCAGCAGCTTATCCTCATACCTGCTGACCGGCGACCGCAGCTATGTGGACACATACGATAGCAATGCCGCAAAAGCGGAAGGCCTCTACAAGGAATTGACAAGCTCAACTGCTGATACGCAAATTCTGGAAATTGCGGCAAAGCTTGAGAGCATTCGCCAGGACTGGCAAACAAATATCGCAAAACAGCAATTGATGCTGATGCGCAACCACCTGACCGTCAACGAAGCTCGCGCGATCGAGGTATCGGGTGAGCCAAAAGCAAAGCTGGATGAGTTCTTTAACACAGCTGCAGAGCTGAACAATGCGGTTCAGACAATCGTTGTCCAAACCATCGCCCAGAAAGAAAGCGCAACCCAGAATTTCACCTATGTAATTATGGGGTCTGTTCTGGTTTTGGTTCTCATCTCCATCACGCTTGGGATTATTTTGACCAAATCCATCGCGGGTCCAGTATCCAGCATGACAAAAACCATGGGCGAGCTTGCCAACGGCAATCTGGATATCGATTTGGACGTTTCTGATCGTAAAGATGAAATTGGGGATATGGTCCGCTCTGTAGTTGTCTTCCGAGACGGCGCCATTGAACAGAACCGCCTTCGCGAAGAAACTGAGCGCCGCGAAAAAGAAGAGATGGAGCAGCGCCGTAAAGCACGCGAAATTGAAGAAGCCCGCGCCGCCCAAGAGCGGGAGCGTGAAGCTAAAGAAGCAGCTGAGAAATCAGCTCGCGCAGAACGCCTGACCGAAATTGTTCACAATTTCGAAAGCCGTGTCTCTTCTCAGATGTCCCGGATGGAAGGTTCTGCCGGTGAGCTGAAACTAACTGCTGAGCAAATGGTCTCCACCGCGGACAGTTCAAAAGAGATTGCAACAGTAGTGGCAAGTGCCGCTCGTGAAGCCTCTGGCAACACTCAGACAGTTGCGGCGGCAGCGGAAGAACTTTCCGCTTCCATCGCTGAGATTAACCGTCAGGTGTCACAAGCCACACGCGTCTCTGAGGAGGCCGTTGAAGAAGCCGAGAACTCCAGTACTTCCGTCGGCTCTCTTGCCTCCTCTACCAAGAAAATTGGGGAGATTGTCGGGATCATTAACGACATTGCCTCTCAGACGAACCTGCTGGCACTGAACGCCACCATTGAGGCGGCCCGCGCAGGTGAAGCTGGTAAAGGCTTCGCCGTTGTGGCGAGCGAGGTAAAATCGCTTGCAAACCAAACCGCGCGTGCAACCGAAGAAATCGCCGCACAGATCAGCGAGATGCAAAACGCCTCCGATGGCACCGTTGAAGCGATTGATAAAATCGGCAAGGTCATTCAATCCATTCGGGAAGCCAATGTGGGTATCTCTTCTGCTATTGAAGAGCAGACAGCCGCAACTGGTGAGATTTCTCGCAATGTGCAGGAAGCCTCCCGCGGGACAGATCAGGTTTCCTCTAACATCGAAGAGGTTTCTCGCAAAGCGCAGGAGACACGCGATTCTTCCAGTAACGTCCTGAACGCCTCCAACGGCCTCAGCTCGCTTTCAGATGAGCTGCAGCAGGATATCTCAACCTTCCTTGAGGATGTTCGCGCTGTTTAGGGCGAAAAAATTCCAACAAAAAAGCCGGCTGAAAAGCCGGCTTTTTTAATGCGTACAGTATAACTTACTGGCCAGCGTGGATCTGTTCCCGCGCTTTTACCAGCAATTCTTCCATTTCACGGCGAATGCGGTGATCGGACATTTCAACGCTTTTGGCATCAAGATCGCCCCGAACTTTACGGAAGACATCGTCGTCGCCTTTTTCTTCAAAGTCAGCAACAACAACTTCTTTGGCATAGGCGTCAGCTGCCTCTCCTTCCAGACCCATCAGATCTGCGGCCCAAAGGCCCAGCAGTTTGTTACGGCGCGCAACCGCTTTAAATTCCTGCTCTTCGTTCAAAGCAAATTTGCCTTCGTGAGCTTTTCCGAGATCATCAATACCTGACATCTTCTGGTCCTTCTGAATTTCCCTAATAGTTCCGGGTCCAAGCCTTTGCCCCGTTTTTCATTTCTCTATATACATCAAAGACGGATAAACACCATAGGTGACTTGGAATTTTTTCCGATTTTCTATGTCAAAACTGTTACGAGTTGTTGTGTTCAGTGCATAACTGAACTAAGGTCCGCTCAGATTCGACGATATCGCTGGATCACTTAACATGTACGGCTCTTTCGGATCCTTGGTGATCTCTTTGAAATCGGGGCCGTTTTGTATTTTTCCGCTCGGCCATTAAGCTTTGGCCCCTATGTTGGAGTGGCGCAAATGACCCGCCGTAGACGTGTCTACGAAGGAAAAGCCAAAGTCCTTTTTGAAGGACCAGAACCTGGCACCCTTGTTCAATATTTCAAAGATGACGCAACCGCCTTCAACGGCGAAAAAAAATCTACCGTAACCGGTAAAGGCGTCCTCAATAACCGCATCTCTGAGCATCTGATGAACCGCCTTGGCGAAATCGGCATTCAGAACCACTTTATCCGCCGCCTGAACATGCGCGAGCAGTTGATTAAAGAGGTTGAGATCATCCCGGTTGAGGTGATCATCCGCAACGTGGCTGCAGGTTCCATCTGCACACGTCTGGGCCTTAAAGAAGGTCAGCCACTGCCCCGCGCCCTTGTGGAATTCTGCTATAAATCTGACGATCTAAACGATCCATTAATCGCGGAAGAGCATATCACAACATTCGGTTGGGCCACCCCACAGGAAATCGACGACATTATGAATATGTCCCTTCGGGTGAATGATTTCCTTTGTGGCCTGTTCACCGGCATCGGCATTCGCCTGATCGACTTCAAGTTGGAGTTTGGCCGCTATTTCAATGGGGATGAGATGCAAGTCATCCTCGCTGATGAGATTAGCCCGGACAACTGCCGCCTTTGGGATATGGCAACCAACGAAAAACTCGACAAAGACAGGTTCCGTAGGGATCTGGGCGGTGTTGAAGACGCATATCAGGAAGTGGCAAGGCGCCTCGGCATTATGCCGGAAAGCGGCCCGGGGGACCTCAAAGGGTCTGACGCAATCCAATAAATTCAAAGGCGCAATAATTGCGCCTTTTTTCTTTGCTTCAAATGACAAGGTTTGAATAGATGAAGGCTCGTGTAACTATCTCACTTAAGAACGGTGTGCTGGATCCACAGGGTAAAGCCATTGAACATGCGCTGCATGGACTGGGTTTTGAAGGCGTCGGTGACGTCCGTCAGGGTAAAGTAATTGAACTGGATCTGGGCGATATTTCCAAAGAAGACGCCCCTGCCACGGTTGACAAAATGTGCACACAGCTGCTCGCCAATACCGTGATTGAAAATTACGCCATCGAACTTCTCGACTAAGACACCTATTCAAGGAGACTGAGCCCGATGAAGGCCGCAGTTATCGTATTTCCAGGGTCCAATTGTGACCGCGACATGAAAGTCGCCATTGAACAGTCCATGGGCAGCACCCCTGCCATGGTCTGGCATGGCGATAGCGAACTCCCAGAAACGGATCTGATCGCCATTCCTGGTGGTTTTTCCTACGGCGACTATCTGCGTTGCGGCGCAATCGCTGGCAACTCCCCGATTATGCGGGAAGTTGTGAAAAAAGCATCTGAAGGTGTTCCTGTTCTTGCCGTTTGTAACGGTTTCCAGATCGCGACAGAAACCGGTATGTTGCCGGGTGCGCTTCTGCGCAACGCCAACCAGAAATTCATCTGTAAAGATGTTGATCTGCAGGTTGTTGGCCGGAATGAGCGTTTCGTCGGTGAGTTTGAAAACGGTCAGATCGTGCGCTTCCCCGTCGCCCATCACGATGGCAACTTTTATGCCGATGATGAAACACTGGCCCGCCTTGAAGGTGAAGGTCAGGTGGCATTCCGTTACGCCGATAGCGACGGAAATGTCAATGATGCCACCAACATCAATGGCTCTCGCAATAACATTGCCGGGATCTATAACGAGGCTGGCAACATTCTTGGCCTGATGCCCCATCCGGAGCGCCTGATCAGCGAACAGCTGGGCGGCACCGATGGTAAAATCTTCTTCGACAACCTGATCAATTCCCTGAGCTGAGTAGCACCATGACGGAAATTACTAAAGAAATCGTCGCTGAACACGGCCTGTCGGAAAGCGAATATGAACTGGCCCTCGAAATTCTGGGTCGCACACCAAACCTGACAGAGCTGGGTATCTTCTCTGTGATGTGGAGTGAGCATTGCTCCTACAAATCATCAAAGAAATGGCTGAAAACTCTGCCAACAGAAGCCCCTTGGGTCATCTGCGGTCCGGGTGAAAACGCCGGTGTGATCGATATTGGTGATGGCCAAGCCGCCATTTTTAAAATGGAAAGCCATAACCACCCTTCTTATATCGAGCCCTATCAAGGCGCCGCCACAGGTGTGGGCGGTATCCTTAGGGACGTCTTCACCATGGGTGCCCGCCCGATCGCTAACATGAACGCGCTGCGGTTTGGTCGTCCGGACCATCCAAAAACACGGCATCTAGTTTCCGGTGTGGTTGCAGGTATCGGCGGTTATGGTAACTGCATGGGTATTCCAACAGTGGGCGGTGAAACCAACTTCCACGAGTCATATGACGGCAATATCCTCGTCAACGCCATGACCGTTGGTCTGGCGGATACGGACAACATTTTCTACTCCGCTGCGGCGGGTGTCGGAAACCCGGTTGTTTACGTTGGCTCCAAAACCGGCCGCGACGGTATTCACGGCGCGACAATGGCCTCCGCTGAGTTTGATGATGACAGTGAAGAGAAACGCCCAACAGTTCAGGTTGGTGACCCGTTCACTGAAAAACTCCTGCTGGAAGCCTGTCTGGAACTGATGGCCACTGACGCCATCGTCGCTATTCAGGACATGGGCGCTGCGGGTCTCACCTCCTCCTCCTTCGAGATGGCGGATAAAGGCGGCGTTGGCATTCAGCTTGATCTGGATAACGTTCCAATGCGCGAAGAAGGCATGACCCCATATGAGATCATGCTTTCTGAAAGTCAGGAACGGATGCTGATGATCCTGAAACCAGGCCGCGAGGAAGAAGCCCGCGCGATTTTCCACAAATGGGAACTGGATTTCGCCATCATCGGTAAAGTAACTGATACCGGCCGCATGGTCCTTACCATGCATGGTGATACAGTGGCTGATCTGCCGGTGGCACCGCTTGCGGATAGTGCCCCTGAATATGATCGTCCTTGGGTTCCGACAGAGCGCCCTGCTCCGCTGGGTGCGGATGATGTTGCAGCCCCTGCTGATCTCGGCGCCACGCTGGTTCAGATGATGGGTTCTGCAAATATCGCAAGTCGCAAATGGATTTGGGAGCAGTATGACCACATGGTCATGGGTGACACCATTCAGCGCCCCGGCGGTGATGCAGGTGTTGTTCGGATCCACGGCACAGACAAAGCGCTGGCCGTGACCACCGACTGTACCCCTCGGTATTGCTATGCTCACCCGGAAACGGGCGGTGCGCAGGCCGTTGTGGAAACATGGCGGAACCTGACCGCAACAGGTGCAAAACCACTTGCGATCACAGACTGCATGAACTTTGGCAACCCACAGCGCCCTGAAATCATGGGTCAGTTTGTTGGCTGTATCAATGGCATGCGAGAAGCTTGTGTGGCCCTCGATTACCCGGTCGTCTCCGGTAACGTGTCTTTGTATAACGAAACAAACGGCACAGGTATTTTCCCAACACCGGCCATTGGTGGTGTGGGTCTGCTTGAAAAATCCGAACAGATGATGACCCTCGCCTTTAAGGGCGCAGGTGAGACCATCATGGTTGTCGGTGAGACAACGGGTGAAATGGGTCAGACCATTTACCTGAAAGAAATCGAAGGTCGCGAAGAAGGCGCACCACCTGCCATTGACCTTGCAAAAGAGCGCCTCAATGGTGATTTTGTGCGAAGCCTGATCCATGGCGGTGACGTGACAGCTTGTCATGATATTGCCGACGGCGGTCTTCTGGTGGCGATCTCTGAAATGGCACTGGCGGGTAACGTCGGCGCGGATCTGGACCTTGGGGAGGCATTGCCTGCTCATGTAGCGGCTTTTGCCGAAGATCAGGCCCGTTACGTGATCACCGTGTCTGCTGATAATGTAGAGGCCGTCACCGAAAAGGCGAAAAATGCAAATGTGCCTCTTCAAATTGTTGGAACGACCGGTCATAATGAGATCAAGGTTGGAAAATCCGCGTCGGTATCCCTACATGATATCAGAAGCGCGCATACAAACTGGCTTCCTGGCCTGATGGCCGCGCCAGGAAGTGATAAGGAGTAATTTGCATGGCTATGGACGCAAGTGAAATCGAACGGCTGATTATGGAAAGCCTGCCGGATGCGAAAGTGGAAATTACAGACCTGCGGGGTGATGGTGATCATTACGCAGCTCATGTGGTCTCCGCAGCGTTTGAAGGTCTTCCACGTGTGAAACAGCACCAGCTTGTCTATCAGGCATTGAAAGGCAAAATGGGTGGTGATCTTCACGCGCTGGCACTTCAAACATCTGCACCCAATAGCTAACGCGAACAAGGTTTAGAAAGGAATTCTACATGCTTGACCAAGCAACAGAAGAACGCATTAAACAGGAAGTCGGCGGCAGTGACGTCGTCCTGTTCATGAAAGGCTCAGCCGTCTTCCCACAGTGCGGTTTCTCCGCGACTGCGGTACAGATCCTCGCACATCTGAATGTGAAATTCAGCACGATCGACGTGCTGCAGGATCCAAGCATCCGCGAAGGCATCAAAGAGTTCAGCCAGTGGCCAACAATCCCACAACTCTACGTTAAAGGCGAGTTTGTAGGCGGCTGTGACATCATGCGTGAAATGTTTGAAACTGGTGAAATGCAAACCATGTTCAACGAAAAGCAGGTTGCACTGGCAAGCTAAGACTTCCAGATACCTAAATCCAAAACGGCGCCTTAAACAGGCGCCGTTTTTTATTGCACTAACCCCCTCCATATAGTTGAATGACCCGACTGAATAACTAACGCTGATTTTGTATTTGGGGGGCTGATGCAATCACCAGCAATGGACATAAAGATCAGAGGTCGCAAAGGCATTCCGGAAATCATCTTTCCGATCAGCCGATTTTGGCGTCTTGCGAGATCTGTAGGGAAAGACGCGCTCCTCCTTTATGTCTCCGCCTTTTTCCTCCTTCAACTCACCGGCCATAAAATTCAGGCAATAGCGTCTGAAAGCTCGTTCGAACTCTATCAGAACTCGACCCTTTGGATGCTCGGAATGGTCTTGATCATTGCGTTTCTGCTTTACGGCAATCTTTCTCGAAATATGGAACGACTGCTCTTAAACCGCCCTGACATGACAGCCACAGTGCGCGTTGCGGAAACCGGTGAAGTGACCACAGTTTCATTTACAACTGAAGACATGCAGCAGTTGGAATTAAAGGAAGGGTCTGACGGGACATCTAACCCAATGATCATTGCCCAGTCCAACAACAAAGCTTATGAGCTCGGCCAAGCCCTTAACCCAGAAGAGAAAAGATGGCTTTTTCAAACCCTAGAAGCCGCCTACAGGCACTAAAAATTGAGCGCATGCTTCGGGCGTTTAATCATGAAGAGAAAGTATTCTCTCGTGGCTAAGCATCCTTTCGCCTCTTTCACAACACAGCGAACTCCAGATGGTCTGTGGATTGTCTTTCCAAGTTCAGGAGTTGTCCGAAAAATCCGATTGGTTGGGCATATAATCACCTTCGTTTACGTGGGAACAACGTTTTTAATTATTTTCCTAAAGCTGGATGTACCATCAATATCAAATCTAATATTTGGCGCTTGGACCCAACCAGCATTTATTTTAGCAATTCTTGGCACCACAATCTTAGGAACCGGTTGGTTCAAAAAAAGTATTATTATAACCCGCTACGCAACTGAGCTTAACGCTTTAGACGATGAACCAGAGTTAGAAGACATCAAAACTATACCTCCAAGGGTTAGATTCTACGTCACTGAAGAAGAAGCTGCCAAAGCTCAATTATACCGCAATTACCTCTCTGTCAAAAACAGCACCGGTGAGTTTGTCGTAGGAAATGAATTAAGTGAGATAGATCGAGAGAAACTGCTGGGGCTTCTGCAAGAGCAAGCAATAGTTTTAAAACCGATCCCTCGAAAAAATATCCACAAGATCCCCGAAGAAGATCACACTCCTCTGCTCGAAAGAATGCGAAAGCTCGAACAAGATAAGGAAATACAAGAAAATGACAAACAGCTTCCAAACGTCCCTAAGACCAAAGCTATCAAACCACCAGGCGGCAGTGCTATTGAAGTATTGAAAACTAGGCGTGGGAATATGTTGCGCTATAGCGTTACCTCCGACAAGACGAGCTTCATAAAAAGGTATTTTGCCATAGGTCTCTCTATACTCTCCTGTGTTCTCCTTTATCGAATTTCAGATCAATTAACCCTGCTCTGGAAATTATATGGCGTTATTGGGCAGGAGGAGTTTCTTACCCATGAACGCGTTCAAGGTTTACTTCTTGAGATTGCTCCAACTTTCGGTGCTATCTTTGTAATACTTTGCGTAATCCCTGTTTTAGTATGGCCAAAACGAAAGGAGAAAATTCACATAGAAGGCTTAGAGGTAATTGTTGAAAAAGGCGGGAGCCGAAATCCTTTACAACGAAAAAGACAGCTCTCACTGCTTCTGAGTGATTTGAAAAACCTAAATCTCTCAGGTGACCGGATCATCTTCAAACGAGGTAGAGATATTATTTCTTTTGCCGAAGGTTTGAATGAAGAAGATCGCAGTTGGATAATAGACACCCTAAAAGCTAACAACAAATACGTCACTTAATTCTTTGACGGGTTTTGCGGAAAAGATCATATTGACGCCTGAGAATTAAGAGATGGGGGATGTGATGAATCAGGCAAAGCTGGCGGAGATTTTGTGCAAAATTCCGGAGGGTGTGTTTAACATTCTTTATGTGGGGCGGCGCATCCGCAAAGATGGTCAGCAGCTGAACGCCAAGGCGCAGTTTCTGTGCAAAATTGTCGATAAACAAACCCAGCCAATTGATCAGGAAACGGTGCAAAATGCGCGTGACCAGATTGACAATCTCGGGGTTCTATTTAGCGGTGACTTTATCGACCTTCCCCATGTAGAAGATTTCGGCATTCCGGGCCCTGCGAGCGATATCCCCGTCCGTCTATACAAACCGGCCAAAAGCGATGAGAGTAATCCCCTGCCCGTTCTTGTGGGTTATCACGGAGGTGGTTTTATTCGCGGATCGTTAAAATCCCATGATGGATTTTTCCGTCGCCTTGCTAAATTTGGCGGCTTTGCGGTCCTCGCAGTTGATTACCGTCTTGCGCCAGAAAATAAATTTCCAGCCGCTGTCGATGATGCGTATGCAGCCCTTCGATGGGTTCAAGAACATGGCCTTGAAAAAGGATTGGACCCCGCAAAAGTTGCCGTTGGCGGCGATAGTTCAGGCGGAAATTTGGCCGCCGTTGCCGCGCAGGATGCAAAGCGTCATGGCACCCCGCAGCCGCTGTTTCAGTTACTGGTCTACCCGACAACCGATGCCCATTTCACCGCTCCCAGCCATGAACTGTTCGCCAATGGATTTTTCCTGACCGAAGAGCGGATGCACTGGTACCGGGATAATTATCTGACCAATCCTGCGGATATGGATGATCCAAGATCATCTCCCAACATGGAAACGGATTTGAGCGGCCTTGCCCCGACCCTCATCATCACGGCGGGTTTTGATCCCCTCCGCGATGAAGCAGAGGCATATGCCAAGATGTTGAAAGCGGCAAATGTACCTGTTGGCGTCATCCGCTATGAAGGTATGGTGCATGGCTTCATGTCCTTAAGTGGTCTCTTTACGGATGCGGATAAAGCCCTTAAAACAGCTGCAACCTCTGTTGCTGCTGCATTTAACGGCTGACCCACCTCTATGACCAAATTTTTCGATTTCACCAAAAACATTGCCAAGGAATCCGTGGCTGTCTATTGGGCCCTGATCAAAATCATTATCCCCGTAATGATCGTTGTGGAAATTGGCATCCGCTATGGCCTTGTGGATGTTTTGAGCGATTGGAGCGCCCCTTTTATGGCGGTCTTTGGCCTGCCGGCCGAAGCCTCTCTTATTCTGGTCACGACGATCCTTGTGGGGCTATACCCGGCGGCGGCCGTCTTGATCACACTTGCGCCGGAAGTCGCCTTTACAACAGCGGATATGACCATTCTTGGCGGTATGATGCTGTTTGCGCATGTGCTGCCCGTTGAGCAGATGATCGTCAAGAAAACCGGTGTTTCGATCGTTTTCTCAACCTTTATCCGTTTGCTCGCCATGGTGATTTACGGATGGCTCTCTTATCTTATTCTGGACGCCTTTGTCCTGTTTAAGGAGCCCGCGAATATCCTGATTTCAATGGATGCCGGATCGGGTGAGCCGAAGACCTGGGGCGAATGGGCGCTGTCCTCAGTGCAGGGGCTTGCCATGATTTTCGTGATCCTTGTGGGGCTTATTCTGCTGATCAAGCTGCTGGATATCAGTGGCATTACCAAGCGATTGATTAAGTGGCTGACGCCCGTTCTACGATTGATTGGCATTGGTCCAAACGCCGCCCCACTTGCAATGGTCGGTATTCTGCTGGGCCTATCCTTTGGCGGTGGCCTGATCATTCGGGAAGTGGAGAAAGGGCAACTTCAGCCAAAGAGTGTGTTCCTCTCCATGATCTTTATCTGCCTTGGTCACAGCCTGATTGAGGATACGCTGATCATCCTCGCTTGCGGTGGCCATTGGAGCGGCATATTCGTTGGCCGTATCCTGCTTAGCTTCGCGATGATCATTCCAATTGCGCTGATGATCAAACCAATGCCCGATAAAATCTTCTATCGCTTCTTCTATAAAATGAAAAAACCGGCCCCTGCTATTTAGGGACCGGTTTTAATTAATCAGGTAACGACCAGCGGTTATTCCTCGTCGTTATCCTCGCCCACCCGCTGGGACAGGGCCGCGGCCAGATAATCGTCAAGATCTCCGTCCAGAACCCCTTGGGCATTGCCTTTTTCCACCCCGGTCCGGAGGTCTTTGACCATCTGATAGGGATGCAGAACGTAAGAGCGGATCTGATGCCCCCAACCGATATCGGTCTGGGTGCCACGCGCTTCGGCCGCGGCCTCTTCGCGTTTTTGCAGCTCCAGCTCATAAAGGCGGGATTTCAACATTTTCATCGCCGCCGCTTTGTTCTTATGCTGCGAGCGGTCATTCTGACACTGCACCACCACATTGGTTGGAATATGGGTAATACGGATCGCAGATTCTGTCCGGTTCACGTGCTGACCACCGGCACCTGAGGCGCGGTAGGTATCAATACGCAGATCCTTCTCCTCGATATCGATATCAATATCGTCATCAATGGAAGGATACACTCCAACGGAAGAGAAGCTTGTGTGACGGCGCGCATTGGAATCAAACGGTGAAATTCGCACCAGACGGTGCACACCGGATTCTGTCTTCATCCAGCCATAGGCATTTTCACCAGACACCTCAATCGTCACGGATTTAAGGCCAGCTTCCTCACCGGGGCTTTCTTCCAGCACCTTGGTTTTATAGCCATGCTGATCCGCCCACCGCATATACATACGCAGCAAAATCTGGGTCCAGTCCTGACTTTCCGTTCCGCCGGCGCCCGCATGAATTTCGAGGAAGCAGTCATTTCCGTCCACCTCGCCAGAGAGCATGCTCTCCAGCCGGCGCTTATCGACTTCCACACGAAGTTCTTTCAGGGCCTCTTCGGCCTCATTCAAGGTGTCTTCGTCTTCTTCCATCTCGGCGAGTTCAATCAACTCGATGGTATCTTCAAGATCCTGCGCGATCCGCTTATAGGCGTTAATGGCGGTGTCCAGATTTGTCCGCTCCCGCATCAGGCTTTGGGCCTTGGATGCGTTATTCCACAGATCTGGGTCTTCAACCAGGGCGTTCAGCTCTTCCAATCTTCTGACAGCTGTATCCCAGTTAAAGATGCCTCCTCAGCAGGTCCATGGCCCGCTTGATTTCATCTACGACAACCTGATGCTCGGCGCGCATTGTTACTCCAATTCGTTCAATCGATTAAGTCTGGCGAGAAAATAGAGACTTCACTGCGATCAGTAAAGCCCACCTGTGCCAAAAGTGACGGGGTTTTTCGGTCCCTGTAATTCAACACCACCGGCACCCCCAAGATCGGAGCCATCCAGAACACTCCCTGCCCGGTCAATCCGGTCCGTTGTTTTAAACGCTTCCCAGATCACACCCCGATCCCCAGGCCGCGCGATTTCACCGGTTGAGGCAACCACACGAACAAGGCGGATCCCTTCTGGGACACGAAACGGAATAGCCGGACTGTCTTTCAGGGCGTCCTTCATGAAGTCACGGAACACAGGTGACGCGACCCCTGCCCCCCCTTCACGGGGGCCAAGGCTACGCGGCTGGTCAAAGCCCACATACACCCCAACAGCCAAGTCAGGTGAGAAACCAACGAACCACGCGTCATTACTGTCATTGGTCGTTCCAGTTTTACCGGCAAGCGGTTTACCAACCTCCAGAACTTTACGGCCTGTACCCCGCTGAACCACACCTTCCAACATGGACACCACCTGATAGGCAGTCGCGGGATCAATGACCTGTTCACGATTATCAACAATTTCCGGCGCGGCCTGATCATGCCAGGAGGCCGCACGGCAGCCCTGACAGTCGCGGGTATCATGCTGATAAATGGCAATGCCCCGGCGGTTCTGCACCCGGTCAATCAAGGTAGGTACAACTTCCTTACCGCCATTGACCAATTCCGCATAGGCAGTTGTCATTTTCAGCAGCGTTGTCTCCATCGCCCCAAGCGACATAGCGAGCGTTTCCTGCAAATTCTGATGGATGCCAAAACGCGCGGTATAATCCGCAACCACATCCATACCCAAAGAGCGAGCCAGACGCACCGTCATCAGATTTCGGGATTTTTCCAGCCCCAGACGCAGCGTGCTTGGGCCATAGAATTTTTTCGTGTAGTTGGCAGGTTTCCAGCGATCACCGTTTTCCTGTGTCAGAACAAATGGACCATCCAGAACCTTACTCACCGGTGTGAAACCGTTATCAAGCGCGGCGGCATAAACAAAAGGCTTGAAGGCTGAACCCGGCTGGCGATTGGCCTGCACCGCCCGGTTAAATTCTGAAATTTCATGGCTCCAGCCACCTGCCATAGCAAGAACACGGCCCGTATGGGGATCCATCGCAACCAATGCACCAGATACATTTGGAATTTGCTCAAGCTGATAAAGACCCAGCTTCGCCCGCTCACCCTCTACCGGGGTTACGGCAACCACGTCACCTTTTTCAAGCACATCAGATGGCTTACCGGGGCTGCGGCCAACTTTCTGACCTTTGATCCACGGGCGCGCCCATTTCATATCCTCAAAGGGAATGCGGGCCTTATCCCCATTTTTCAAACCAATTTCGGCACCTTCTTTAGAAAGGTCCAGAACAACTGCCAACTCCCAAGGGGTCAGACCTTTTGGATCGGCCACCTTATTCAAAGCATCAACCCAATTATCGTCCAGCTTCACATTGGTAAACGGTCCGCGCCATCCATGACGGCGATCATACCGGCGAAGACCTGCCCGAAGGGCATCTTCCGCATAATGCTGCAATTGGCTGTTCATGGTGGTTCGAACAGAAAGGCCGCCGTCATATAGCCCTTCAACACCGTAAAGGTCATAAAGCTCCCGGCGCACCTCTTCCACGAACCATTTCGCCTGAATTACCTCCGCATCGCGGCCGCGCTTCACGATCAGATCGCTGTTTGTCGCCTCTTCCGCTTCTGCCGGTGTGATGTAGCCATCTTCCAGCATCCGGCCAATCACGTAATTTCGGCGCGTGATGGCCCGCTCTTTATTGCGGAAAGGGTCATAGTTGTTTGGCGCTTTTGGAAGACCGGCAATATAGGCAACCTCGGCAACGGTCAGTTCATTCAGTGGCTTGTCAAAGTAATAAAGCCCCGCCGCCGCAACACCATAAGCCCGATAGCCTAAATAAATTTCATTGAGATACAGCTCAAGAATACGTTCCTTGGACAGGCTCCGATCCAGACGGATCGCAAGGATCGCTTCTTTTGCTTTACGGGTATAGGATACCTCGTTCGTCAGCAGCATGTTTTTTGCCACCTGCTGCGTAATTGTGGACGCACCGATCAGACGTCGCCCCGTTCCGATGTTAGACACGTTTTTGAACGCCGCCTTGAAAATACCAACAGGATCAATCCCAAAGTGGTGATAGTAGTTTTGATCCTCTGCCGCGATAAAGGCTTGCTTCACCTTTTTCGGGATCGCAGTTGCCGGCACAAACAAACGCCGCTGGCGCGCATATTCCGCAATCAGGCTGCCGTCACCAGCATGCACGCGGGTCATTACGGGTGGTTCATAATTGGCAAGCTGCTCGTAATCCGGCAGGCCTTTGCCAAAGTGCCAAAACGCATAAAAAATACCGCCAGTGGCCACCATGCCCCCCAATACGGCCAGGCAGACCAAAACCAACAAGACTTTTAATAGGCGTTTCATAACGTTGCTAACTCAAACTTTGATTTTTTCAGGTGCCAGACTAATCAGAACTTCTTAATGTATTGCCAATAAAAGGCATCATTAAGACTCTATCTCGGCGAAGTATTTATCAATGGCGTTAGAAATAGACTGCGCCAATTTCCGCTGACCACTTTTGGATTTCAGGATCTTTTCGTCAGATCGGTTCGACAAATATCCAAGCTCCACCAAAACAGACGGTACATCCGGCGCCTTTAGAACGCGGAAACCTGCAAATCGGTGGGAGCGACTGCCAACTTTCATACCAGAGCGTGAAATCTCAGGCAGCAAAAGCTTGGCAAACTTGACCGAGAAATTCATTGTCTCCCGCTGGGCAAGGTCAATCAGAATACCCTGCACCGTGTCATCCTGCTCTTCCAGATCGACCCCGGCAATCACGTCGGATTTATTGTTCATATGGGCCAGTGCATCCGCCTCTTTATCAGATGCGTTTTCAGACAGGGTATAAACGGTGGAACCCCGTATGTCAGAGCGCCCAATTGAATCAGCATGGACAGAGACAAAAAGGTCCCCCTTTGATTTACGGGCAACCTGCACCCGCTCCCGCAGGGAAAGGAACGTGTCATCATCCCGCGTCATGACAACTTTATAGTCCGGGTTTTTCTTTAAAATATCGCGGAGTTTCAGCGCCACCTGCAGGGTAAGCTGCTTTTCATAAACACCGCTTTGCCCAATTGCGCCCGGATCAATGCCGCCATGTCCTGCATCGACCACAACGGTCCAGCGTTTCTTGGTATTCTTCACATCCGGCGAGATTGTAATGGGTTTGCGATTAGCCACTTGCTGTTTACGGCTTTCAACAACCAGCCCCGCAAATTCCGCTGTACTGGTCGGCGCAATATCAATGAAGAAGCGATAAGGCTTGCCCTCTGCTGGGGGCAAAATTACCTGCCGCAGGATTTTAACCGGCTGCTTCAGATCCAGAACAATTCGGCTGGTTCCCTGACGAAACAGGCCATAGCGGTAATTGGAAATGAATCCCCTTTTGCGGTTTTTCGTATTCGCCTTATCCCAATTCAGCTCCTGCATATCGATGACGATACGGTTCGGGTTCTGCAAATAGAAAATCCGGTATTCGGGCTTATCAGCCAGCTCAACCACAAATCGGGTCTTGTCAGGGTGGATCCCCATGCGGACCGCCTCGACCTCTGTCGCAGCACGAACAGAGAGAGTAATGCCCGAAAACACCAGCAAAAACGCCACCATGAAGGTGATCAGTTGACTTATATTGACCCGAAAAGGTTTCATAATGGCTTACATCTACCTTGATTTTTGCTTTGTCAGATTTTCGCTGGAAATCTTGAAGAATTCAAGGCATTCCCTGATAACGCCTCTCCGGTCAAAAGTTTTTTTGCATCAAGGCAATAATTCATTTGGCATGTTGCCCACAAGTAACTATCATCCCCGTGTGAGATTTTGTGGTCAGTCCCACTTGAACCCTATCGATACCAATAAGTACCAATAGAGAGGTCAAATGGGCGGCGCCGTTTTACGACAGCCTGTGTTGGCATCTGGTTATGATCCCCTCAGGCGTCTGTAGACAGTGCTTAAGACAATGCAAAAGAATAGTTAGAAACTGAAGTCGTTCCGCGCATAGTAATGTATAGCGGGTCCGGCAGCCGATAAAACCCTGTAATGTCTGGATAATCCAGCAAGAGTAAACGGGACCGGCGCCAGCGACTTCCACATAGAAATAGGCGGTCTTTCGTCGTCTCACAGATGAACCGGCCGCTACGGAGCTTGTGAATGGCTACGCGTATGCTAGTTGACGCGTCTCACGATGAAGAGACGCGAGTAGTTATCGTAAAAGGTACTCGACTTGAAGAATTCGATTATGAGACTTCTTCAAAAAAACAATTAAAGGGGAACATATACCTCGCAAAGGTGACACGGGTTGAACCCTCGCTTCAAGCGGCCTTTGTTGAATATGGTGGCAATCGCCACGGTTTCCTTCCTTTCTCTGAAATCCACCCTGATTATTATCAAATTCCTGTCTCAGACCGTGAAGAACTGATTGAACAGGAAAGCCTAGCTGAAAAAG
Organism: Sneathiella sp.; assembly: GCA_017643685.1. GTDB lineage: Bacteria > Pseudomonadota > Alphaproteobacteria > Sneathiellales > Sneathiellaceae > Sneathiella. The sequence goes on from JAEPMY010000007.1 coordinate 53,266, forward strand.
AAGCTTCTGAAGCTGAAGAGCCACAAGAAGAAACAGCAACTGCCGAAGCTGAAACAAAAGCAGAGTCAGATAAAGGCGATGAACTGGTTGCAGAACCGGTTAGCGACGATGATGAAGAAGGTGTGGTCGACGATGAAGACGACACACTGGGCGGCCTAGAGACCGTTGATAGCGAAGATCAAGACGTTGTTGAAAATCTGGGCGGTGATGACGAAAGCGAAATCACCCACAAAGCCAACGTCAAACGTCATTATAAAATTCAGGAAGTCATCAAACGCCGTCAGATCCTGCTGGTTCAGGTGGTGAAGGAAGAGCGCGGCAACAAAGGCGCTGCGCTGACAACCTACATTTCCCTGCCAGGCCGGTATAGCGTTCTGATGCCAAATACAGGTCGCGGCGGCGGGATTAGCCGGAAAATTGCAAACCCAAGTGACCGTAAGCGTCTGAAAAAAATCGCATCCGAGCTGGAGGTTCCAGAAGGCGTTGGTGTGATCATTCGGACCGCTGGCCTGAACCGCACCAAAGTTGAAATCCGCCGAGATTATGAATTCCTGCTGCGGATGTGGGACGACATTCGGGAGCTGACCCTCAAATCCATGGCGCCTTGCTGCGTCTATGAAGAGGCGAACCTGATCAAGCGATCCATCCGGGATCTTTACAACAAAGATATCAATGAAATCCTTGTTGAGGGTGACAATGGCTATCGCGTGGCGAAAGACTTCATGCGCAAGTTGATGCCAAGTCATGCGAAGAAGGTACAGCCATATCGGGATCGGATACCCCTCTTCCATCGGTTCCAAGTGGAGCAGCAATTTGCCTCCATGTATAACCCGGAAGTGACGCTGAAATCTGGTGGTTATATCGTGATCAACCCGACGGAAGCTTTGGTTTCCATCGACGTGAACTCCGGTAAAGCGACAAAAGAACGCAGCATCGAAGAGACCGCGGTTAAAACCAATTTGGAAGCGGCCGAGGAAATCTCCCGTCAGCTTCGCCTGCGCGATCTGGCTGGTTTGATCGTGATCGATTTCATCGACATGGACGACAACCGCAACAACAAAGCGGTTGAGCGGAAACTGAAAGACTGTCTGAAATCTGATCGTGCCCGTATTCAGGTTGGCCGGATCAGTCCGTTTGGTCTTTTGGAAATGTCCCGTCAACGTCTGCGCCCTTCCTTCCTGGAAACAAGTACAAATGTCTGTCCGACATGCGGCGGCTCTGGCTTTGTTCGCTCCACTGAATCAACAGCATTGTTGATCATCCGCGCCCTCGAAGAAGAAGGTGTTCGGGGCCGGAGTGCCAAGATCACGGTTACGGTTCACACCGATGTTGCCATCTATCTGCTGAACCAGAAACGGTCTGTTATTCAGGATCTGGAAGCTAACTATGGCCTGACGATCCTGATCCTTGCCGATCCAACCATGAACATGAACGATCACAAAATTGATCGTGAAAAAGGTGTTCGCAATGCCCCGGTTCCAACATCCGACAATATGATGGAACCTGCACAGCCGGAAGCGGTTCAGGGCGGCGCGGTGGAAGAAGAGATCGAAGACACTCAGGAGACTGAAGACACCGAAGAGCGTGAAAGCAGTTCAGCCAAACGTCGCCGTCGTCGTCGTCGCCGGAAACCGCGGGATGAAGCCGATCGGGATAATGCCGTTGAGGCTGATAGTGACAGCAATGAGGAAACCGCTGACGGCGAAACTCAGGGCGAAAATGGTGATGAAGAGCCACGCAAACGCCGCCGCGGAAAACGGGGTGGACGTCGTCGCTCTCGCGGTCGGGATAATGCCGGCAACGAGACAGAGGATAGAGGTTCTGAAGCAGCTGCCGCAGCAACCGATATTGAACCGGAAATCGTCATCATTCCGATTAATGGTGCCGACGATGAAGGCGAGAAAGCTGCAAGCTTCGAAGCCAAATCTGTAGAGAATACTGAAGACGGCGATGACGCCAAATCAGAAGAGAAGAAACCCGCTCGCCGGGGTCGTCGCCGCAAGAAAGTGGAAGACGAGAGCTCCTCTGAGGAGGGGTCAACAGACGCAACACCGGATGCTGGTGACGAAGATGCGGAGAGC
>JAEPMY010000163.1 GCA_017643685.1 Sneathiella sp.
CGCTGCAGTACCGTAATTCTGTAGCCCACCAATTACATACTCTAGGTAAGTAAAGGCTTCGGCCTTATCATTGCCAACTTGCGCCTCAGTCATTCTCTGCCCCCGAAGTAATCAAAAGTTTCCTTTACAAAAAAGAAAAAAACTAGCCATACACCTCCTAGATGAAATAAATTAAAAGCAAACCAGTACTCCCCAAATATCGAATAGACCAACCTAACAAAAGGACCAGGAATGGAAAAAAACTCAATTCCTGCTTGTGTGGAGAAATACAGTCCATACGAACAAAATGCTGAAGTCACAATCGCCAATAAGGCGTATATAATTGGTGTTCGACATATCCTAACATCAATTATGATGAGGTTATCCGCAACATGGCGCCCAAACATATGTTTCAATATAAAATGTGAGAAAATTACAAATATAGGTATGGTCAGAAATGCCACCGAAAACCCAATAGCATGTGAAAAACTTAAGTATTCACATTGATCAAATTTTAAGATCCCACACTGCTCTATGAATGTGTCCACCAATATCTTTGGCGGCTGAAAATCTGGATTAGAATACAGTCGATAAATCAGGTCTTCATTGTTAAAGAGCAAAGCTGATACTGTAACCCCAACTAACACGCTAAAGCATATGATCCCCATCTCACCACTCCACAACAGCCATGCCTTGTCCATCAGGTGCCGGCTGTAATGTTTTGATTTTTTTATCTTTGAAGAGTTTTTCTGTTAGCGCGGTCGTGGCCTCAGCCCCGCCGCCGAGCGTCATCATCAGATCCATCAACCCCTCCCCATATCCTACTCACGCACCCAAGCGAGTGAGCGCCCCACATCAAGCCACATACATAATTATGAGTAGAATTGTAGTGCTATCGGAAATTGCGTGTCAATGAAGCAGTTCTTATAACCGAAGAAACTGCTTCATTATTCTTACCCAACGGCCTTTCTATCATCATTCTGATAGGGCTATGTAGGCGTCAACCTCGAACAGCATGCCATCCAATGCCAGACGCGGAACCGGCACCAGTGTCTGAGCGGGAAGCCACCCTTTGAAGGTTTCATTGAGGTATTTCGACATGATACCCAGCTTTTCCTGCTCATATTCTGCGACATAGGTTGTGATCTTTAAAACCTGATCCGGTTTTGCCCCGGCGGCCTCGATCGCTATTTCTAAATTGGCATAAGCCTGCTTCACTTGCGCCTCGAAAGACGTGGATAAGATGCCGGAGCTGTCTTCTCCGCCCTGCCCGGCAATGAAGATCGCTTTATTGATATTAGTTGCGATGACGGCGTGGCTGTATCCATTAGGGGCCGGGTCATACAAGCCCGCAGGGTTTACAATTTTCAGCTGTGCCTTTTCATCGGCAATAACGGGATTTAGGGGCAATGTCATGAGAAGGGCTCCAATCATTATGGGGGAGAATATGTTTTTCATCTGGGTGTCTCTGTTCACAAATTTTCGTTTCTGACGTCTATTTGACGATCTGGGGCGAAAAAATGTGACATGCCTAAACATGCCTATGTCACAAAACGGATTTCTCTCTCGTCACATTGACAGAGCATTGCTCAGTGATTGAATTTCAAAGGAAGAGAGAGATTATGAACGCCCCCACGAAAATCATGCATGAAACCAATATTCCAGAGGTTTATACCCTGCTTCGCAAGGCGCATTTTACGATTGCAGCGGAAACCGGCTTTGATATCCATCTGGCACATTTGATCATGTTACGCGCCTCTCAGATCAATGGCTGTGGGTTTTGCGTAAAAATGCACACAGAAGAAGCCAGACGCGATGGCGAGACCAATGAAAGACTGGATCGCCTGATCGTCTGGCGCCATGTGGATGATTTCAGTCCTGCCGAAAAGTTGGCCTTTGCATATACCGAGGCATTGACTTACATGTCAGAGACGGAAGATCTTGCAAGTCTTCGCAATGAACTCCGTGATCATTATTCAGACAAGATAATCAGCGCCATGACAGCCCTGATTGCCATGATTAACCTTTGGAACCGGATTCAGGCATCGAACCACTAATGAATGATCCAAAAACTGATATCTTTGAGCAAGCAAGGCCGCGTCTGACCGGCCTTGCGTATCGCATGCTTGGCTCCTACTCAGAGGCAGAGGATGCGGTTCAAGAGACCTACCTGAAGTGGCTTTCAGCAGATATTCATGACATTCAAAACCCCGATGGCTGGATGACAACTGTGTGTGCCAGGCTTTGCCTTGATCACCTTAAATCTGCGCAACGCACCCGAACGGATTACGTGGGCACGTGGCTACCCGAACCGGTGGGCGCAGAGCATCTGAAAGACGGGTTATATGACCTTGAAATCTCGGCCTCTCTTTCAACCTCTTTTCTGCTGTTGCTGGAACGTCTGACGCCAAAGGAGCGGGCAGCGTTTCTGCTTAAAGAGATTTTTGATCAACCCTATTCTGAAGTCGCCACAAATCTTGAGATATCAGAGGCCAATTGCCGTAAACTTGTCTCCCGCGCTAAGTCCGTTGTGGGCAAACCAAGCGCCAGAGGGGCAATCGCTGAAGATCGCAAGAAACAATATGTCAGTGCCTTTGCCAAAGCCATTACAGATGGAGATACGGTACAGCTAAGCGCCCTCCTCAGTGAGGACATTCACATTCACACTGATGGCGGCGGAAAAGTCCCGGCAGCCAGCCGCACGATCATCGGCAAGCAAGAGGCATTGCTCTTCTCGGAACGGATCCTCATTCGCTTTTGGCAAGGGGCTGCTCTCGAAGTTCTCGATATCAATGGGTCAACCGGGCTACTCGTCAGAACAGAAGACGGGCCTCACGCCTTGGCAACCTTCGAGGCAAATACCACCGGAGAGTTCACCACCCTCTACATCACGCGAAACCCGGACAAACTCAAACATTTTTGAGGGGATATCTGACGCACATAAAAAAAGACCCTGATATTGGATCAGGGTCTTTTAGTGATCCTTTATTGGCGTCGCCTTTCAATCGCGCGAGGTTCACTCGGACTGTCTTCCCTCTCATCGCTCATCGGAACATTAGGCGGCTGCATTTCAATATCGATATCTACATCCAACCGATCCCGCCCGCCGATCTGATCTTCCTCTTCATCGATTTCGATAATACGCGCATCCGGGGCTGTTAGTGCCGGCAATTGACGGCGATCTGTTTGGATAAGCCATTCCACAATTCTGTGGTCAGATGCATAAGCGCTATCCATATATTTAGCGATACGCAAACCGCCAACGGCACCTAATGTCTTTGAGAAAAACCACCCTGTTTCAGGAGATAGAGGGCTCACCTCTCTAATCAATGTTATGGACCGCCGAGCCCCGCCATTGATAAGCGCCATTGGGGATGACGCCGGGGAAAGCTGCAAACTTACAATGTTTTTAACCCACTTAAAGCTATATTGGCTCCAGTCAAACCCCCAACTGGTCGAGGACGCGACTAAGCCAAAGAACGCATAGCCTGTGTAATATCCCGCAGACCCTAAGTGATAGAGGAAATACATCTGCAACACATATAAGGCATACCAACCATATTGCGAGCGAAGCACCCCTCCTCTATCCTCCGCCCAGAATTCTCTGCGGGTATTGAAATCGCGATAGGATAAACCAACTCTCGCCAATACACCTGATATACCAGTGCTATCGGCAACCAATTGACGAAAGTCCGGATCTGTGTCGCCAGACGGAGACCACGGTTTAGATCCATAATAATAAGGCAGCAAATAAAGGTTTCCGAACACTGACATCAATGTGTATTGCACCAATAGAAATCCGATATCATCCTGAAAGTCATCCTGTTCCACCAATGGGAAGCCGCTTAAATATCTTTGGAAATAGGCAGCGGCGGTGAATAACGGAACC
>JAEPMY010000053.1 GCA_017643685.1 Sneathiella sp.
AACTTTGCAGAATTCTAATATTCTGCATTGGTCAAAGACGTAGATTATCCTTTTGATTTGAATAACTTTTGACTCGTAACTCGGGATGATTAAAGGCTTTACTGAAATGGTTTCAGTGTCCGTATCCGCAGAAATACGCTTTTTAGTATTGGAGGCCTCTGTAAGTATCGCAGAGGGTTCGCGATGATGTTCATACGCCGATTTACTCGTTGTTTCTTAATTCTGGTTACTCTTCTCTGCGCCAACCTATCGATCGCTTATGCGTCTGATGTTGCCATTGTATATTCGACACCAATTTCCAACGTAATGACTGATGATCCGGAGCGTCCGGGCATTGGCGTTGAAATTGTGACGGCTCTCTTCAAAGAAATCGGTCATGATTTTAAATTAGAGGTACTACCTTGGGCGAGAGCCCAGTATATGGCGCAAAATTCTCCAGAAGCGCTCATTTTCCCGCTTTCTTGGACACCAACCCGCTCTGAAAAATACAAGTGGGGGGTCAATATCTTTAACAACGAAACCCACTTCATTTCTTTCAATGGCAAAAAACTGACGAAAGAAGAAGCAAAAGAAAAACATATTGGCGTGCAGTTGAAATCCAGCTGGGACAACTGGCTGACCGAACAAGGGTATGAACAGGTCTATCGCGTTCCCGGTGAAGGCAGTGAGCTTTTAAAATTACTGCGCAACAATCGTATCGATGCCTGGTACACGGATACCATTATTGCTGGGAGTGTGCTGCGCGGTCTTGAAGACCCAGGCATTACCTATAGTGATCCTATCCAGATATTCAAAACCTATCTGGCAACAAATGTAAACTCGCCTTATCCCTATTACGATGATCTGATCAAAGCATTGGATAAGCTTCGTCAATCAGGGAAAATCAACCAGATTTTCGCCAAATACGGCATCCCCCCAAGATACTAAAAAAAATAACCCCGCCAGAGATGAGTTGGCGGGGTTATTTTATACTTATGCGCTTTAGTTTGCTTTTAGTTGTAACTTTGGCGTGACCTCTTTTGCTTTCAGGTTCAGATTTCCCGGTGCTGGCTTTGGTGGAGTGGCTTCCCCAGCCTTTAGCTTAAATGGGCTTTTTTCACTTTCACATTTCCAGCTGTAATAGCTGATATCTGAACTCATTTTCTGAGGTTCAATCACTTCCACTTTCCAGGAGCCAATTTTCTTAGCGCTTGGAGGCACTGCAAGCTGATTGATATTACCTTTAGGCTGCTGCGGCATAGCCAACTTTGAATTCGAAATGCCGCCCTTCACGGCCCCTTCAATCGCATGGCTGAAATCATAAATTTTGGAGCCGAGATCGTTCTTCGTGAAATTGATGGTATGAACACCACCTTTGTAGCCTTTCTCACCGATTAAACGGAATTTAACGGTTCCAGCGCCTTGTGCCTTCATGGACAAACGGAATTTCAGATCAACGGGGCATTCCCCCACATAGTCTTTGACATGCGGTGTCACACTCGCGGATGTCACCTGAAAAAGGGCTGCAAAGTCATTGGCCGTGTTATCCTTTTGAATTCCACCGTAAAGATCAGGATCACCCTTATAATGAATAGTCACAGGAATGCTTTGTGTCTCATAACCGGAGCCAAATTCAGACTTGCTAAAATCAATGCTTTCGCGGCACGTTCCGACCAGACTGATTGGACGATTAATGGTAATTAGATGCTCTTTTTTCAGGAACTCCAGCTTGCTACCGCCCTCATTGATGTGTTTTTGAAGTTTCTTGTTAAACTCCGCGATGGGGTCAATACGAAGATCTGCCGGACCATTTTTCACAGCGCTTAACGGCACTTCATATGGTTGATAGTTACCGCCCTCAGCAACCCAACCACCGATTAAACCTGTCCATTCGGAAGCCGTTGGGAAGTATTTTGCTTCATGCAGGACATTAACCGGCACAACAGTTTTACCTGTCCGCTGAACGGAGCCGAAATACACTTTTGCACTGCTAAAGCTCACCGATTTGTCTTTGGCGCATTGAACAAACCCTTTCAAAGGAAACGCCATAACGTCACTCATTGGCTGAATATCAATGTTGTTGATGTGCTTGTTATTGGCTTTGTTTTCCAGCTTCACATGGAAGTTGATGCCCGGCTGGGACAAGGTCACATCTTTCACCTGTGAGGCATTGCTGCGGGATGAGTTTGCCTCTGCGGCTGAAAAGGCTCCCATTGCGAGCACAAGCGCCAAAGCCCCAGAAACGGACTTACAAACAGAGTTCTGATACGTCTTGGATTTCAACATGGTCTCCACCTCTTACTAAAAAATGATAAGGGCAACTCAATGTCGCCGTTATCCATATGTCGAAGGGGACTCATAAACGGTTCAAAAATACTCTAGGGATATGTGTTGCTGAATATCGGAAATGTCAAAAAAACAGACAAGGGCCGCTTGTGGGGCGGCCCTTGTGACGGCAATCAGACTTGTGCAGTTTAGAGGTGTTTTTTATGAAATCTCAGGTGATCCTCAATAAAGCTGCTGATGAAATAATAGCTGTGATCATAGCCATCCTGCAGCCGCAAATCCAAAGGCACACCAGCTTTTTGTGCCGCCTGTACCAACCGATCAGGTGTCAGCTCTTGCTCCAGAAAATTGTCTTTGGTTCCCTGATCCACCAGGATCGGCCGATTAACGGACACGGACTGGATCAGCTCACAGGCGTCATACGGCTTCCAGCTATCTGTATTCGCCCCAAGATACGCCGTAAAAGCTTTCTTACCCCACGGTGTTTTGGTCGGATTGGTTATGGGGCTGAAAGCGGAAATGGATTGATACATATCCTGGTGTTTCAATCCAATGGTAAGCGCGCCATGTCCGCCCATTGAATGCCCACTGATCGCCCGCTGATCTGTGACCGGAAAATTCTGTTCAATAATCTTTGGCAGTTCCCGAGCGACATAATCATACATCTGATAATGATCCCGCCACGGCGCCTCAGTTGCATTCAGATAAAATCCAGCGCCAAGCCCGAGATCATAAGCGCCTTCCGGATCATCGGCGACGCCCTCACCACGCGGGCTGGTATCGGGTGCGACAATCGCCAACCCGAGCTCCGCCGCGACACGCGCAGCACCAGCCTTTTGCATGAAATTCTCGTCCGTACAGGTCAAACCAGAGAGCCAATACAAAACCGGGACTTTATGCGTGTCGGAAGCCTGCGGCGGCAGATAAATGGCAAACCGCATTTCACAGTTCAAGCTCTCTGATTGGTGGCTATATTGCTTATGCCACCCCCCAAATAACTTGTTTGCACTTATATTTTCCAAAGTCATGTAACAAACCTTTTGGCCCCAGGGGAGTGTCCCAATGAGGCCATGAATATTTTAATAGTGGATAACAGAGCGAATGCTTTTGCCTTCATGCATCAAATCAAAGGCTTCATTGATCTCTTCAAGAGGCATCGTGTGGGTGATGAAATCATCCAATTTAAACTCACCTTGCAGGTAACGCTCCACATAATCAGGCAGCTCTGAGCGGCCTTTAACGCCGCCAAACGCAGTGCCTTTCCAAACCCGACCTGTCACCAGTTGGAAGGGACGCGTACTGATTTCCTGACCGGCTCCAGCGACACCAATGATCACAGACTCGCCCCAACCTTTGTGGCAGCATTCAAGGGCGGAGCGCATCACATTTACATTTCCGATACATTCGAAGGAGTAATCAACGCCGCCATCTGTCATCTCGACAATAACTTCTTGAATGGGCTTGTCATAATCGCTTGGATTAATGCAATCCGTCGCCCCAAGCTTCTTCGCCAGATCAAATTTACTCTCGTTAATATCGATCGCAATAATACGGCCCGCTTTGGCCATGGCTGCCCCAATAATAGCGGAGAGACCAATTCCGCCGAGACCGAAGATGGCAACCGTTGCCCCCTCCTCCACTTTGGCGGTGTTCATAACGGCTCCCATGCCGGTGGTGACACCGCACCCAAGCAGGCAAACCTCCTCCAACGGTGCTTCCGGATTGACTTTCGCCAGAGAAATTTCAGGGAGAACCGTATATTCAGAGAATGTGGACGTACCCATATAATGATAGATCGGTTTACCATCTTTATAAAAACGGGTGGTTCCATCAGGCATCAGACCTTTACCCTGCGTTTCCCGAATTTTCTGGCACAGGTTTGTCTTACCGGAGGTACAGAATTTACATTCCCCGCATTCAGGCGTGTAAAGTGGGATCACATGGTCGCCAACGGCAACACTTGTCACGCCTTCACCGACCTGCTCAACAATGCCGCCGCCTTCATGACCCAAAATAGCAGGGAAAATGCCCTCTGGATCTTCGCCAGATAACGTGAACGCATCCGTGTGGCAAACCCCGGTAGCCACGATCTTCACCAGAACCTCTCCAGCTTTGGGAGGCATCACATCCACTTCTTCAATGCTCAGCGGTTGGTTTGGGCCCCAGGCGATAGCAGCTTTTGATTTAATCATCGGATATCCTCTCCAAAAATATATAACGCCAGTATATTTATTTCTCACATGATGATAATTATCGATTTACCCAAAACACTTTTTCATATGTGAAATAATATGGATTTTTTAGGCATTCGCGAATTCATCTCTGTTGTAGAAAATAGGGGCTTTACCGCTGCTTCCAAGAAACTGAAGATCTCAGTCGCTCAAGTCAGCCGTCAGGTGAGTGCCCTTGAGGATAGGCTAGGCGCTAAACTTCTGCAGCGAACCACACGAAAAGTCACCTTAACCGAGCTGGGCACCCAATTTTATCAGCAATGCCGCCCTCTTGTTGATGCGCTGCAAGACGCGGAAAACAGCGTCATGGATTTGCAGCGCAAACCGGTGGGGACGCTCCGGCTCACCGCACCCGTTGCTTATGGGGAACGGATTTTGAGCCCAATTATCAGCGACTTTTCAGCTCTGTATCCCGAACTCACCATTACAGTGGAGCTCAGCAACCAGCGCCTTGACCTTGTAGAGGGCGGCTATGATGTGGCGATCCGATTAGGGCAATTACAAAGCTCCAGCCTTATCGCCCGGAAATTAAAAGACCGAACCCTGTATGTTTGCGCCGCGCCAGAATATCTCGATAAATACGGTACGCCCCACAGCCTCTCAGAATTAAAGCAGCATAACTGCCTGCTCGGAACACTGGATCACTGGCGTCTGTCGGATGCGGGCAAAACACGGAATGTCACCGTCACCGGGAATATCCGCTGCAACAGCGGGCCAAGCCTTCTCATAGCGGCTCTAAAGGCAAACGGTATCGTCCAGCTCCCGGACTATTACGTCGCCCCGTATTTGGAGAGCGGCGAACTTGTTCCCCTGCTGCAGAAATTCAGCCCTGAAACCGAAGGTATCTGGGCTGTGTACCCTGAAAACCGTCACATGCTTCCCAAGGTGAAACTATTTATCGATTATCTCACTCTTCATCTTAGCGAAGAATGAGCTGTTTCTCTGCAACCGTGTTTTGTTTCCATAGGCTGATGGATACAGATACAGCGGAAAAGTGTATCTGTATCCAAATAAATATTGTAGTGGCAGCCTAAGCCGACTGCGCTAAATTTTAACGCTGCGTTGTTTCAAATTCAGGGTGGATCCAGACAGGTACATCACTCGATGGCAATGGATCATTCCCCAAAATCATGTCCGCGGCTTTTTCCGCCACCATGATCGTCGGGGCGTTCAGGTTCCCGTTTGTGATGGTTGGAAAGATCGAGGAGTCAACGACGCGCAGATTATTCACGCCCCTCACCCGGCACATCGGATCAAGCACCGCCATAAGGTCATCATCCCCCCCCATTTTCACCGAACAGGACGGATGATAAGCACTTTCAACATGCTGCCGAACCCATTCATCAATCTGCTCATCCGACTGAATATCCAGCCCGGGCTTGATCTCATCTTCCCGATACGCGGAGAGAGAGGGCTGCTGCAGAATTTCACGGGTTAGTCGGATACAATCCCGCCAATCCTCAATATCCTGCTGCTCGGTCAAATAATTGAAGCGAATTTCCGGGAAATCATCAGCGTCGGCACTTTTAATCCGAACTGAACCACGGGATGCAGGCTTATTTGGACCTACATGCACCTGGAACCCGTGCCCTTTAAAAGCGGCCCGACCATCATACCGCATCGCCGCAGGCAGGAAATGATATTGAATATTTGGCCATTTCAATCCAGCGCGAGAGCGGATAAACCCACATGACTCGAAATGATTTGTGGATCCAAGCCCGGTTTTGAACAGAAGCCATTCCGCCCCTATCAGAGCCTTGCTAAACAGGTTTAACTTGCTGTTGAGCGTAATCGGCTGACTGCATTGATACTGGAAATAAACCTCCAAATGATCCTGCAAATTCTCACCCACTCCCGGCAAGTCTCGCTTCACCTCTACGCCCGCCGCGGTCAATACGTCTGCTGGGCCAATACCGGACAACTGTAGCAATTGGGGTGACCCGATAGACCCAGCGGATAGGATCACTTCTTTATTTGCCTTGAGCGTTTTCCGCTCACCGTGGTGATCAAACTCAACACCGACCGCTGTCAGCTCACCTTCTTCGTCTCGCATTAAAACACGGCGTGTCATAACGTCCGTCAGAATAGTAAGGTTGGAACGCGCTTCAGCTCGTTTTAGATAAGTCTGAGAGGTTGAACTTCGAATGCCATCCTTAACAGTCATATGCATCGGGCCAAAGCCTTCCTGCCGATGACCGTTATAGTCGGGCGTGTAACCATATCCCGCATCCTGCCCTGCCTTGATAAAAGCAGCGTAAAGCGGGTTTTTCTTCATATCATTGCCATTACAAGTGCCGACAGGCCCCTGATCTCCGCGATATTCATTACCGCCGCCAGTCCAGCTTTCAGCGCGTTTGAAATAGGGCAGGCAAGATTGATAATCCCATCCGTTTGCCCCTTGCGCCTCCCACTCGTCAAAATCACAAGCATGTCCGCGTACATACACCATGCCATTGATAGAGGACGACCCTCCCAGCACCTTACCGCGCGGGGTATGAAGGCTGCGCCCGCCAAGACCGGGCTCGGCTTCGCTGTGATATTGCCAGCAGTATTTCTCGGTGTTCATTGGGTATGATAATGCTGTTGGCATCTGGATCATGATGTTTTTATCACTTCCGCCGCGCTCCAGCAGGAGCACCTGATTTTTGCCGTCTGCACTTAATCGGTCCGCCAGAACACATCCAGCGGATCCCCCGCCGACAATTATGTAATCATATAAGGCTTCCATAATCAGTAACTTTCCGGCAAGTCACCCAACTCCACAAACACGCTTTTAAGCTGCGTGTAGTGATGAAGGGTCTCCATGCCATTCTCGCGGCCAATTCCAGATTGCTTATATCCCCCTACCGGCATTTCTGCGGGGGAGTTACCCCATGTGTTAATCCAGCAAATGCCAGCCTGAAGCCGATTAATCATCCGTTTTGCCAGTGGCAGGTTCTTTGTAAAAACGCCAGCGGCCAGGCCATAATCTGTATCATTGGCGCGGCGGACCACCTCCTCCTCATCAGAAAAACGAAGAACAGACATAACTGGTCCAAAAATCTCCTCGCGGACCTGAACCATGTCATCGGTACAATCAGCAAATACCGTCGGTGCGACGAAACATCCCTTGCCCAAATCGCCGTCGGCTACCTGATACCCACCGCAGAGAAGACGCGCGCCGGCCTCTTTGCCAGCCTCGATGAACCCAAGGACTTTTTCCATATGATCTGGCGAGATAAGCGCTCCAACCTGCGTTTCTGGATCTGTTGGATCACCCACCTTCAAGGCGTTAGTTCGCGCCTTCAAGCTCTCCAGAAAGGCATCATAGATATCATCATGTACAAAGACGCGAGTTCCATGGGTGCAAACTTCTCCTTGGGTGTAGAAATTTGCAATCATGGCGCCGGTCACCGCCTGCTCAAGTGGCATATCCGGGAAGATAATCAGCGGCGATTTACCGCCAAGCTCCATTGTCACCTGCTTGAGCGTCGCTGCGGCATCAGCCATAACCGTTTTGCCGGTACCACACTCCCCGGTGAAGGAGACTTTAGAGATGTCGGGATGGGCTGTGAGCATTTGCCCTACACGGTAGTCACCTTGGATGACATTGAATACGCCAGCAGGAAGGCCTGCCTCCAAGTATATCTCTGCAAGTTTTAACGCGGTCAGTGGTGTCTCTTCTGACGGTTTAAAGATCATTGCGTTACCGGCCGCCAATGCCGGCGCCGATTTCCAGCAGGCGATCTGAATGGGGTAGTTCCACGCCCCAATACCCGCACAAATACCAAGCGGCTCCCGCCGGGTATAGAAATATTGTTCCTCAGAAAGCGACTGATAGTCACCCTGAATTTTATTGCACAGCCCGGCGTAATATTCGATCACGTCGGCACCGGTTTGAATGTCGACAACACTTGCCTCTTGAATGGGTTTGCCCGTATCCAGCACTTCAAGCGCCGCAAGCTCATCATTCCGCTCTCGCAAAATATCTGCTGCTTTTTGCATAATGCGGCCACGTTCTATCGCTGCCATAGCGGCCCATTGGGCCTGCCCTTCTGCGGCGCTCTCCACGGCGGTTTGCATTGCTGCATGGTCACCCTGTGCAATCGTTGCCAGCGCCTCACCTGTCGCAGGATTCCGTGTTACAAATGTTTCGGACGGCGCGATCTGATAATAACCGCCGCCAATAAAGTGCTGTTGAATAGCCATTAATTAGCTTCCCAAGTCATGAATTCAATATAAGTTTAGGCCCAGGCATCCGCTTGTAATTTCGATTTCAAAAAATCTTCGATTAAGGCCTTCGCAAGCTTTGGATCAATCCCGTTTGGGGACAGCGCGCCCCTCAGCCAAATGCCATCGATAATGGCCGCGATCCCTTGCGCGATGTAGCTCGCCTCGTCATGGCCCATCATTTTCTTCAGTTCATATCTGAAGTAAGACAGCAGCCGTTTATTATTGACCTGCTGTAATCTTAGCAGTTCCGGTTTATGCATCGACTGACACCAGAAGGTCAGCCATGTGCTCACCACTTGTGGGGCCACCTGCCTGCCGGAAAAATTCCCATCGACAATCGCAAAAATACGGGCAACAGGGTCACTCTGATCAACTGACTTCAACTTTTCTGAAATGGCTTTGGCTAATTCCTGAAGCACGGATCGCATTGTCGCCTCCAGCAATCCATCCTTCCCACCGAAATAGTGATTGATGATGGCTGGCGACACCCCCGCATATTTAGCGATGGTAGCAACGCTTGCTTTGTGCAATCCAACGGCATGGATCGCTTCCATCGTCGCACTCACCAACTGGGGTTTGCGAATTTCAGGCATGCCGACTTTAGGCATAAAGGGAATCCTTTTTTTCTTAATCGATCATTTAATTAAAAAACATAACAGCGATTAAGTGTCAATCTTAACCTGACAAACCCAGCACCACATTAGACTTTGTTTGTTTTTATTTTTTTAATTCATATGATTGGATAAACCTTACGACTAGTAACTACGCGTTCATCCAAACAGGAAAATTAATGGAAACAAGAGCTATCCGCCCCATAAATTGCGAACCTGATTTAATGAAAGCCTTTATTGGTATGGTTGAGGAAGGAGGCGAGGTTCCTGCTGCGAACTTAATTCGCGGTGTGCCCATGGCGGAAATGCTGTTTTTCACGATTGATGAGAATAAGAACCTGATGGGGGTAAGCGCCCTTCGATATCCCAATGCGCGATACCATAAGCATCTATTTGATAAGGCAGGCATTCCTGAAATGTACAACCCGCTAAGCCTTGAAGTATGTTGGTTGTATGTAGCCCCCGCCCATCGCGGCAAAAATGTCTGGAAACATAACAGCGAGACGAGACTAAAGTACCTTGGGAACAGACCTGCACACGGCATTCACCGATCTAAAAACATTAGATTAAATGACTTTAGCTCCTCAACATCGCTGTATAAGTTAGTTGGGAATGAATTCACGCCAGAGATGTCAGAAACCCCTGTTCGCATCATCACCATCAATCACGATCCTGTATTCAATCCGAGCAAGCGAATTTACTACGGCTTCCCCCCTGAGAGCACTTAACAGACATCCTCCGCAACTCATGGGCACCTTGCGATTACATTATTCCATTTTGGAATAACTGGATTAGTAAGATATGCTATTCCCTGCAGACATCAGGATTTATTAAAGCTATCGGCATAACGGATTAGAATGACATGCTCCCTCCTCGGCGCTACCTCCCTTCCATCAACCTTCTCACCGCATTTGAAGCCGCAGCCCGAACAGAAAGCTTTACCATCGCGGCAAGGGAGCTCAACCTTACTCAAAGCGCCATATCAAGGCAGGTAAAAGCATTAGAAGAGCAATTAGGCGCAGCCCTTTTTATCCGTGAAAAACAAACCGTCCGCTTGAGTGATGCGGGGGTTGAGTATGCAAGACATATCCGCGAAGCACTCAGGGTTATTTCAACCGCTTCCGTAAATCTATGCGCAAACCCGGACGGGGGCGCTTTGCATCTTGCCATATTGCCGACATTTGGCACCCGGTGGTTAGCATCTCGCTTGCCCCAATTTATTGCAGAAAGCCCTAACATCACGGTCAATTTATCAACGCGCACCCAACCCTTCTCATTTGAACAAGACCCCATCGACGCCGCCATTCATTTCGGCATTCCCAATTGGGAAAACACCGACAGCCTGTTCATTATGGAGGAAGAGGTAATCCCGGTCTGTGCACCTGACTTTAAGAGCCGTAGCAACCTCAAAAAAGCTGAGGATCTAAAGAATGTCACGTTGCTACACCTTGAAAGCCGCCTAGAAGCCTGGCGTAGCTGGTTTACCTATTATCAGGTGGAGGATAGCAACATTCCAGGGATGGTGTTTGATCAATTTTCAACGGCCGCCCAAGCCGCCATATCAGGGCTCGGTGTCGCTCTCTTACCCACCTTTCTGTTCAAAGAGGAATTAGATCGTGGCACCTTGACCCCCGCTCTGGACATGCCCCTCAAAAGTGCAGGGGGATACTATCTGATTTGGCCAAAGGACCGGAGTAATTACCCTCCGCTCAGAGCCTTTCGCGAATGGCTTCAAAAAGAAGCCCATGCAAGCCCAACTCAATAAAAATGCGAACCTCATTCCATAATGGAATAATCTCATGCATTAGCCTCATTTGACATTTCACCCCAAAAACCAAAGATTTCTTTTAGTTATTTTGAAATTTTCAAGCATTCAAATCATTCTGAATTGGAATTAAGGGTATCAAAATGTCATACGCACAGCTTCTCCAGAATTTTGACCTTAACGAAGCCGAAAATGCCGATCTATCAGTATTCACCCCCATTGACGGATCCAAACTAACGGGCCTCAAAAAACATACCCTTGATGATGTTGCACTCATGATTGAGCAGTCCAAGTCGGCCTTTAAAGACTGGCGAACTGTCCCTGCCCCGCGGCGGGGTGAGTTGGTTCGCCTGCTGGGAGAAGAACTGCGCGCTGCCAAAGCCGATCTTGGAAAACTTGTGACTTTGGAATGCGGTAAAATCTACCAAGAAGGCTTGGGTGAAGTGCAGGAAATGATCGACATTTGTGACTTTGCTGTTGGTCTTTCTCGCCAGTTATACGGCCTGACAATAGCCTCAGAGCGGCCCGGCCACCGCATGATGGAAAGCTGGCATCCGATAGGCCCTGTTGGGATCATTTCCGCCTTTAACTTTCCCGTTGCCGTTTGGTCGTGGAATGCTGCATTGGCGCTTGTGTGCGGAAATCCGATTATTTGGAAACCATCCGAGAAAGCCCCCCTAACAGCGCTGGCCTGTCAGGAGATATTCAACAGAGCTTTGAAAAAATTCGGAGACGATGCGCCCGCGCACTTATCTCAATTAATCATCGGAGAGGCCGATACTGGGAACGCATTGGTTTCCTCCCATGACGTTCCGGTAATTAGTGCAACAGGCAGCACCCGCATGGGGAAAATTGTCGGACCAAAAGTGGCGGAACGGTTCGGCCGTTCAATCCTGGAACTTGGCGGCAATAACGCCATGATTGCTACTCCCTCCGCTGATTTGGAAATGGCGACACGGGCAATCGTTTTCTCCGCCGTTGGCACTGCGGGCCAGCGCTGCACAACACTAAGGCGCCTATTTGTTCACGACAGCATCTACGACACGCTGGTCCCTCGCCTGATCAAGGCATATGCCTCCGTCTCGATCGGTAACCCGCTGAAAGATGGCAATCTGATGGGCCCCTTGATTGATGAGCAGTCCTTTAACGCCATGCAGAGTGCCCTGAAAGCTGCGAAAGATGAAGGCGGAACCGTTCACGGGGGTTCTCGTCACATATCGGATACCGCTGAGAATGCCTATTACGTGACACCCGCGATTGCAGAAATGCCAGGTCAGAGCAACGTGGTAAAAACTGAGACTTTCGCTCCCATTCTTTATGTCATGAAATACAGTGACCTGAAAGACGCCATCCACCTTCAGAACGACGTCCCGCAAGGCTTATCGTCCTGTATTTTCACAACAGATATGCGCGAAGCGGAAACCTTTCTATCGGCGAACGGCAGCGACTGCGGCATCGCCAACGTCAATATCGGCCCATCTGGTGCAGAAATCGGCGGCGCCTTTGGCGGCGAAAAAGAGACCGGCGGTGGCCGGGAGTCAGGATCAGACGCGTGGAAAAGCTATATGCGCCGCCAAACCAACACCATCAATTACTCAAAAGAACTCCCCCTCGCCCAAGGCATCAAATTCGACATTGAGTAATCGGGAAAGCTCTGGGTTATCGCGACAAGCCCTGTCACATCAAAACGGTGGCAGGGTTTATTCTTTGGATTTCGACTGACAGCCATTTCACAAAGGCCATAACATTTTTGTTGCGCTTGTTATGAGGCGGGACGACAACATAATATGTCAGCCCTTCAATCTCGCCGCCCTGCAGTTGATCGTTTGAGAAGGGCACAAGCCACCCTTCCTTCAATGCATTTCCAACAAGTATGGAGCTCACAAGCGCAATCCCTTGCCCTGCAAGCGCGGCCTGAATAACGTGATGCTCTTGGTCAAAGCGTCGCACTGTGCAACTGCTAAGATCCTCCCCATTTGGATGCCGAGTAAAAAGCGTTTCCCAAGAGACAGGCGGCAGAGATTTATTCACCCATTCAGTCTCTAACAGCTGTGCTTCCGATAAGTGTTTGAGTTTATCAAGATACTCAGGGGTGGCGTATAAGCCGAATTTTTCTGTTAGCAATTTTGAGGTATGCGGCTGCGTAGGATCGTAATCACCATAGCTGATGGCAAGGTCAACACGGCGGTCGCGCATAACATCGACTTTATGTTCCCCTGTCTGAATAGACACCTCAACACCCGGATTTGCCAAGTAGAACTTCTCCAGATTTGGCACCAACCACATGGACGCAAATGAGGATGTTGTACTAATCGTCACCGCACCACTTGCACCTGTAATTTCGCCGATCGTGTCTTTCAACTCGCGAAATACATTCGTCGTTGCGCTTAACAGCAACTCCCCATCTTTTGTCAGCTCCACGGCACGGGTCTTACGCTCAAACAAGCGCACCCCAAGCCCCTCCTCTAATGCCTTAATTTGATGCGAGATGGCGGTTGGCGTCACATACAACTCCTCAGCCGCTTTTTTAAAACTTTTCTGCCTTGCCGCCGCATCGAAAACTCTAAGCACGTTTAATGATGGTAACTTCGCATACACAGCGCACCTCATTATAAGTTATTTATACTCATCTGTAGATAAACATTCATCATTCGTCAAACTTCCGTTTAATTGCCACATACCTTGAAGCAGCTCTTAGGTTTCAAGAAAGGTAAGCAGATGAAAAAATTGCTTCATATAGATGCAAGTGCCAGACGATCTGACAATTTAACAGCCGAATATAACTCCATCTCAAAATCTATCGCCGCCACATTTACGGACAAATGGCGCACCACAAATAGTGAAGATATTATCATCTATCGTGATGTAGGGGTTAATCCACCTGATTTCATCAGCCAAGATTGGATTGCTGCAGTATTCACCCCGGACGATGCCAGAACGGACGCCCAGAAGGCGTTACTTTCCCTGTCAGATACTTTAATTGAGGAAGTGGAGCAGGCAGACATTATCCTTATTTCCTCCTCCATGTATAACTACGGGATGCCCGCTGCATTGAAAGCCTGGTTTGATCAGGTAATCCGCATCAACAAGACATTTTCTTTCGACTTGGCACGTGGGGACTTCCCCTTGGAGCCTATCATGTCGGGAAAAACACTCGTTCTGATAACTTCCAGCGGTGAATTTGGGTTTGAAATCGGGGGAATTCGCGAAAAAATGAACCATCTCGGCCCTCACATTCAAACGTTGAGCCACTATTTAGGTGCAGAAACATTCCATGAAATCAATGCGGAATATCAAGAATTTAACGACAACCGCCACACAAGTTCCGTGAAAAGCGGTCACAAAGCGGCGGAAGATCTGGCTTATAAACTGGCCAGTTCCTGAGCATAAATCAAACACCTCCGGCTCCTGGTCGGAGGTAGCCCTCCCCTAACTGTTTTAAAAACTCCACCACGCCCAAACAAGATATGCACCTTCAATACACTCGCATTAAGCTCGCATCTAAACCCACGCATCATTATTTGCTTTGCCTTATAAAAATCGGTAGTTGTAGAAAGGTAAGAAAAACAAAAAATAACGAAATCTTTTCAAGGGCTACCAATGAATTTTGATGAAGTGATCCTGAATCGCCGCAGCATTCGCGGCTATAAACCCACACCAGTGCCACGGGAATTAATTGAAGAGGTCATTACCTTGGCCATGCGGGCACCATCTTCCATGAACTCCCAACCGTGGAGCTTCTACGTTATCACGGGAGAGCCTTTGGACCGTATTCGCGCCGGGAATACAGAGCGCAACTTGGCCGGTGTTCCCCACTCACGTGAATTCCGAATTGGTCAGCCATTTGCGGGCAAACATCGAGAGAGACAAGTTGGTGTTGCCAAGCAGCTATTTTCCGCAATGGGGATCGCCCGCGATGACAAAGAAATGCGTCAGGATTGGGTTTTAAGGGGTTTTCGCCAGTTTGATGCACCCGTTTGCGTCATCGTGACCTACGATCGCGAATTGGCGGATAGTGATGATACGGCTTTCGATTGCGGTGCGGTTGCGACAGCACTCGTGAATGCAGCCTGGTCACGGGGACTTGGTACGGTAATCAACAGCCAGGGGATCATGCAATCGCCCGTGGTTCGCGAACATGCAGGCATCGCGGATGATCAGGTCATCATGAAAAGCATCGCCCTCGGCTGGCCTGACGAAACTTTTCCTGCCAACGCGGTCGTCTCCGAACGCAAAAGCATCGAAGAGGCAACCGTATTTGTCGGTTTCGATGAGTAAGCTCGGCTCCTCATAGCGGAGCAAATCAATTCACTAATACACATACTCAGTATTCAAAACGCAAAAACCCGCCTTAATGGCGGGTTTTGACGTTTTGGTTGCGGGGGCACGCTAGTAACGACAGTCTATAAAAGTAGCAGCTAATATTAAATAACCCAAACTTAAGAACTGACAACCACATGTCTTTATGTATCTTGCACATTTGGAAAGATGGTAAAAATAACTTGAGGTACCGTAAATTTGCCAGCCCCCGTATAATCAGCAAATGAAGTACACAAACGATAATCCTCTCGAAATTGAATGCCGTCAAACCATCGAGGTAAAGGTGGCACATCACAACAATCTCAAATTAATCCAATTTGGAAATCTTCTTGCGATAAACGATCCCAAAACTGCTTGAAATAACCTGCATCAAAATTTAGTATTACTGAAAACTTCTTTCTACTTTGCTCTAGATCGGAACGATAAGGATCAGGACTATTCCACTCCTTACCTGCAGCGGCTAAAATGGATATTAAGATCCTATAACTTTTCAGTGTTTCTTCGGATAAGAGTTCTTGAGAACTTGCAAAATATAATACTATTTCCTCTTGTCGTAGCCACTCCAAGTCACAGACACATTCATCAAGTGAACCAAAATTGTTATTATAGTAGTCTGGAAACTGTAATTTTAGTTGCATTTCGAAAAACATATTATCGTAGTTTTGCATCTTTTTTGAATCAAATAGAACAAATAAACATTCACTTGATACAAATGTTTCATCATATCTTTGTTCAGTTAAGTAGATATGCGTCCTACCCAAGTCGCCAAATATTTTTTGTTCAATTGATTTCATCATTTAGTCTGCGGAAAATTTTTTTAGTGATTACCTAAATAGTATAAACAAGCTTCCGCATTGCTTCCAGCGGCATTTCTGGCGCGCTTCGCGCTGGCCGCAAACCTCGGAAAGCCTTGGGGGGCTTTCCTTGAGGTATCAATTCCACAGACCACACAGCCAATAAAAAAAGGGCCCCGATGGGACCCTTATTTTATTGGTTGCGGGGGCTCGCAACCTTCTTTACTTGCACCTATTAGGCTCACAGAAAGAAACTCTTGAGCCTCCTTGATGCCTCACTGCAACGACTGCCCATAACGAGATTTAAAAAATATCCTCTGGGGATGGCTTTCGCTTCCGTCCGGTAATCATACTCCGTGCCAGATTTTCACAGTGAAGAAGGCTCTCCCACACGACACCGGCAACATGAACAGCAACGAGGATTAGGAGACTGTTGGCTCCAAATTCATGTACCTCTTCCATGGCTTCCGAGCCCCAGAACATATCTGTGGTCATCAGCCATCCTGCGAGCGAGGTGACCGCCAACATAATCAATAAAAGAAGGATCATGATCCCGCCTGCGGGGTTATGGCCGACATAACGAGGGCCCTTAAAACTGAGCACATCTTTGACATGTTGTTTCACCGCGGCTGGACTTCGAACAAATTGCGTAAACCGCGCATATTTCGAGCCGATCACACCCCAAATGAGCCTGAAGGCAACCAGACTAACTACAAGGTAGCCGGAGATCTCATGTAGGTCATCCCACTCATCCCCAGATACCCAGCTCACTATAAATGCAAGAACCAAGGACCAGTGGAACTGCCTGACCAAAGGATCCCAGACTGCAATGGTGTCCTTATTCATCTCAGTCTTCAAATTTCTGCTTCACGACTTCCAGGGTTTTTGGATTAAAATAGGCTTCCACCCGACGGCCGCCAGCGTCTTTTGCATATGCTTCAAAACAACCATCATCAACCTTGATACGGCTGACTTTCCATCCTTGTCCTTCAAGTTTTTCCTGCAGGGCTTCTTTTGGTTGCCACTCGTCTGTAGGAACTTTGCAAAGGTCGCTTGCATGGGCAACAGTTGCGGCTCCAGCCAAGGTCATGACAACAGACAAGATACTCAACTTTCTAACGATATTCATAGTCTAACCTCTCGTTGATTTGAGCCCACAATCTGACCTGAGAAGCTGAAGTGAAACTGAAGAGGATAGATTATTTTGAAGGAAATTTAAGACGAATGCTAAGACCACCTTCAGGGGTGTCCGCTAAGCTCAGAGGCAAGTCATGGGCCGCTGCGATCCATTTGACAATCGACAGACCAAGACCACTGCCCGTTTGCCCTGATTTATCTGCCCTATAGAACCGATCAAAGGCAGATTGTTTTTCGACATCCGACATTCCAGGTCCGGTGTCCGAAATTTCCAACTCACCTTCAAATGACAGATGAATGGTAATTTCCCCTTTTTCAGGTGTATATTTGAAAGCGTTATCCAGAAGATTTCTAACAAGAATTTCGAGGGACGCCACATTTGCCGTTACCAGAAAATGATCTGGAAGCTCAACCCTCAGCAACTGATCTTTTTGCTCATATCGCGGCGCTAGATCTTCGATTACCCCAACAATGCAGTGGAATAGATCGACCTGTTCCTTTGGATAGTTTTCCGACTGCAGTCGTGCCAACGCCAGCAACTGATCCACCAGATGGGTTGCCCGATCAATGGATTGCTGCAGGTTCTTCAAATCATCCAAGTAAGCAGAATTACCCTGACTTTTTCGGAGCAAGACTTGAGTTTGCGTTTTCATCGCCGCCAATGGGGTGCGAAGCTCATGGGCCGCGTGATCCGTAAACTCCCGCTCTCGCTGGAAACTCTCATCGATTTGAGTGAAAAGCTCATTCAAGGCCTTGATTAATGGCTCAATTTCGTTGGGAACTTCCTGAACCTTCAACGGGCTGAGGTCTTCACTGCTGCGCTTGGCAACATCTTCTGAAATCCCGACAACAGGGCGAAGCATTCGATTAACGCCCAGCCAGACCAGAAAAAACAGAACCGGAATGAAGGCAACGATCGGGATCAGCTGTGAACTCAGCAATTGCAGGATCAGCTCATAGCGAACTTCATACTGTTCCGAGACTTCGATCCGGACTTCATTGTCAGGATCCACATAGACAAAAAACCGCCATCTCTCTCCATTCACCTCACGATCGGAGAAGCCTGGTGGAGCCTGAAATACCCCAAACTTTTTGGATGAAGCAGAACCCTCAACGACTTTGCCCTGATACCAGATCCGAAAGCCAAGCTTGCTTTCATATTTATGGGATAATCCAGGGTCTTCTTCATCCAGATGCAGCTCTTCCCCTTCCTGCAATTCATGCCGCGTCAACTGCAGCAAAACCCTTGCGGACTGAACGAGCTGAGCGTCATAGACTTCCTCCACCTCGTGCCAGATGTAGAAATAGCTAAGAAAAAGCATGAGGGCAGAGACACCCAGAACCGGGAACCCAATCCAGAAGAGTAGCCGCTTTCGAAGAGAGTAGGTTTTCTTCATGCGGCTATCATATACCCGACGCCCCGAATAGTACGGATTACCTCTTTTCCGAGTTTTCGCCGAAGGGCTGAAATATGAACTTCGACAGTGTTGCTTTCCACCTGCTCCGATGACCAGTCATAGATGCTCTCCATGATGCGCTCTTTCGGGACAATGTGACCTTTGGAGCGCATTAAACAATCCAGAATGCTTCGCTCCCGCGAGGATAAGATCACTGGTGATCCGTTTTTCTCCACATGACAGGTTGAAGGCTCATAGCTGATATCGCCAACCTCAATCACGGGAGTTCCCTGCCCCTTGCTTCTTCGGATTAACGCCATGCATCTGGCCAGCAATTCATCCAGCTCGAATGGCTTGACCAGATAATCATCAGCGCCTATGTTCAAGCCTTCTACCTTATGACGGAGGGCGTCTCTGGCCGTCAGCATCAGAATCGGAATTTGGTTGCCCGCTTTTCGGATAGATTTTACAAATTCAACACCAGACATGCCGGGCAGCATCACATCCAGAACAATCAGCTCATACTGCACGGTCTGAAGGGCATCATCCGCATCCTCTGCAGATTGCACCCAGTCAACGGCAAACTGTTCTTTCAAACCTTCTGCCGTTGCCCGGCCCAGATTGAGATCATCTTCAACCAGCAAGATGCGCATGCTTGACCTTGAATTCCTTTGAAAAGAGGCAGGTTCGTTGCATCTTCCTACTTTTGATTAAGCTCTGCAAGTACTGCCCTGATTTCCTGACGCCGACCTGCATCTGCCAGTGGCCGGTTCGGACGATTAGGTGCTTCAAGTGCCTTATTCAGGTAGACTTTGGCTTCTTCTGCGCGATTCTTCTTACTCAGGAAATCACCATAAAAAAAGTTGGGATCTATTCCATGGGGATTAATCTCGACGGCTTTCTTCAGCATTTTTTCAGCTTCTCCGTCATCCCGGAAAGAAATCGGCCAGCCCGGAACCTGATAATAGAGGGAACCCAACGATGTGTAGGCAGACCCTTCCAGTGCTGACTCATCAAGTTTCAGGGCGCTCTCAAACAGCTTCCGCGCATCTTTTAACTTGCCGAGCGCGGAAAATCCCTGATCTATACCGGCATCAGTTGCAAGGATAATTCCTTCCCAAATCTTAGGCTCAGCCCGATTTGGGAACTGCTTTACCAATTGGCTGGCCCTCTCTTCCAGTACATGAATGGCTTCAATTTGACGTGCTTGGTTGACTTCCTGATACTTGATCCGCGCCCATTCCGTCTGTAACTCTGTAATGCCACGTGAAAGATCCTCATCAGCGCCTGCCTGCACGGGACTTGTAAAAGACAGTCCCATGACAACAAGGCCGACAAACGCATATGCAAGTTTCTTCATTTTCCTCGTCCTCATCTGAAGTGTTATTGAACCGGATTGGCCAGGACGTCCCGATGTCCATCAAGTTCCTGCCGTCCAATTTCCGCATGACTTGCAAGCCCTTTGTCAATCAGCGCTGGGGCTAAAAAGTTCAGGGTTGCAAAAAGTCTCTCTGGCAGGCCAAAGCGAACTTCTGCCTCCTGATTTTCGATTGCTGCCACCATGCGCTGAGCTACCTGCTCGGGCTGGTCATAGTTGGTTTTCGTCCGCTGGTTTACAGCATCCGCAACGCCTTGGTTCATCGCTGTCTTGACCGCCCGGGGTGCCAAATGCGTGACGGAAACACCACTTCCTCTCAACTCCCGGCGCAGGGCATCGCTGAATGCTTTCAGGCCCGCCTTTGCCGCAACGTAACCAGTCAAATGGGGCAAGGGGATTAATCCGGTCATGGAGCCAACCGTTACCAGCTGACCATTCCCCCGGCGTTTCATTGTCGGTAAAATGGCCTGACAGAGACGCATGGGAACTGTCAGGTTCAACTGGATGATCAACTCATAATCCTGATCCTCGGCGGCAGTGAAACTGTTCATACCGGCTAGGTTGATCAGAATATCTGGCTCCAGCTCCTGTAGAGTGCGACAGGCAACGTCCAGATTTGTAATCAGATCCCCATGTTCTTTGCGGTTGTAGCGCACAACATGAACCTGCCTAGCCTCCAGCTCCCGACAAAGGGGATCCCCGATGCCGCCAGTTGCGCCAGTTACAAATGCCGTTTTTCCCTTAAGCGACATTGCGGGCTTCCGTCTCAAACGGGATGGCAGAAAGCAGCCGAGCAAACAGCCGGAAGGTGTTGGAAGCAACCTCGATAATAGCCGCCTGATCATCGGTATCTGTTACTTGATTGACCGTTTCTTCGAAGAACTTCATGTGACTGATATCCAACTCCCCATGGGAGTAAAGATAGGAAAACGCGGTTTCTGGCAAATCAAGCGCAGAACGAACCGCTTCCGCGCCTTTGTTGGCGATCTGGATAGAGGTGCTTTCCAGCATGAAAACCATGCCAAGGAACCCAACCGGGTTTTTCCGGTTGATGTAATCATAGTTATAGGCGACCAAAACTTGCGTATCTAGGTTCGGTATTGAATTGCGGGCAGCTTCCTTATCACCACCTGCCGTTTCAATATCATTCAGGATCCATTCTTCATGCCCGACTTCTTCGCTTAGGTAAGTCGCAATTGCTTTATGCAGATATTTTTTTTCCTGCGGTAGCCTGGCGCCCATGCTCATCAGGAAAGGAACTGTGTGTGACACGTGATGAAAGGCTTCCGTCAGATAGGCGATGTAGGTTGCCCGGCTGATTTGCCCGGAAAGCCCAGCCTGCAATTGAGGGACGCTATAAAGTTCTGTCCGCGCGGCTTCTGTCTCCTTCACAAGACGATCATAAAAAGTCATGAAACTTCTCCTGTTTCCAATAAATGCGCTGCTAAAATCTGGTCCCGCTTGGGGCGACCTGTACCGGTCAACAACCCGTTTTCAATGGTGAATGACGGTACCGCCGTGAAATGATGGATTTGAGCATAATCAGGCAACAGCTCATTGCTCAGCTTAATTGCATGTATTAAGTTTGCTTGGGGATGGCTCGGTACAATTAACGCCCGTAAATGGGGTTCTCCGTCTCCGAAAACGACTGCCTGCGCGATATCCGGCTGCAACAGCAACGTACTCTCCACCCACTCAGGTGAGACGTTCCGACCATAAGATGTAATCAGGACATTCTTCTTTCGGCCGTCTAAGGAAAGGTAACCGTCTGCGTCGAATGATCCAAGATCTCCGGTCGCATATTCACCTGTTTTGGGCTCACCCACATATCCGAGGAACGCAGGATTTGAGATGAAAATCTCCCCCTCCCGAATTGCAGCTACAATGTGAGGCAAGAGACACCCAACAGTTCCCGGTTTATCCTCACCGGGAACATTCAAGGCAACAACAGAAGCGCATTCAGAAAGGCCATATCCTTCATAGACAGGCAGTCCCATTTGCCGGGCGGCACCGATAAGATGAGGATCAACTCGTGATCCGCCAACGGCCACAAACTCCAGTGCTTCGAGGGGTCCCTCTATCATAACCTGCTTCATCAACAATCTCAGCACTTCAGGAACAAGAATAACGGTGGTTGCCTGCTCGCTTTTTAAAATCTCATGCAAGTTTGCGTACATCTCCCCAAATGAGGAGAGCGGGTTTATCCGAACCTCACTCCCGGCAAGCAAGGCTGTATAGACCCCTGCGATATTTTCCAGAAGAATCCCAAGCGGCAGCACAGAAACATGTGTCCCGACAAAAGCTTTACCCAAACGCTCATAAAGTGAGCAGGCAACCGTCAACAGCCCTTCCCTGGACAGACACACACCCTTGGGATTTCCCGTCGTGCCCGATGTAAACGTAATTTTGAAGGTACCCTCTGGCAGATCTACAGGTCCACTGCCTGCCAGCGGAAGTATTCCATGGGGTGTAATTCTGGATGTAATCCCAGCTGTCTTGAAAACATGCGCTTTCTGAGCTTCCGTAAAGAAGGGAGGGATGGGAACGCAAACGGCACCGGCATGAAGGGCTGCCAGATCCCATAAAATCCATTCGATTCCGTTATCAAGTTCCAGTGAAATTCTATCACTTGCGCGCAATCTCTGGCTTCTCTCTTGAACCTCATCCAAAAGGTCATCATAAGTCAGGGATTTTCCAGCTTCACGAAGGGCAATCTTCGCCCTGTGAGCGGCAATGGCTTTAAATAGCATGTCGTTTTACCTTCGTCGAACGCGGGGTCGACGGTGCGTCAAAGGGAGATTTGAAAAACTCAAGACCGAAGAAATTTTTCAGTCGCTGATACCCGTGCGAAATGGACCCGGCCATCACATAGGGCTCGCTGCGATAGTAGCTCCCCCAGTTTT
Source organism: Sneathiella sp. (assembly GCA_017643685.1). GTDB lineage: Bacteria > Pseudomonadota > Alphaproteobacteria > Sneathiellales > Sneathiellaceae > Sneathiella. Next base: position 23,014 of record JAEPMY010000053.1, read on the forward strand.
CCACTGTTGTTTTCAGAGAGATTTGTCGGGCAGGTGCCAGCTTCCTTGGTTGAAGACCCAACTGTCGAAAGCGCCGCTCAAGGAAGGGGGACCCCGTTGCCACCGCCGTCGTAAAGTTCTGGTGATCAAAATAAGCTGCCATAACAGCAAACAAGAAGGTCGCGGCACCCTGCCCGGTCCCGGCAAGATTGCCGATCTCAACAATCTCTGCCCGGCCACACAACACTTGCTCCTCAACAGGAGATGATAAATATTGTTCCAGAAATAACGGTGCTTCTGCTGCAGGTCTAAAACCTGCGGCTGCCTGAATTTCCCGATCAGTATCTTCCAGACAAATCAGATAAGGATAATCAACTTTGATATCCGCCTGATAAGTCTGTTGGTAAATATCTGCGATAAACCGTGTAATCCGCTTCCGCTCTTTCTTGAGCTCTTTTACCAGTTTGATGCGCAGTGAAGCCGTCGACATTTCCGGAATGGATTTGCCTGACCCAAGGGTCAGCACCCCAAATGGAACCTGATCAAACTCACAATGGATTTCAGTCATTTACTCTCCAGGTACTTCCAAATCTGGAACGACCTTAAAAGAGCAACCTGAAGCTAACCTGAAGATGAATAAAACAAGAAAACAGTCTAAATACCCAACAGCAACTAAAGATGGTTGCGTGTAGTTTAACTGTGAGTGTTAAGCCATTGAATTATTTTATTTTTTATTTTTGGAATTGGTTGCGGGGGTAGGATTTGAACCTACGACCTTCAGGTTATGAGCCTGACGAGCTACCGGGCTGCTCCACCCCGCGATAAACTTGTTTTGCGTATCGGATTTAGTAATGTTTTTTATTACGACCCGGTTTCGCAGGATTATTTTAATCTGGGTTTATGGGATGGGTGTTGGAGAGTTGATGATGAGTGAAGAGAGAGAATGATATTTGCAGGCCTGGCAGCGACCTACTCTTCCGTGCCTTAAG
>JAEPMY010000159.1 GCA_017643685.1 Sneathiella sp.
AACCTGCTCGAAGGTAAACACGCCCTTGTCACCGGTGCCTCATCTGGCCTTGGATGGCAGTTTGCCCTGACGCTTGCCCGTGCTGGCGCAAAAGTCTCTCTCGCGGCGCGAAGTGTTGATAAACTGGAAGCGCTTGCCAAAGAAATTGAAGCTTTTGATGGTCGCGCCTTGCCGGTTCGCATGGATGTGACAGACATCAATAGTATTCAGGAGGGTGTTGCGGCGGCTGAAACCGAGCTTGGCCCCGTTGATATTCTGGTCAATAACTCTGGCGTGAGTGCGCTGAGCCCGTCTGAGCGGATCAGCGAAGAAGATTTCGATTTTGTTATGGATACAAACGCGAAAGGCGCCTTTTTCGTAGCCCAAGCCGTTGGCCAGAGCATGATCAAACATGGCAAAGGCGGTAAAATCGTCAATATTGCGTCTGTCGCGTCACAACGTGTTCTGAAACAGAATATTGCTTATTGCATGTCCAAAGCGGCGGTGAAGCATATGACACAGGCGCTCGCCGATGAGTGGGGCCGTTACAAAATTCAGGTAAACTGCATTAATCCTGGCTACATCGTCACAGGTATTAACCGCGATTATTGGGAAACAGATGCCGGTAAGAAACTGATTTCCCGTCTGCCAGGCCGCCGGGTTGGCTATCCAAGCCACCTTGATGGCACATTGCTGTTGCTGGCTGGACCGGGATCAGACTTTATGACCGGCAGCATCATCGAAGTAGATGATGGGTTGACGGCGCACGGCTTCTAATCAGCCGGCTGTCAATTGTGAGGGGCGGAGGTTTAACGCAACGATAGCGGCCTTCGCATCCTCATGCTCCATCTCACTCATGGAAGCCAGAAGCATGGCAGCACCGGTAACCCCTTCTTTATGGGCGACCAAGTTGCTGTGACCAGCATCCAAAGCTTCGGCAACAGTTTCGAAATAACACTCTTCAACCATATCTTTGAAGGATGGGTCAAATGTGGCCGTCATACGTCTACTCTTGCTAGATTAACACCCCATTTCCTTACCCCGTTATTTTTAAGAAAATGTTACCGACTAAAACTTTTAGGATATTTTTCAAAAATCATATTTTCTGATATAGTTACAAATAAAACTAATTATTAAACAGGGAAGAAACAAAATGACAAAACCGGAAGGGATTATTGCAGGTGGCGGCCTTGTGGGGCTTACGCTTGCATTGGCGTTACATGCCAAAGGCTTCAAAGTCAAAATTTACGAATCCGTTCCGGAAATCAAACCCTTGGGCGTTGGTATTAATCTATTACCCCATTCTGTTACCAGCCTGACAGAGCTCGGTTTACTACCAGAGCTGGAGAAGGTGGCCATTAAAACCTCCAGCCTGTCATACTTCACTGATGACGGAAAACTCATCTGGCGAGAGGATAGGGGGCTGAAGGCCGGATATGACGTGCCGCAATTCTCCATTCACCGGGGTGATTTTCACATGATTCTTCTGAACGCGGTGAAAGAACGTCTGGGCGAAGATGCCATTATCTCTGATCATCGCTTTGATCGGTTCGAGGAAGAGGGCGATAAAGTAACGGCGTTTTTCACGGATCATAGCGGTGAAATCAGCCGCGGTAGTGTCACCGCAGATTATCTGATTGGCGCCGATGGGATTAACTCACGCCTTCGGAAAATCTTCTACCCTGATGAAGGACCACCCCATTATTCAGGTCAGATGTTATGGCGCGGTGTGACCGAAATGGATCCGTTCCTGGATGGTCAGTCCATGTTCATGGCCGGCCATAATGATCTGAAACTGGTGGCATATCCCATCCGTGAAGAGGCTCGCGCCCGTGGTAAATCCTATATCAACTGGATCGCAGAACGGCGCATTCCGTCTGATTTGAATGAACGTCAAGGGGATTGGAACCACGAAGGTAAATTGGAAGATTTTGCTGGCGATTTTGAAGATTGGGACCTTGGCTGGCTAGACGTACAGGCACTTTATAAAAATGCGCTTTCCATCCATAAATTTCCGATGATTGACCGCAACCCCTTACCAAAATGGAGCTTTGGCCGTGTCACATTGATGGGAGATGCGGCACATGCCATGTATCCAAATGGATCGAATGGCGTGTCCCAAGGGGTTCTCGATGCCATGACATTCGCGGGCCTGATGGTAGATGGTGCCGATGATATGCCAAAACTGCTACAAGATTATGAAGAGGCCCGCCGCGATAAAGTAGGCCGCATCATCCTTGCCAACCGTGAGACCGGACCCGAGCGGGTCATGGAAATGGTCCGCGAAAAATGTGAGGGCGGTTGCGGAGACAAACATGAATGCGTCGAAGAAAGCGTGCTGGAAGAAGTAGCAACCGCCTATAAACGTCTTGCAGGCTTTGATAAAGAAAGCCTGTCCAAGAAAAGCGCCTAGCTGTAACGACATATTGTCGCAGCAATAAGAGATCATGGTTTTTATTTTTCTTATTGCTGCTAATCTCTGTGCATAAACAAAATCGCAACAGGTAATTAGGTTCAATTTGAATATGAGAGCAGCCAATCGAAAAAAGCACAGGTTTGGGTACCTGTACGCGTTTTTCGCGCTCTATATGCAGTTTATCCTGCCGATTGGCGCCGCTGTTGCCGCACATCCAGCCAATAATGATATCCTCACGGGTCGGGCTATTGTCTGTACCAGTGTCGGTGTTCGCTATATTGACCTGCAAACAGGGGAAGATGTTACCCCGCGTTCTGATCAGGTCGCGTCCCGGTGCCCGATTTGCCTCTCTATCGAAAACGGCACCAATTACGCACCTGTTCCGGAAATCAATACGGATTTGGCTCTGAACGAAGTTCCCGTCGTTCATATCCCTTATCTGTTGAGACATCCCGGGCGTGATCTGAATGTGGCCTATTTTTCAAGGGCCCCACCGAGCCAAGATATACCAGTCTAAACTACATCGTGACCCGGGAGCGCGTGATGCCTTCCGGGTTTAGTTTTTTATAGGGCTCCGCTGCTCTCAAATTTTGTTTTGGGAAAAGCAAAAAGACGCTTGATAGTTTTCGTAATGTTATACTATAACGTTTCTACTATGAAAAAACATCTACTGACTTCCCTCATTTCAGTTTCCCTTCTTGGTATGCCAGCGATTGCGAGCGCCAAGGAGGTCAAAGTTGTCTCCTCTCTGGCACCGGTCCATTCCCTTGTAGAGCAAGTGCTTAACGGCACGGGTGAAAACACCTTGCTTATCCCAACAACGCAATCCCCCCATGGATTTCAGCTTCGTCCCTCTCACATGAGGCAACTGAAATCGGCGGACCTTGTGTTTTGGATTGGTCCAGGGTTGGAGGCATTCATCGATGTGCCTCTGCTGGAGGGAAATTCGAAGTCTGTAGAATTGATCGAAGCACCTGACATTGAGTTGCTCGAGCTGAGGGAAGGGGGCGTTTGGGCGGCCCATGACCATGGCCATGATCACGACGCCCATAAAGATCACGAAGATCATGAAAAGCATGACGATCACGATCATAACGAAGCGCATAAAGACCACGACAACCACGATCATAGCGAACATGCGCATAAAGAAGACGGTCATCACGATCATGATCATGACAAACATGATCACGACAGCCATAAGCATGAAGATGAGCATGATCACCATCATGACGGCAATGATCCGCATATCTGGCTTGATGCCGATAACGCGATGGCAATGCTAAAGGAAATTACAAAACGGTTGATTGCTGAATATCCTGAACATGCCGCCACTTTCCAGAAAAACGCGGATGCCGCACTTGAAAAGTTGGAAGCAAATCACTCCGCTCGACACGACAAACTGCATGATCTCGATGATCGGCCATTTATTGTCTTTCACGATGCTTATCAGTATTTTGAAGCCTCCCATCATATGAAAGGGGTTGGATCGATCCTTTTGCGACCAAATGATGGGGCCTCGGCAAAACGGTTGGCTGAAATTCGCGAATTGATCGCGCAACAAGGCGCCGTTTGTGTTTTCCGCGAGCCGCAATTCCCGGAAAAGCTTGTGAAAACCGTGATCAAAGGATCTGACGTTAAGTCTGGGGTGCTGGATCCATTGGGGCAGGGGCTTGAGCCTGGACCAGCTTTGTATGACCAGTTACTGGATAACCTAACGGATAATCTGATTAACTGTCTGCAAGAATAAAAAGAAAAGGGACCTGATCAGGTCCCTCAGACTGCTGACAAACCCCGTCATATTTTGGCGGGGTTTTCTTATTAAGCGTTGTTGGATCGGATTTTCTGAGGGCGAGCGCCTTCCCATCCCCTATGAGGGTAGAGGATTGGCGTTGGCTGTCATTGTCAGGGCTA
>JAEPMY010000120.1 GCA_017643685.1 Sneathiella sp.
GGGGCGAACCGGGATTGAATATCCGGGCAAGCAGAGACACTCCTCCCTGATGAAGTTCGAAATTGGCCCGAATGCTACTCATTGTGATGGGTTGGACCTCTTCAGCGATTGCTCGGTAGGCGGACCAGAATTCCGCCTCTTTTGCAGCCGGCAGAGAGCCTTTTTCAATTAGCCCCTTACATTCCATGACGGTTAGCAAATGATCATCGGAAATGGTAATCGCGTTTTCGGACGCTGAATAAATCAACAGCCGTAAGTTTTCGATAGCCCTTTCAATCTCGTTCTCTTTTTCTGGTAGGGCGGGTTTTAGTTTTTTGATGAAAGCGATGATTTGTTTGAAATTGGTCATGGTCCCTCCGTCAGTGAGACGCCGAGATAATTTCTTTTGTGAATTTCCAGTGTTGCGAAGGGGCGAGGGGCACTTTAAAACCAGATGAAGACTAAATTCGGGGATGAAAATGCTGAAAGTTTATGGAATTAAAAACTGCGATACGGTTCGGAAGGCTCTGAAATGGCTCAAAGAAAACGATATTTCTCACGAATTTCAGGATTTTCGCGCAGATCCAGTTAGTGCGGATCAGGTGCAAAGCTGGGAAGGCGCTGTTGGCCGCGACAAGCTGGTTAATAAGCGCGGCACGACCTATCGTAAATTGGACGAAGCTGAAAAAACCGTGTTGGAGGGGGAAGCTCCTTATCAGATGCTGGCTGATAATCCGACGCTGATGAAGCGGCCTGTATTTGTCGGCAGCAGTGCGACAATGGTGGGCTTCACCGAGAAGGAAAAGGAAGCCCTTCTCGGCTCTTAAAGGGTGGTATCAGTCCATTTTCTGCAGATAGCAGAGAACATGATCAATGCTTCGGGAATCGTCGCTCATGGGCAGTGCGATAACCCGGAGTGGAAACTCTCCAGTCAGGGACGGGAAGTATTCCGTGTCATGACAGGGCTTGCCATTGACCGCGACAGTTCGGCTTTGTGCCAAAATCCAGTCAATAATCATCGGTGTGAACTCGATACGATGCAGCATTGCCTCGCTTGGTTCAGTCTCCTGCGCCGCTTTTCTAATTGCATTGGTGAATTCGTATTTCACCTGAAGCCGACCAACCGCTTTATTTATGTGGATCAAAACACAGTTTGGCCAGTTTGATCCGATAAATTCCGGATCTAATGCTGTCCAGGGTGGGTAACGGCGACCATCGCGAATTTGCATCCAGTAATCCAGAATATCACCAGGGGCTTCCGGCTTTGCAGTCTGAAACGTGGAGGCTGGCGCCTCTGCTGTTTCTGATGTCTCGCCAAGCTGCTGCGATAAGGTGCCCAAACGGTCGGTGATATCGCCCGCCTTTTTTCGGGAGGTTAGGTCAAGAGAGCCTTTTGGCTTTCTAACCTGAATTTGCGCCAGAGATGCAGCATCGCTGGCAACTTCATACTCATCCCCTCTAACAAATTCACGCATGGCTGTATCCTCGATTATTTGAACACGCGGTCCCGAATGCAGTTACAACTATTTGGTAGAATTTCATCACCATGATTGGCGACATATTCTTTTAAGGCTTGTTCCAGAATCTGTTGAGCTGTTTGATGAGCATAGGCGCTCAACAGTTTCAGGGTTAGATGTTCTTCAGGGTCAAGGCGTAGGCTCATGCGTACCCGACCTAAATCATCCCGTTTTAGCTTCTGGTTTTGCTGCTTTAGCTGACGGTAGGTGCGATCTTCACGAATATCCGTGCCTGCTGGGGGCGCTGCTTGCGCGGTTGGTTTTCGCGACGGTGTGGGCGTCGGTGTTGGCTGTTTTGCCTGCACCGGGGCCTTTTGCGCCAAAAGTTCCTGCGGGGCTTGCCGCTGCGTTGCAGGGCCGGCCATCCCTTTTGAACTGATCAAAGAACCTGAGAGAAATGCTGCTTTCATCACTACCTCACATTAAAAGGGATTAAGCCTGCGCGCTTTCGCGCGGCGTATAGCCATAGTTTTGACGTGGCTTTTGGGCGGGACGTTCGTTATTCGCATGCCAGCCACGTGTTGGGCGGTCTATCCGGGTCTGGACGTAATCCCAAAGTTTAACGATTTCATCAGCTGATCGGGAGCTGGCGTTCAGTTCCATCACGGTGCGGCCGTCAATCATACTTGCGGCGAAATCGACCCTCTGATGAAGGATAGAAGGGGCAAGCGTTCCATGCTGTGACAGTGCAATTGCGGCCTCACCGGTGATTTTTGCGCGCGGTGTCGCGCCATTGACGACAAAGACTAATGGCGTGCTGAGACCTTCAGCGAGTTCTACAGTTGCCCCAACCGCCCTCAGATCATGTGGGCTTGGGCGTGTTGGGATAATCAGCAAGTCAGAGAGACGAATAACATTGGCGATTGTTTCGGTAATCGCCGGTGGCGTGTCAATAATGAGCAATTTGATACCCATTTGAGACATGCGGCGAATATCTTCCTGTAGCTTATCGATGGTTGTCCGGGCGAATAGAGGCGTCTCGGCTTCTCGCTCGTTCCACCATTCGGACAGACTTCCTTGTGGGTCGGTATCCACCAAAGCAACAGGACCAGCACCAGCGGCTTCCGCTTGTACAGCTAAATGGCCCGCCAGTGTGGTTTTCCCGGAACCCCCTTTTTGCGATGCGACGGCAATAACTTTCATCGAAACTCTCCAGTAATAATTCGTCTTCAAGTCCCTAGTACGGATTTGGTATTTGGAGGTTTATAAATAAAAGATGTTAATATAGATTTATGAAATAAGTAATTATAAAGTAAAAATGAATTTATATTTAAATTTTATTTAAATAAAATATTGAAAAAATTTTAATAAAACCAGTAAGTGAAAATCATAATTGTTTGACTACTAACTAATTCAGTGAATTATTTCATAAAATTTGATCAAATTGTTTTTAAGAACAGGAAACTCTGATAACATAAGGGAAAGGCTATGTTTTGCCGACCAGTACACCAGATTAGTTGATGTGTTTTAATGTACCCATATTTATTGCTTGAGACGTCATCATGAAAGTAGGCGTTGGGCTTTTAATCATTTTGCTTAGCCTTCTCCGGCCTCTCACTGCCGGTGCTGACGCACTGCCAAATCTGAAAATTGTCACAGAATATTGGAGCCCTTTTCAATATACCGAAATGGGACAATTAAAAGGGATCTCAGTTGATCTCTTGGATGAAGTATTGAAACGGGCTGGATCTTCTCAGACACGAGAGGATTTTGTCGTCTTGCCTTGGATTAGAGCCTATCAATTGGCGCAAACAACACCAAATACGCTGCTTTTCTCCGTTACAAGGACACCAGAGCGAGAAGCTTTGTTCCGTTGGGTTGGTCCGATCTTTGAAAATGCCACCTATTTAATCGCCCGAAAAGATCGTCGGATTCGCATCAATGATCCCAAAGATTTATTGCGGTATCGGTTTGGCACCATTCGCGAGGATGCGAGTGAGATTTTTCTGAGGCGTCATGGCATTAATGAAGATCAATTCACTAGAAATGCAAAAACCGTTACCAATCTCTCCATGTTAAACGCGGGCAGGGTGGACATGGTCGTTTGCGGCTGGGACGCATTACTTGAAGATGCAGAAATTGCCGGATTGGACCCGGGGCAGTTCGAAATCGTTTATGAGATCGATAGTTCAGAAGTGTCCTATGCCCTTCATCTTGATACGCCAGATAATATTGTAACAGCGCTACAAGATGCTTTGGATGAACTGAAAGCAGAAGGGGCTTACCAGCGGATATGGAAGAAATATAAAGGGCTAAAAGCAAAGCCCGTCTACTCCCGCGATTAAAAAAAGGGGCCCGAATAGGCCCCTTAATTTTAGTTTTCTGATTGTCGGTTCAAGCAAACTATTTTAATAACTTAGCGGATGCGGAAAATACTGAGATTTCTGGTCAACTTATACACCCTGTCATTGCTTGCACCGATGCCGACAGCATCTGTCCCACGCGAAAGCATGGTGGTGCGTCCTGTATTCACTTCAAATTCCTGAATATTGCCATTGGTGTCAACGATTTGAACAAAGCCCGGACGTGACGCCGCTAAATCCTTTGCTCTAGGTGTGTTGACTTTTGTCCAGCGATTGTTGTTGAAGAAGGCAACTGACCCATTTGGATCCACGATCCAGGGAACGTCGTTTTTATCCACATCAATTTTGATTGCAGTCCCAGGAAGTGATGTCCATCTTCCGTTAAAAAAGCGGAAAATTCGATTCTGTGGAGTGGTGATCCAGACCTCATTTTTTCCTGCGCCAATATCTTTGGCCGCAGGTGCGTTGACCTTCGTCCAAGAATTGCCCCGTTCATGAAAGACTTCACCCCTTGCATTGACGACCCAGGCCTGGTTAGCCAATGCTGCGATGCGTAAAGCATCACCTTGCATACGATTCCAGACAGCTGAATCACTATTGCGTTTATATAGGGCGTATCCATTCGGCCCTTTTTGTGTTCCCACATGATACATATTGCCGATTGTGTCTATAGCGATATCGTACGCTGCGCCTTGTATCTGTCCGACTCTGTTCGCTGCTTCTACTGCTGCGGCATTGTTTAAGTTCAATTCGGTAGATGTGCCCAGATCAAGGGTTTCATTATCATTTTGATTCTGGTTCTCCTGCGTTGCTTGAATATTAATTTCATTTGCAACAGAATTTGAGGGCGGGTTGAGCAGAGCGAACCCTGCCACTATCAAATAACTAAGTTTCTTTTTTGATCTTGGACTTAAAGTCATGGTCTTCCCTTTAACTGTTCTGGATATTGGGAAATAGTGTTAAGTCGGCATTCGGTGTGATTAAAGAAGTTTAGTGTGTTGGTTGTTGTTTGTGTCCTGAACTGGATATCACTGTCCAAATTCGGATAAATTGGTGAACTGCGCACCAACGAATTAGTGTGGATCGAACTCAATGCATCCTAAATAGCCGGGCGATATCCAACTTGCTGGCAGAGGCAGCGGATCTTTCGACGCCTGACCGTTTAAAAAAGGGGCCCGATAAGCCCCTTAATTTTAGTTTTCTGATTGTCGGCTCAAGCAAATTTGCTGAAGTCCGGTGGCCGGCGTTCCATAAATGCCTGCATGGCCTCTCTGGCCTCATCAGAGACGAGGCGGGACCGGAAAATCTGTCCTTCCGCATCCATTTGTTTCAGGACAGCCTCTCCATCATTTTTCAGCAGTGCTTTAGCAAGGCGGACTGCTTCTGGCGCTTTGGCGGCAATTTTTGCGGCTGCCTCCATCGCTGTGGAAAGAAGCGCCTCACTGGATGTCACTTCATTCACGATGCCATACTCATAAGCTTTATCCGCGCTAAATGGCTCCCCAAGCATTAAAAGTTCAGCCGCGCGCTGATGCCCCATCATTTTTGGCATCAGGTAACTGGAAGAGGCCTCGGGAACCAGGGCAAGATTAACGAACGGCAGTGACAGTTTCGCTTCTTTAGAAGCATATACCAGATCACAATGCATGAGCATTGTCGTACCAACGCCAACGGCGAGACCATTGACCGCAGAGATCAACGGCTTCTTAATCGTTGCCAGGGCTTTCAGGAAGCGAAAAACGGGTGTTTCTTCATCCTGCATGGGGTTGTTCAGAAAATCACCCAAATCATTACCGCTGGTAAAGCTATCTTCGACACCGGTGATGACGGTAACGCGAATATCTGAATTATCATCGGCACCAAACAGGCTGTCAGCCAGAACGGAATACATCTCCTGCAGCAACGCATTCTTTTTGTCCGGGCGGTTGATGGTAATTAGCTGAATGCCATTTTCCACTTTAACATCAACAAATCGGCTCATTTTTCTTTCCTTATTCAGAGCATAAATTGTTCGTCGAGAATTCGCTGTTCCAGATTATGTTCCGGATCAAATAACAAATTGATGGTGATGTCAGGGGCCTCTTCGACCTTAACGTTTTTAACGTCCCGAACCTCAACGGCATCGGCCACGGCGCTCACCGGGCGTTTGATGCTGTCTTTGATATCAAATTCAATATGGGCTTCGCGGGGCAGGATCGCTCCGCGCCAGCGGCGAGGGCGAAACGCGCTAATCGGGGTGAGGGCCAACACGCCGGCGTTTACGGGCAGAATTGGGCCATGTGCAGACAGATTATACGCGGTGCTGCCAGCAGGTGTCGCCACAAGGATCCCATCGCACGTGAGCTCTTCCACCTTTACGGATCCGTCAATTGAGATACCGATTTTAGCGGTTTGCCGTGTTTCACGAAGCAAGGAAACTTCGTTGATGGCCAAGGCTTCAATTTCTTTGCCATGTTTATCGATCGCAACCATTCTTAACGGGTGCAGGCGCGTGTTTTTGGCATCCTCCAGCCGCTCATACAGGTTTTCCTCGTCATAGTTATTGAGAAGAAAGCCCACGGTGCCTTTGTTCATCCCATAGATGGGAAGCCTGCTTTCCATGAAACGGTGCATGCTTTCCAGCATGAAGCCATCCCCGCCCAAGGCGACAATAACGGTCGCTTCTTCTGCTTTGTGCTGACCATATTGATGGATTAATCGGCGACATGCCGATTGGGCATCATCTGTCATGCTGGCAGTGAAGTGGATCCTGTGTTTATTCATATTTATTGATCCTTGCGACCGGAAACGTTTTTAGAAATTGACCAGAAAATGGCTCTCTGATCAACCTCCTGTTACGCTCATATGTCTTGCGACGGCGGGTTTGTTGTCATGTTTACGGTCGATAACAAAATCATGGCCTTTTGGTTTGCGGCCAATCGCCTCGTCAATAGCAGCATCCAGTTTTTCAAGGCCACCTTCGCTTCGGATGACTTCTTTCAGGTCGGCGTTATCATTTTGCCCAAGGCACATATAGAGCATGCCTGTGCATGTCAGGCGCACCCGGTTGCAGCTTTCACAAAAATTGTGGGAGAGGGGGGTGATAAAACCAAGTTTTTGCCCCGTTTCCTTTACGGTCACATAATCTGCAGGGCCACCGGTTTTGTAATCCGTACTTTCCAATGTCCAGTTTTCAGAAAGCTGTTGTTTGATGGTTTCCAATGAGAGGAACTTTTCTGATCTCAGCTCATCAATGGTGCCCATTGGCATGGTTTCGATAAAAGTAAGATCCATCTCACGCGCGCCAGCCCATTCAACCATGCGATCCAGTTCATGATCGTTGACACCTTTAACGGCGACGGCATTGAGCTTGATTTTAAGTCCGGCTTCTTGCGCGGCGTCTAGTCCACGCATAACCTTGTCCAAATCTCCCCACCGGGTGATTAACTTGAACATATGCGGGTCAAGTGTATCCATGGAGACATTGATACGGCGCATACCAGCCGCATAGAGGTCTTTGGCATATTTCTCCAGCTGACTGCCATTACTGGTCAGGGTCAACTCCTGAAGCTCGCCGCTATCGATATAACGGCCGAGGCTATTAATCAGCTCCATAATACCTTTACGAACGAGCGGCTCACCCCCGGTCAGGCGCACTTTTTTCACGCCTTTTCGGATAAAGGCGGCTGTAATCGCTTCAAGTTCTTCTAGGCTTAGAACATCTTTTTTGGGGAGGAAAGTCATGTTTTCGGCCATGCAATATGTGCAGCGGAAATCGCATCTGTCCGTCACAGATACGCGCAAATAAGACACTTCTCTTCCGAATGGATCAATCAATCGGCCACCCCTTATAGCTAGACCAAGTCCGTTTTTATTTTGGACTTAGAGCTATAGTTACAGCCAATTTGCTAATTTGCAAGGGGAAGGCAGTTTCTAATTCGTTTGGTAGTAACGAATGTCACCGTTGATGAAGCTCTTGTTCTGGATGGCACGGGCGGCGGCTTCCGGCTTCAGCAAAGTAAAGAAAGTGAGCACTTCTTCGCGGTCTTCCGCTGACATTTTGCTGGTGTTGTGGTGAATCTGGTCCACAAGATCAATCAAGGTGGCAAAGACTACCTTTTCAAGCTCCAGCATTTTGCAGGCAACTGCCAACAGTTGAAGGTCATCGCCATATAGGATCTTCTGAACTTCATTCCGCGTCAGATCCAGAAGTTTCGCAAAAGAAATTTCAAACAAATCAATTTCGCCCTGACGCAAGGATTTCAAAAGAAACCCGTTAGAGAGTTCCCCGGCCTTGTGGAGTTTATCCACCAACATCTGAGACGGATCATTGGCAGAAGAGATGGAGCGAATTGTCTCTTCGCGTTCCTCGGTGTCGATTTGTAGAAGGGATGGATCGATTTTGAAATTTTGAGTGATGTATTCGCGAAGGGCAATAGAAACCCATCGGTACATTTTGATGGCAATCTGTTCGGGAAGAAACGGTCGTGCCAAAAGGGGTTTTTGGTATGCTGTGATGTGCTGTGATTCCATTGCTAGAAATTCCAGCTCTGGCTCAGCAATATTCGCGGTTTGGTTATTCAGAAGCTGAATGCAAACGTCTTTGTTGTTTGTGTCACAAAGCGCTTTTGAAACCTGTTCACTAATATTCATCCGGGCAGCGACAGCTAATTGATGCTGAACGGAGCGTGTATGCACCACCTCAATGAGGTCCGTCTCATCCAGTAGGCCGCAGTCACGCAAAATAGGTAATGAAATTTCGATATCGTCGTTCGCGAGAAACACAATTAAATCGTGGGGGATGTCTTCTCGTGTGGCGATATGCTTGGCAAAGTGAGAGCGAATGGAGTGTTCAACGTCGGACGTAATCCGGCATAAGATATCCGCCATCAGCTCCTTTTCTGCCATTGAGAAAGACTCGCTGTCATCCAGCAGAAAACTGCCGATTTTCTCATACAGAAACTTACGCTGCGTGGGCGATTTATCTTCAGCCAGTTCGACCAGTCCGAGGATCTGGTTTATGTTGTCCGGGCTTTGCGCTGTCACGTCATATACCTAAAACTATTAATCACTAGCTTAGGATAATGTCGTACGAGTGTTAAAAAAGATTAAACCTTTGTCCGTGTGGTCAGATTTTGTATCCAATATCACAACATGAGCGGAAGACGGACCGTAAAGCGGCTTCCGTCGCCCTCGACACTCTCAACGGTGATATCCCCCTCCATCAAACGCGCAAGCTTAAGGGAGAGGGTGAGACCCAATCCAACGCCTTCCTCGCCACGACTGTAAATGCCGTTATGAGCTTGTTGGAAAGCTTCGAAAATGTTGGATTGTTCGCTTTCTGCGATACCGGGTCCTGTATCCCAGATGGTGAGCAGAATATCCGTGCCATCAATACGGGTTTCCAGACCAACAGATCCACCAGGCGGCGAAAACTTAACCGCATTGCCAAGCAGGTTCACAATAATTTGCAGGCA
>JAEPMY010000065.1 GCA_017643685.1 Sneathiella sp.
ATGTGAAGTCACCCAAAAGGCGCCCGCCTTTATCTTCACCTTTATACTCGTACCAGAAGAGGTCCTGCATTGTGATGACATCTTCTTCCATGCCCACCACCTCAGAAATATACGTGATCCGTCGCATCCCATCCCGCATGCGGCTGACCTGAATGATCAAATCAATCGCGGAGGAAATCTGCTGCCGAACCGCTTTGGCAGGCAGGTTTACACCCGACATTCCGACCATGTTTTCAAGTCGTGTCAAAGCTTCACGCGGACGGTTAGCGTGGATCGTCGAGAGAGACCCATCATGGCCAGTATTCATGGCCTGCAACATATCAATCGCTTCACCGCCACGGATCTCACCCAAGATAATCCGGTCTGGACGCATACGCAGGGAGTTTTTCAGCAAGTCCCGCATGGTAATCTCACCGCCGCCTTCTAGATTGGCCGCGCGTGTTTCAAGTCGCACAACATGAGGCTGTTGCATTTGAAGCTCTGCGGCATCCTCAATAGTGACAATCCGCTCCCCCGGATCAATCAACTGAGAGATAGCATTCAGCATTGTCGTCTTACCAGAACCCGTACCGCCAGAAATCAGGATATTCAGACGGCACCGACCAGCAACTCGAAGAACGGTCGCAGCAGAAGGCGACAAGTTGCCTTGGCGTTCCATCACATCGAGGGTGATTTTCTGCTTGGCAAATTTACGAATTGAGATGCTGGGACCATCAATGGCGAGCGGCGGAATGATAATATTTACACGGCTACCATCAGCAAGACGCGCATCCACCAAAGGATTGGACTCGTCCACGCGGCGCCCAACATGGCTGACGATACGTCCTGCAATACTCATCACATGAGCATTGTCACGGAACTGGCAGTCAGATAACTCGAGCTTACCTTTGCGCTCTACATATACCTGCTTGGGACCATTGACCATAATGTCGGTCACACTCTCATCAGCAAGCAACGGCTCCAACGGTCCAAGCCCTAGCATATCATGCATCAGGCGTTCTATGAGCTCTCGCTGTTCCCGCTGGTTAAGCTGGACCCGCTCTTCCATCAGGATGTCGCCGACGATATCTGAAATATCCCGTGCTAAATCAAGGCGATCCATCGCGACCGCAGCACTGATGTCAATCCGCTCCATTAAAAGCGGTTGGATTTTCTCTTTCGTCAGTTCCAGCTGTGTCGCCGCGCGAGGTTTATAATCGTCAGTTACTGCCTCCAGCTTGATGGCTGGCTCGGGCTCCGCTTCTGGCTCGGGCTCTTCTTCCTGAGCCTCTGCCTGCGCCGCCAAAGGTACCACTGGCTCCTGATAAAGTTCTTCTTCTTCATCAACATCCAAAGCTACACTTGCCTCTGAATAAGATGACGGAATATCGAACTCTGCTTTCACTTCAACCGGGGCGTCAGCGTCCATCCCAAAAAGGGTTACACCTTCTTCAATAATCTGTGTGCTTTTTGGCGTATCGAAGGAAGAGCTATTTTCTTCAAGAGGAGCCACCTTTGGCACTACCGGGGACTGCTCCCCCTTTAACCTCTCGATCTCAGCCCAGACGCGGGTAGCAACAGCGGTGGTCATATTCCGCTGCTCCAACACGTTCAAGTTTAAATGATCCTCATGAAGTTTTTCGCGAACGAAAGCTTTAACCGTGTTCAAAACCTGTCCACGGTTCGCATCTCGGTCGATCTCACCGATTAGACGCTCTCTGGCCAGTGTAAAATAACGCTCCTCCAATCCTTCTGCTTCTGAAGATGCAGCAGAACTTCCCGCCTCTTCGACAGAGCCGGATCGGCGATTTTTTGAATTACTGGATGCAGAACGCCACAGACTCACACTTAACTACCTTTTTGCGCTTTCTTGGATCCAAGGACCATCCCAAAAAGACCTTTCTTTTTAGGAGGATGATAATCAGAAAGATCCGCCGCCATTTCACGAATAACCTTTGTGAGCGGGGCCTTTTCAGCGACCGAGGCAACTGCTTTACCTGCATTTGCACAAATCGTGAGGGTTTTCGCATCTTCCGGAACAAAGTAATCAACCGGTTCATCCAATGCTTTTTGGAAATCCGCTTTCGTAACTTGCGCAGCTCGCTCACCACCGACTCGGCTGACAACTCTCATGATCCGTCCTTTTGTGGACAAAGAAGTCATGGCTTGCGTAATCCGGTTAATATCTCGAATACCCGCAAGTGTTTGATCAGAAACCAGAATCACAGTATCGGCGGCAGCCAGTAGTGCCCCTTGTGTTGGCAGAAGATGCCGCGGCAAATCAACAACGATCTGATTGAAATCCTGACTGATCTCCCCGATGAGCGCATCAATTGAGTCTGGATTAACATCAACGAATTCTTCGATTGGCTCCTCAGTGCCAAGGATCGCCAAATTATCGCTTTCTCGTGTCAGGGCGCTATCCAGAAACAATTTATCCAGACGATGTGGGTTCTCTAATGCCTCCCGGAACCCACCACCTGTCTCAACATCTAAAGACAGCGTTGAAGTCCCAAAGTGCAAGTCCAAATCCAGTAGAGCTGTCGGAAGTTTCTCTTCATTACCCATGATCCAGGCAAGATTTGTGGCAAGCGTGGTTGCTCCAACTCCCCCTCGTACACCAATGATAACGGTCAAACGTCCCATTTGCTGCTTCATGCTGCCTTCGGCCTGCCTATTCAGGCCGTCAAGCGCATCTTCGAACAACTCTGGGGTTAGTGGTTTAACTAGATAATCCTGTGCCCCCAACTGAACCATCCGGCGGTAAACACCTACGTCATTCGAAGTCCCGAGAACAACCAAGGAATTGCTCGGCCCCATCTTCCGAACCAGACGGGTCACATCCCCTTCCGGATCCAGACTATGGCTGATATCTGCAAGCACCACTTTTGGGCTATTTCCGGTGTCAATCCGATTGATAGCCTGCGCTATACCTCCGTCTTGCACGGCCTCCTGTGGCAAATTGCGATCCGAGACAACCTCACGTGCTGCAGCAAGGGCCTGATCATCGTCAACAAAGGCCATCAGTTCTTCACAGACCTGAGTTCCGAAAAGTGTACTTAAATTAGATGCTGCACTTGCCATGAGTTTAACCTTCTTGAGCTACACTGCTTGCCCTTAGTTTGCCGCCCCACCAGAGGAGGAACTGGAGGTACCGCGGCGGCGATACTTATAGATAGACAGGGCTGCCCGCTCACCGTCTGTTCCCCGAATGCCAGATGGATCCACCAGATCTTTTGGATCAACAACCATACGAGCTAACGCTGATGCGGTTGCGCAGCCCATATGAGGCAATGGAAGATTTTCGAACCGATTGCCTTCAGGTTCTGTCCAGTTGCCATCGCAAGATGGATCGACTGTCGCGACATATTTCTCATGATAAATCCGAAGGGAATCTCTCAGCCCGTCTTTCACAACGCGAGGCGTCACCTCGTATCCCATGTCTTCCAAGAAAACACCGATAGAGCCATAGCGGCTCTCGTTCACACCGGATGCATCGTTGAATTCAGGCAGTTCCACCTGCATCTGCGATCCGTAAGGTGCTCTATGAGCGTCCAGGAACCCTAAGAGGCGTCCTTTTTGCAGGTCGCTGAGCTCAGCTTCGTTTTGCTTAAACTGCACAATGAAAACAGGGTTCATCTTGTTCACAATGATTTTCTTTTCCATCGCAGACGTATACGGATTGGCGCGCAGTTTCTCTTCTCCTGTAAGCGGGTCGATTGGCCCACACGCTCCGAGAAGAAGTACCGCACCAAGAGCCGGTATCATAAGACGAAGAAAAGATGTCAGTTTTACTTTTTGCATCATCTTACTCCATAATAAATCCGGCTGGACCGATAAGTTTTACCTGCTGCTCAGGCACTGTTTTCGCAGTCTCAGAAGGGTCCTGATGTTCTTGCGGCAGGGCAGATTCTTCAGTAGGGCGGAATGTATCCCCGCTTCCATAAAGATCGCGGTCATTAGGCGGTACATAGCCATCTGTTGGTAATGCCATCCGCGAATTAACAGGCTTGACGAGATACGGCGTTACAATGATCACAAGTTCAGTTTCATTACGCTGGAAAGCAGTAGAACGGAACAAGGCGCCAATAATTGGCAGCTCACCTAGCAGAGGTGTGCGTGAGACATTGTTGTCCGAGTCACTATTCAAGAGACCACCAAGAACAAAGCTTTGACCGCTGGCAAGTTCTACAGTTGTATCAGCCCGGCGTGTCAGCAATGATTGAATAAAAATCCCACCGACATTGATCGCCGAAGCGGAAGACAACTGGCTTACCTCTGGGCGCACTTTGAGGTTAATCCGATTATTGCCAACCAATGTCGGGGTAAATCTCAAAGAAACACCAAATTCTTTATATTCAATACTAATGGCGCCATCGTCTTGAGGGACAGGGATAGGAAATTCGCCACCAGCAAGGAAACTTGCCGTCTCACCAGAAAGCGCTGTCAGATTTGGTTCGGCTAGCAATGTAATCAAACCATCATCTTCTAAGGCCTGAACCATGCCGTTAATATTCACATTGCCATCGTTAAAACCTAAGAACAGGTTTTTAACAGCGCTGCTCCACAGAATATTTCCATCATCCGCAATGGTTTCGGCACCATTGAAATTACCAACTGAGAAATTACCGAAACTCGTCAGGTTTTCCCAATTCACACCAAGCTGCTTGGTTACTGAACGTGAAACCTCCGCAACGCGAACACGCAAATTAACCTGCTGCGCGCCCTCGACAACCATGCGGTTAATAATCTTATCGTCAGGTGCGTAAAGAGCCGCTAAACGACGGGCATCTTCAGCCATACCGGAGTTTGGCACTCTGCCGGTTAGGATAATCCCTTCTTTCATTGAATGAGCTCTGATTACACCGTTTGGATCGATATCAAGAAGAGCATCTTGTAGAGAGTTCACATCATGGCTGATTGTTACAGGAGAATTCAGCAATACCTGTCCTGTAGCATTCAACGCAAAAAGATTAGTCTTTCCCGGTTTTTTCGCGAACACATAGATGATCGTTGGTGATTGCACCTGAACATCCGCAAGCTCAGGGTTTCCGACAAAAACAGAGTTAGCCGCCTTATCAAGGCGAATAAGCTTTCCAGAGTTCAGCGTAATATTAATTGGATCACCGATGTCATTAATGACAGTTGCTGCGTTCGCGGGCATCACCAGCGAAATGGATAAGAGCAAGCTAATTGCCAAGAATATCTTTTTCATCATCAATTAACCCCTTACTTGAATTCTTGGCTTTGCGAGTCACCGCCCCGAATGACCATGACTTTGTCCGCAGCACGCCCTGCAGCAGCCGGTTTGGAAATCAAAGCGCTTGCATCACTATCCCAAGTAAAACCACCCGCCCGATCTCCAGTATCGGAAGTTGCAATACTCCGTAGAGACAATGAAAGTTGACCTAATTGCCTAGACACTGAGATTTTTTCGGCTTGCTTAGGCGTTACTTCTAGCGTGGCAATCCGGCGAACAATGACCTCTTGCTCTTGATCATTTGTGCTTTGGTCCATCGCGACAATTCTAACATCAGAGAGGATTGTTTCGCTGGCATGACGTGGACGTCCGGCGTCCTCAGTTTGCTGGGTAACTTCCAGTGTCAAGATGACGTCAACCTGATCACCTGGGAAAATAAACCCAGCCACACCGGTTGTTTCATCAACTTGAATAGATATTGCCCGCATACCTGGGCGTAAGACCGCCGCCAGAAAACCCTGCTGGCCCGGCTTCACCATACGGCTATCAGTGATCGGCTCACCTGCGGAAAGACCATTTCGAACAACTGTACCCAAGAAGTCTTCCATGGGCCGTACATTTTCGACCACATATTGCTCTTCCAAAGTGTCTGTTTCCGGCCACTCTTGCCATTTGATATGATTTTCACGAACTAAAGTACCAGCTGGCAAATTTTGGGCCGCTACCAGGATTTTCTTCACTTCGATCACAGGCGCAGGAGCCACAACCTGAGGCTGTGAAGCTACGACAGGCGCCTGATTTCCAGCCCAGTTTCTTACAAACCAGACGGTCGTTCCCGCAATCAGCAAAGCGAATATAATGAGTAAAAGCTTGCGTGCCATCGTCCCACTTTCAAAAATCCAGATGATTCTTTTTTTACACCAACACAGATTAATTTGACGTTAAGCTTATAAATTAACCAAAATTTTCGCTAATTCCTGCATAACTGCCAAAAATCACCAAACTTCCAGCTGCGATAGCAACACCATACGGAACCGGCATTTTAGCCCTCAAGGCAGCCTTGATCCGCCCCCGTTTCGATAGTCCGTCTGCCCCAAAAAACGCTTCTTTAACCAAGAGAGCCAACACCAGCACACCGCCAGCAAGAACGACTGCAACTAAAAAGGGAAAAATTTTATCTTGTCCGGCCCAGAGACTTAAAGCGACAAGCAGTTTCACATCGCCGCCTCCAAAGCTTCCGAGGACAAACAGCAAAAACCCGATGCCAAACATCACAGCGGCCACCATCAGCCCTGAAATCCACGGGATCTGAACGGGGGACAGCAAAACAACAGCCGGATAAATGGCAATAATTATGAGACTGATATAGTTGGGGATCTTAAGGCTTCGCCAATCAGAGACAGCGGCCCAAAGAGTAGTCAAGAACGCCGCTCCAACAAGTGCAATAAAGAGGTATTTTTCAATGAGCATATGGGAACGAAACCTGCATCAGGTGCTACTAGAATGTACAGCTTCCGCTACCATTTGCTGTCAGAGAGAAGCTTCCCCCGACCGCCGTACAGAAATCTTCTGAAATATCCGCAAAAGTCGCGGATATAGAATCGCCGGAAGCCGTAAAAGCTATAATTCCAGCAAGAGCGACCAAAGCCGCAATCAGGCAGTATTCCATGGCAGTTGCACCATTTGTATCTGATTTAAATTTAAAAAACACAGACCACAACATAGCTACCTCCTACAATTTGGAATCTCCCAAAACAAAAAAAGCGGGCCGCACTTTATGAGTACGGCCCGCCTCGTCAGGCTACATTATGAGAATGTGCAAGAACCTGTGCCTGTGGCTGTAAGTGAATATGTTCCACCAGCACCAGTACAAAGAGCTTCTGCAACTTCGCTGAAGGATGAAGAAATTGTATCACCCAGAGCAGTAAATGCGACAACACCAACCAGTGCGATCAGAGCGGCAATCAGACCATACTCGATAGCTGTTGCACCAGATTCGTCTTTTACAAAAGCGCGGAACATTTTAAACATCTCAAATCTCCTAATCATATAAGCGTAGGACTAAATCTTGTCCTGGCAATTGCTCTCAACCCCGAAAGCTTTTCTAACCATGAACTTCTCATTCACAAGTTAGAGAAGCCCTAAACGATGAAGCGTTGGCCAAGTTTTCTTGTCACCTTGCTTCTGATGATTAATTTGCCACCAATTAATTAATCAATAGTTAAAAGCATTAATTTTTTTCGCATCTAAAATATTGATAAATATGTAAAATTTTATGCATTATAAATCATGGTTAATAAATAAATAATACTAAAAATTTTATTATTATTTTTATTTAGAGGTTTTATAATACTCATTATATATACTTAAAACAAAACACCTAACAAAGTAATTAAATAAAATTTTGTCATTCTTTTATCACAAATTGAATCGCGATTTTTAAGCCATTTTAATATTTATATCGTTAAATAACGGATAGTCTGGAATACATTACTTAAGAGAGGTGTGATATGAATTCACATACTCCTATTCAATTAACACTCAAAAAATTAAAAGAGTTCGCGGATGATACCAGTGGTATTTCTGCGATTGTCTTAACACTACTGGCCATTCCAATTTTTGGAGCCGTTGGCCTCTCAATCGATCTGGCTCGCGCTTATGTGCTGAAATCCCAGTTATCGACAGCGCTGGACGCAGCAGGCCTTGCGGCAGGACGAGTGGTTTTTGAGGAAGAAGCCAAAGTGAAAGCCGATGCGCAAATGTTTTTCGATGCTAACTTGCCGTCGGATTACATGGATGCAAATATATCTGCACTAGATATTTCTTGGGACAACAACCGCGAGAATATTGAACTCAAGGTAAATGCGACATTTGATACGACATTTATGAATGTTCTGGGCAAAAAGGATATAACGGTTGGTGCCCGCACGGTCATCAATCGCGTAAATCGTGGCCTAGAGCTAGTTATGGTGCTTGATAACACTGGCTCGATGGCCCGCGATTCCGATACAAACAGCTACAATCAAGGCGATGGCAATATGCGTATCGTTGCCCTTCGCGAGGCCGCGCATGATCTTGTGGACATTCTTTACGGTGATAAAGAAACACAGAAGAACTTATGGGTTGGCATCGTCCCATATGTGACCCAAGTGAATGTCGGCTATGAAAATATTGGATTTCTCAAACTGAACCATCGATACAATATCGTTGATCCTAGTGGTTCCGGCAAAAGCAGATACTATGACGACACCGATTTCCGTCATGCATACGGATACGATGTAGACCGTGATGGCGCAAAGGATACGAACTATGGCTGGAAAGGCTGCGTTGAAATGCGTGACCATCTAGCTGGCGGAACCATTGATATTACAGACAATCCACCAAACGAAGATTTCGTACCTTATCTTTATTATAATGGTCACCATCAATTCAGTAGTTCTTATCGCGATGAGGATAATAACTGGATTGGAAACAATGCTAGAAGTATCTACAACGTCGAAGAAAAGGATGTTGGCAACTGGAGTAGCTTCTATGACTCAGTTGGTCGCGGCCCTAATGCTGGATGCCCTGCGCCGATCCTACCGCTGACGAAAGAAAAATCGAAGATTAAAGACCGTATTGACGAACTTCGCCCTTGGATGAGCGGCGGCACAATGGGTAATGTTGGAATGGTATGGGGATGGCGTGTCATTTCTCCGCGCTGGCGCGGTATCTGGGCAGGTTCGGATCCAACTCTTCCTAAAGACTATGATGAGCCCCTGATCGATAAAGCCGTTATTATGATGACGGACGGAGAAAATACAATCTTCAGCCACGGCGGTAATCGCAACTATTTTGACTACAACTCATACTCCCGCCAGGAAAAAAGTGATTACTCCATCACCGGCGGCTCAAGCTCATGGGATAGCTACACGAACCCGGATGGGCGCCTACGCTATTCATCTGCAAGTTATTATCGTGACAGAGTAGATAGTAAGTTTTCTCAAGTCTGCTCAGCCATGAAAAATGCAGGCATTATTGTCTACACGATCAAATTTAAAGCAGGTAACGAGAACCTTTATAGAAACTGCGCGACTTCACCAAAACACTTCTTTAACTCACCAACCAAAGAAGCACTGAAAGAAGCTTTCCGCACAATCGGGCAAGAACTCAGCAACCTGCGGATTAAAGAATAAAAAAGATTAGATACAAAAAAGAGCCCGCCATCATGGCGGGCTTTTTAGTGATGCTTACTTGGTAAATTTGCTCTTTCAAGCGGGGAGAACTTAAATCAGTTGAAGGTGGTTTGCTCAGAAAGCCGCGGACGGAAGAAAGCACGACGATAAATAATCATCTCACCCAAAATGTCGTCCAGTAGGTTACCACCAAGAGACAAGTAAGGTGCGTAGTCGTAAAAAACCTCAGCAACAATGAGGCCATCGCCATCTTCCAGCACCTGTCCGGTTTCCTGATTTTTAAATGCCTCCGGAAGGGTAGCATCACCACCATTAGACCCGATAACGCTATTAACACCGGAGATATTTCCCTGGCTGCGCTGACCAATAATGAGTGGCGGCTGATTTAAGCGGCCGACAATTGATGATATCACCACCATGCCGTCGGTATTAAAATCAAATGGCTGAGCGAGATGATCAGTAGAGTCAAAAAGATTATCCACCTCAGAAGCTGTTAAAGCCTCGGCCCGAGCCGTCAAGTCAGCCATTGTTGCTGAGACACGGTCTAACTTCTGAGTTAGAAGCGCATAACGTGCCACCTCGAAGCTACCGAGTGTTAAAACAGTCAGCATTGGTAAGATCATGGCAAATTCCACCATAGCAACGGCAGAACTGTCTTTCATCAACCGGCGAAAATTCCGTCCGGCTTTTTGAATTCTTTCTTTAACTAGAAGAAACTTCATTATCTCCTCCTAGAAAGGCTCGTTCCGAACGACCATGGAAGCAGACATGGGAATAACACCATTTAACACAGGCACAACCTGCCCGCTTAGGAAATTCCAGTTATAGCGAATAGTGTAAAGAACGATTTCACCCGGACCACCAAGACCGGCATTACCCATATCTTCGTCCCAGCCGCCGTTACCGTTGATGTCATCAAAATCTTCACCAGCGGTATAAACACCGTCACCATTACTATCCGTATAAGGCTCTGGCATGCCGATATCCCCGAAACTTGGATAAACCAACGACGAAATATCGCCAAGTTCCAGATCAACAAGCCCCAAAGAGGCATCATTCACAATATTAATGATAGTTTGTTCACGGCTCACGCCATCAGTCTCAAGCCCCGTCAAACCAATGCGGGAGGCATCACGCAGCCCCCCTTCAATCACCGTGTTAATAAACATGGCAACGCTCAGCTCAATAAGCCCGAAAAGTATGACGATCAGCACAGGGGCGATCAACGCCACTTCAACAGCGGTCGTCCCCTCCTGATTTTTTCGAAATCGCCGAAACAGGCGGCTTCTTAATAAAAGCCTTTTCATCTTTCACACCTCTTGTGAGGCTATAAAAGTATTCGAAAAGGTTTAAACCGCCGTTAAGTAATGGTTCAAATTTTTCGCAAAATTTTGCGGGCGTTACTCTTTACCGCCAAATTTCTCTTCCCATTCCGCGACTTGCTCATCACTGATTTTAGTGAATAGAACTCCTGGGACCTCAAACTCATGCCCCGCCTTCAGCGCATCCAATTCAGCCACCATGTCTTCACCAAGCCATGTTGTTTCATTGAGATCAAGCCCAAGCGCATCGGACAAAGTTTTCGATGCGGTCGGTATTACGGGCGCACTCAAAACGGCGAAAACACGAATTAGGTTAATCGCAGCACGCAGAGAGGCCGCAGCGGCTTCTGGATCCGTTTTAAACGCAGTCCAGGGAGCTGTTTCTGTGAGATACTCATTCCCCATCACCCATATAGCCCGGAGCTCCTGCATTGCTTTGCGGATTTGTAGCTCTTCCATAAAGCCATTGTAAGCCAAAACCCGCGCTGTGAGATCCTTGGCGAGCTGTGTCTCCCGCTCTCCATAGACGCCACCTTCAGGCAGAGCATTCCCAAATTTGGAGCTGCAGAATTTAAGAGTGCGGTTCACAAAGTTACCCAGCGTATCCGCCAAGTCCTTGTTCACCGTGCCGGAGAAGCCATCCCATGTAAAACTACTGTCAGAACTCTCAGGTGCATTGGCCAAAAGATAATAACGCCAGTAATCCGCAGGCAGCATTTCAATAGCATCTGACATGAAAATGCCGCGCTTCTGGCTAGTAGAGAATTTACCGCCGTAGTAATTTAACCAGTTAAACCCTTTAATGTAGTCAACCATTTTCCATGGTTCACGACTACCCAATTGAGTGCCTGGGAAGGTAACTGTGTGGAACGGGATATTATCCTTGGCCATGAATTCCGTGTAATGAACATCTTCGGCTTCGTACCACCAGGATTTCCAATCCCGATTTTCCGGATCCTCATCAGCCCACTCTTTGGTCGCCGCGATATATTCAATCGGCGCGTCGAACCAGACGTAATAAACTTTATCTTCCATACCTTCTCGTCCAACCGGAACACCCCATTTCAAATCACGGGTGATGCCACGGTCGTGCAGGCCTTCATCTAGCCATTTAAGGGCGATGGACGATACCAGAACTGGCCAGTCCTGATGCTTATTGACCCATTCGCGAATTTCATCAGACAGCTTGGATTGCAGCAAAAACAAGTGTTTACTCTCACGCACTTCCAAATTACTACTGCCCGAAACCGCTGAGCGAGGCTCTAGCAAATCCGTTGGATCCAAAAGACGGGTACAGCTTTCACACTGATCACCGCGGGCCTTTTCATAACCGCAATGCGGGCAAGTTCCCTCCACATAGCGATCTGGCAGGAAGCGGTCATCATCTACAGAAAAGACCTGCTTGGTAACTCTCTCCTCAATAAACCCATTTTCAAAGAGTTTATTTCCGAAATGCTGTGTCAGTTCGTGATTTTGCGGAGAGGACGAACGACCAAAATGATCGAACGAAAGAGAGAATGCTGCCCCCAAACCTTTCTGCAGCTCATGAGCCTCTGCACAAAACTCAGCGACATCCACCCCAGCCTCACGCGCGGCAAGTTCAGCAGGTGTTCCGTGCTCATCA
Organism: Sneathiella sp.; assembly: GCA_017643685.1. Classification (GTDB taxonomy): domain Bacteria; phylum Pseudomonadota; class Alphaproteobacteria; order Sneathiellales; family Sneathiellaceae; genus Sneathiella. The sequence goes on from JAEPMY010000065.1 coordinate 12,301, forward strand.
GTTGCACAGATGAACAAGACTTCCTGCCCCCGAGCCCGAAGGTAACGGGCATACAAATCGGATGGCAGCATAGAGCCGACCAGATTACCCAAATGCTTAACGCCATTAATGTATGGAAGTGCAGAAGTAATAAGGTGTCTTGTCATCCGAAATCTCGCTAGAAAACTCTGTTTTATTGAGGTTTTGCACTTTTACAGGAATAAAGGCGCAGGAGCAAAAGACTTTTTAGCGGCAATCATGAAGGTATGGTTTAAAAGACCGCCACTGATCAATCCAGCCTTCCTGATGTGAGGCTCCCGGTACGATTTGAACAGATAAACAGGGGTTTTCCGCCTGACGACCAAAAAATCGTTTCGTAAGTCCGGGAGGAATTACCTTGTCCCCCTCTCCCACCAAATGAACCTGCGGAATGGCGACCAGTTTAGATGCAAAATCAGCAGGGTCCAGCGAGCCCGACAAAGGCGATACTTTATGATGGGAAGCCAGCGCCTTAAGATCCAAATTGCCTGCGACTGTTACCAGAGCGCTTAGATCAGACCGTGAAGCCGCCAGAAGTGCGGCCACCGCAGCGCCGCCTGAAAATCCGACAAGCTGGAACTGCTTCACCCCTGTTTGCTGCTTAATCTGATCGAGAATAAGCCCATAGTCAGAAATAACCTCCGGTGCAAACCGATGAGAGGTCCAATACTTCACCTGACAATTTGGCTGGCTTGTGAGATCAACATACTGACAAGGGCGGCCTAAATAAATGACGTTTGCACGCTCATCAAATGCCGCCAGCCTCAGTGCCAACGGGTTTACAGGTGTTGGATTAAGCGAAGGCCGCGTCCGGCTCGCCCAAGCCCTACCGTCTCCCTCAATATAAATCGCCGCCGTCTCACCGTGTTCCTGTAGGTTTGCATAACCTTGGAGAGTGAAATACGTACCCGTCAGTGTAAAACCCTTAAACCCCGCTTTAAGGGCTATCTCCTCTGCCACCTCCGCCCGAGAGGTTGCAGAAGGTGTCACACAACCTTGAAGGAGGGAAAGAAGTACGGCGCCTAATAGAGCTGCCCACAAACGCGTCATTTTGCTTCGAAAACCTCTCTAGAAACAAAAAGCCCCGGCGAAACTGCCGGGGCTTTGACTGTAGTTGCTTTTTTTAAAAATCAACTCGAGCTTCAAACCTAGCTGAATGCCCCAATGAGCCAGACTTCAGTTCTGCGTCATAATCGAACCCAATCCGGAAACCATCCATCTCATACCCGATGCCGAAACCAATATGACCCCCAAATTGTTCAACCTCCGTCCCCTCAACCGTAAAGGCAGCACCACCGCCTGTATAAGAGGCAGTAGCAGAGGCTTCATCTCCTATAACATCGTAAAAAACACCCCCTGTCAGAGATGGAACCAGATAGGCGTCGTCCATACGAATTTTAGAATGCAAACGAGTGTCAAACTTTGCGATCAGGACGTTAATACTGTCTTGGTCCACTGTCTGACTAAATCCGCCCCCACCTTTCTCAGTATACTCCTCACCCATTACATGGATGTAGTTGAAGCCGACAATCGGTGTTAGATATGCCGTCCCCCTCAGGTGGAAAGGAATTCCTGCGTTACCGGCAACCATAAACTGATGCGTATCATATGTGCCTGTGACTGTCCGATCCAAACCGCCAAAATTAATCACACGAGACGTATCATTTCCATTAAATGCGTAACCTGCCATCAGATCCGCAAAATAAGCTTTACCTGTAAAATCCGTGTATGCTGTTAGCTGAAAGCTTTGAATTTCAACAGTGGCTTTGCCCGCACCGTCCCCATCAACATCGGTTTGAGAACCCGCAAAAGACAAGCCAGCCCGATACTGCCCCCGATCATCAATAATCACATCAGCACCACCGGCGATCCCGTAGGTTGTGGCATCATAGCCTGCCGATCCACCTGTTCCATCTTGAGTGACCCAGTTACCGAAAGGCCGGATCCAGATCCCAACCCCCTTGTCATCATAGTCACCGGTAGAGAGGCCTTCATAAACAGTTTGGCCATACTGGCCACCAAAGCGAAGGCTTGCCAATCGTTCAGATGTCACCCCAAAGACCCGCTGCGAGGTGCCAACATTCGCATTTGTTGCGCCTGCCAAAGCATCTGCCTGCACACCAACCTGCACGGCCGCGGACTTAGCCGTTGCCCCACCAGCATTCAAAGCAGCATTCAACGCAGTCGCCCCCTCAGCATCACTTGTATCCGCAGCGGTGACCGCAATTGGAAGAGCTGTCGCCACGTCGGTTGAAACACCAAGGTCCGCAGCGGTTTGCGCAGTAGTCTTTGCCGTCGCCTCAACAATAATATCATCATTAGGACCGCCAACCTTAAACTCGTAGTCCACCAGCGCATTATCGGTAAGCGTCAAATCTGATTGATTAGCGGAAATATCTACCCCCGCATCAAATAATGTAATCTCGCCAGTGGTGAAAGTGGCTGGAAGGTTTACGGTTGCGCCTAATGCTGTTGTGAGTGTGGTAACGGCAAAAGCGGTCTCACCGGCAACTAAACCATTCCCCAATGTAATGGTGGAACCGGCATCAACATTCAGACTGCTGACAGTAACAGCGTCTTCAACCCTGATCTCACCATCCAAATCTATATTAGTTGCGGCGAGTGTTTTTTCAAACTTTGCAATGGCGCCCACAGCAATATTCAAGTTAGCCACAGCCCCCCCTGAACCAACAGCCTCCTGAAAGGTCGCAATCGCATCTGCAGCCACATCCAGGGTGGTAATATCATCCACCGCTTTTACAAAAGATACGCCGCTTTCATTGCTCAAGATCAAACTTGCAGCATCTGCCACTGCTGCATCAATTGTTTGAGCTGAAGCTCCACTAAAAGTTAAGCTATTGCCGGTGGCGACGATCCCGGTTGTTGCAGTCACATTATTATTGAAGACGGCATCTCCACTCGTTGCGTCGATTAACTGAGCCGAAGTAACCGCCCCATCAAACTGAGCAGAACCGCCATTGACTGTAATATCTCCAGTGGTTTTGATATCTCCATCGAACTCAACAGTGCCGGTCGAATTCCCGGTCACATCAACAGCATCAGCATATACATCACCAGACAGCTTAGCCGTTCGTCCATCTGCGGCAGTCACATCTAACAACTTAATCTTCTTAGCATCCGTACCAATTTGCCCCGTAGCCACCGTCACATCCGCAGCATTAACAGAGAGAGTAACAGTGCCCTCGCCATCATTCCCTGTTGTAACAGAACCATCTAAAACTTTGTCGGTAGCCACAACAATTGTAACATCGTCACTCAAGGCTAATACGCCCGTAACACCGTCATTAAAACTTAATTGGCCTGTCAGATCAGTCCCTGCAATATTTATAGTTTTTGCAAACACTGCGCCATCGAATGCGACTGACTGACCTTCAATGTCTATTGTGATGGCTTTAAGCGCTTTACCCGATGCGCCAACGCTTCCAGTTACAGGGTTTAAGCTAGATGTAGTCGCTACATCTAAAGCACCTGAACCATCCGTTGCCGTTGTAATGTCACCCGTTAGTTGAGCGCCATCAGCCAATATTACTGTGCCATCAGCAGTGAAGTTGATATCACCGGTGACATTTCCCTTAAAAGTAATCTCTGACGTCGTTCCCACGGAGATAGCCGACGCGTCAACTGTACCTTCAAAAGTTGCTTTGACATTGGAATTGATCTCAATGTTATCAAGATCTTCTACACCACCGATGGCCTGCTTAAAGGTAAGTGTGTTTGCTGTATTCTTACTAAGATTAAATAGCCTAAGTTTAGTATTATCGCCAACGGCCGCTGCATCTACTGCCGCATCTATCACAACGCTGCCATAGATGGCATCCACAAGCATTGAAGCGGTGGAGCCCCCCCCAGCGCCAATTTCAATATCGACAGAACCAGCACCGGCATTACCAACATCGCCAAGAAAATTGACTTCACCATTAACGATATTAAGCGTTAAAGAATTATTTGCGGGAGTCGCATAGACATCATCGCGAAGAGTTACTGAGCGGCTACCTGCATCAATATTAATCGTCAAATCGACAGGATCACTTCCATTGTCCACAACAATCGAAGGCGTACCTCTTGCACCGAATTCCAATCCACCAGCTGGAGCAATAATATCGATGTTTACTGAACCAGTCTCATTTGTTTCTGTCAAACCAGCAGCATCGGATGAAACAATATCGACACCACCAGTTATCTCACTTGGCGCAGCCAGAGCATAACCACTTACCGCGAGCATAGATGTCAGGGCAACGATTGACATGCCCCCCAAAAGTACCTGCTTGAATGAGCAGTCCTTGCGCGCCAGCAACATTTAATATTCCCCCAATTCGGATGTCCAAGTTCACACAGCGGTAAAAGAAGGCGAAAATACCACTCATTTATGTCAAATTGCCAGTAATTATTTGTGTAGAAACACTACCCTAGCGATGAAAAGGCGCGGGTGAAACCGATCAGGGTGACTTTCACCACGTTGGTTTGTTTTGCTCCCCACCCTCGAAAACCAACCTGCAACTCACGTCCATCAAGCATGCCTTCAAGCAACGCATCAGATAAAGGCAGTGCTGTTTCGCAGCCACGTTGGGTACAGGTCAAATACCGAAGGGAGATTTCTTCTTTCTCATCAACGCGAAACACTATTCCGGCACGTAAATCCACGCCAAGTGGTAGCAAGAAATTCATGTGGGGTTTCCGCTCACCTTTGGCTTGGTCGGTTACATATAAAATAGTAACCCCCAAAATCTTGCCAGATTTTTCCTGACCATCCTCTGCAGTTTGCCGTAAAAACAGGTTCTGCTCCATCCGGCAGGTAGATGGGCTGTTATTATCCTGACAGATAACGTTCCAGCTATTTTTGTTATCCGCCGCTTGGGATAGCCCTGCTAGCAAGCTAACAAACACCAGCGGCAGAATTTGGAAAAATCGTTTCATAAGCCCCTCTTGGTTTAATAGGCCTGTATCTTAACCCGAAAGCGTCAGATAAAAACCCCTCTGGTGAGAGCGGGTCTGATTTTAAACGGCGGCTGCCAAATAACTGGCTTGATTGATGGCGCGCTTTGCATCAAGCTCCATCGCTTCAAACGCCCCGCCAACCAACGTGGCCGAAATGCCCGAAGCTTTCAGCTCTTCGTAAAGTTGCCGATTTGGCTCCTGCCCTGCGCAAATGATAACTGTATCCACATCAAGTGTTTTAGGCTGCCCATTGATGGTGAGGTGTAACCCGCTGTCATCGATCCGATGATAGTCACATCCGTTGATCATCTTCACATTTCGCCGAGAGAGTGCAATCCGGTGCGTCCATCCAGTGGTTTTCCCAAGCCCACGACCAACCGGAGTTTCTTTTCGTTGCAACAGATAAATCTCTCTGTCCGCGGTTTCAACTACAGGTTCAACACCCGTCACCCCACCGCGCGGATGATTTTGAAAATCAATCCCCCACTCCCGTGCGAAGACATCAACGTCCATCGCAGCGGATACACCCTTATGGGAAATGAGCTCAGCCACATCGAAACCAATCCCCCCAGCGCCGATAATCGCAACCTTTCCGCCCACAGCGGCATTGCCTTGAATAACGTCGACATATTTCTTCACTGACTGGTGATTGACCCCTTCGATTTTAGGTGTTCTAGGCTCAATTCCCGTCGCCAGGATGATCTCATCAAAACCTTCCGTCTTTAGAAGGTCTGCAGTCACGAAAGTATTCAGTCGCCTGATCACCCCGCGCACATCTAAAATTCGATTAAAGTAACGAATGGTTTCGAAAAACTCTTCTTTACCGGGGATCTGTTTCGCAAGATTAAATTGCCCCCCTATTTCGGGCGCGGCATCAAAAAGGGTCACCTGATGCCCCCGCTGCGCTGCAATCTCAGAATAAGCAAGCCCAGCAGGCCCCGCCCCCACGACTGCGATCTTCTTGATTTTTTCTGCCGGTATATAGTTAAGCTCAGTCTCATGGCACGCGCGCGGGTTCACAAGGCAACTTACCTCCTGCCCTGTGAATGTATGATCAAGACAAGCCTGATTACAGGCGATACAAGTGTTGATTTCATCCTCGCGCCCCTCAAGAGTTTTATTGACCAATTCCGCATCAGCCAGCATTGGCCGGGCCATCGAAATAATATCTGCATCCCCGTTACTCAAAACCTGCTCAGCCACATCAGGCATATTG
>JAEPMY010000085.1 GCA_017643685.1 Sneathiella sp.
CCAGCTTGCGGCCCGTCTCAGCCTGCATACAAATCAGATGGATTATCGCTTTCAACTCCAACAGTTGTTCAGGGCTTCTAAACCTCTCGCGGTAACAGATGGTCTGACGGGTCTTTACTCATACGGTTTTGTGCAGACCCACCTCACCCATATGATCAAGGATTTTATCGCCACCGATCGTCATTTGACCTTCGCGGTGGTGGAGCTTGAAAATCTTGAGGAAATTAACAAGGAATTTGGTTTCAATGCCGGTGATCAGGTTTTGCGCCAAATGGGGAATATTTTGTCATTCCTCGTGCGCGGTGAAGATTTCTGCGGTCGCTTTTCAGGCGATAAATTCATTATCGCTTTACCAAATACGAGCATCGAAGCCGCTGGTATTGCGCTCAATCGGATTTACGGCGTAACGCGCAATACTGAATACGCCATTCATGGTATGGACACTCCCATTTTGGCTGTTATTAAAATGGGCTGTGCCCAGCTTCAACCGGATGAAACGCTTAAAGAGATTGAAAAGCGCGCCAAAAAAGAAGGTTTTCACGGTTAAGTGATAATGGAATAATCGTTCCAGATAGGGGTTGTCACAAGGGTGTGGCAGCCTTATCTTTTAAATCATGAAAATTGACGTCATCTCAGATACCGTTTGCCCGTGGTGTTTCATCGGTAAACGTAAGCTGGAACAGGCTATGCAAGAGCGGCCTGATCTGCCTTTCGATGTGCATTGGCACCCTTTCCAACTTCACCCGGATATGCCGAAGGAAGGCGCGGACCGCAAAGAGTTCACCGCCAAGAAATTTGGCTCGGTTGAGCGCGCGCGCGAACTTTATCAGCATGTTGCGACTGCGGGCGAAGCTGTTGGACTTGATTTTAATTTCAAGAAAATCGAACGCTCCCCAAATACGCTCGACTCGCATCGGGTGATCTTGTGGGCATCTGGCGCCGGGCTGCAGGATGAAATTGTTGAAATCCTGTTCCGTAAATTCTTTATGGACGGCAAGGATCTCGGCGATCATCAGACCTTGATTGAGGCAGCAGAAGAAGCCGGAATGGACGGCAAGATTGTGGGCGATCTTCTTAACACGGATCGCGATCTTGATCGTGTCTCGTCAGAGGAATATCAGGCCCGCCAAATTGGGGTGCAAGGCGTTCCGTTCTTTATCATCAATGATAAATATGCGCTGTCTGGTGCACAGGATGCGGCCACATTCCATCAGGTATTTGATAAAATCGCAGAAGAGGAAAAGGCGGAGGCCGCCTCTCCCCCTTCTGAATAATTAAGGGGCTATGGCGATGCGGGCCAGATTTTCAGCCAGTGTCGCCACCCCATTTAAACGATCTTCTGGATGATCCCAGCCACGGGTATAGACCAGTTTATGATCCCCCCGCAGTTTCGCGGATCCCGGCTGACGGGAGATAAATTCAACAAGTCCGCCCGGATTTGCAAAATCATTCCCTCGGAATGTGATCACGGCGCCTTTCGGCCCTGCTTCCACTTTTTCCATATTCGCCTGACGGCAATAATGTTTGATGGTTGTCACCTTGATCAGGTGGTCAACTTCTTCTGGTAGCGGGCCGAACCGATCAACCAATTCAACAGCAAACGCATCAATCTCTGCGCGTGTCTCAAGAGATGCGACCCGGCGATACAGCTCCATCCGCAACGATAGGTCTGCCACATATTTTTCAGGGATCAAAACAGAGGTGCCGATGTTGATGGTCGGTGACCATTTCTCTTCGGCTTCGTTGGCCTCTCCGTCCATTCCGGTTGCTTTGGCGTTGGCGACGGCCTCTTCCAGCATTTGCTGATAAAGCTCAAACCCAACTTCTTTCACATGACCGGACTGTTCCTGCCCAAGCAGGTTCCCTGCCCCGCGAATATCCAGATCATGACTTGCAAGGGTAAAGCCTGCTCCCAGCGTATCCAGAGATTGCAGCACCCGAAGGCGTTTCTCAGCCGCTTCCGTTGGTTTCTTGAGCGGCGGCAATGTCAGATAAGCATAGGCCCGTGTTTTGGAACGTCCAACCCGGCCCCTGATCTGATAAAGTTGCGCCAGACCAAACATATCCGAGCGATAGGTGATCAGCGTATTCGCCCGCGGAACGTCAATACCGGATTCCACGATATTTGTGGCCACCAACACGTCATATTCGCCGTCGTAAAAGGCATTCATGACCTGATCCAGATCTTTCGCCGCCATCTGACCGTGGGCAGTGACGAATTTCACCTCTGGTACATGTTGCTCGAGATAATTGGCAACCTCACCCAAATCTTTAAGGCGCGGACATACAAAGAAACTTTGACCACCGCGATAATGTTCGCGGAGCAATGCCTCCCGAATGACAACAGGATCGAAAGGCAACACAAATGTCCTGACGGCCAAGCGATCCACCGGCGGCGTTGCAATAATGGACAGATCCCGAATACCGGTCATCGCCAATTGCAAGGTTCGCGGAATTGGCGTTGCCGTTAGCGTCAGCACATGCAAATCAGCCCGCATTTCTTTCAGGCGCTCTTTATGGGCAACGCCGAAATGCTGTTCCTCATCAACGATCACAAGCCCCAGGTTTTTGATATTCACCGATTTACCTAACAGGGCGTGCGTGCCGATGACAATATCGACCTGACCGCTGGCAAGGCCCGCTTTGGTGACATTGGCTTCTTTCGTTGAAACCATGCGAGAGAGCTGCGCCACATTAATGGGAAGGCCTGTGAAGCGTTCTGCAAATGTTTTATAATGCTGCCGGGCAAGCAATGTGGTTGGGGTGACAATCGCCACCTGTTTTCCTGTCATTGCCGCAACAAAGGCGGCCCGAAGGGCAACCTCGGTTTTACCAAAACCAACATCACCACAGATCAGGCGATCCATTGGCTTGCCAGATGTCATATCCGACAGAACATCGGTGATTGCGCGAAGCTGATCGTCCGTCTCTTCGTATGGGAACCGGGCGCAAAATTCTTCATAAGCACCGGGCGGCGGTGTCATCCGCTCCCCTTTTCGAAGGGAGCGGGCCGCGGCAATGGCGATCAACTGATCCGCCATCTCCATCACTTTGGCTTTTAACTTCGCTTTTCGCGCCTGCCAACCGGACCCACCCAGTTTATCAAGGTTCGCCGCACTATCCGATCCGCCATAGCGGGAGAGCATTTCGATATTTTCAACGGGCAGATAAATCTTGTCTCCGCCTGCATAATGCAGCTCAACGCAGTCATGGGGGGCGCCGGAAATATCGATATTTTTAAGCCCAACATATTGCCCGATACCGTGTTCCACATGGACAACATAATCCATTGGGGATAGCTGAGAGGCTTCGGAAATAAATTCACTGCCTTTGCGGCGTGAGGTCCGTTTTGGGCGCGCAAGACGATCCCCCAGAATGTCCTGCTCACTGATAATCGCAAGATCTGGCGTCTCAAACCCATGTTCAAGCGGCAATACTGCCAGTGACACCTGTTTGGATTTCTTGGTCGCCTTCAGGCCGGACAAATCCGTAATGTCATTGACCGGTGAAATGCCATGTTCTTTCAGAACAGTTTTATTTCGCGCAAGCGATCCGTCAGAGAAATGCGCAAGAACAACCTGTTTGCCACTTTCCATGGTTTGAACAAGGTGCCGGCGGACATGGTCGTAAATGTTACTGTCTTTTTCTTTACGCTCTGCTGAGAACTCCCGTCCCTGACGCCCTTCGGCGTCCAGAATATGATCCCCGCTTGCACCGCTTCTAAAGGGTGAGAAATGCGCAAGCGTTCGAGCTGCGGTTAGTTCCTGCCATTCAGTGTTATCCAGATAAAGCCGCTCAGGTGGTAGAGGGTGGTAATCCGCATCCTTCTCCCCCTCTACGGCTTTACGGCTTTCATAATAATCGGCGATGGTGTCAAAGCGCGCATCTTTAGATTCGTCAAACAAGTGATCAGTAAAGATCGTCGCGTCTGGTAAAAGATCCGTCAGGCGCGCCATTTTTTCGTGAAAAAGGGGCAGCCAATGCTCCATACCCGGATGTTTACGCTTTTCACTCACCGCTTCATATAACGGATCGCCAGATGTCACCGCGCCAAAATTCTCACGGTATCCGCTTCTAAAACGGCTTACCGCATCATCATTGAGCAGGAATTCCGTGGCGGCGATAAATCGAACTTCTTCCAATTTATCAGTGGATCGCTGGCTGATCGGTTCAAAATACCGCATGCCGTCAATCTGATTACCGAACAGATCAATTCGAACGGGTTGCTCATTCCCCGGCGGGAAGACGTCAATAATACCGCCGCGAATGGCAAACTCGCCTGGCTCCATTACCGTACCAATACGGGTAAAGCCATTGGCGATGAAGAAATCGGTCAGCTTTTTCAGGTTGATATGATCACCAACTTTGGCAGAAAAGCTGGCTTTGTCGATCATGCCAGGGGACGGCACCCGTTGCAGCACCGCGTTGACAGTTGTCAAAATAATGCGCGGTTTGCCCCCTTTTTTTGAAATATCGACAAGGGCGCTCATCCGCTCCGCGACGATTTCAGGGTTTGGGGATACCCGGTCATAAGGCAAACAATCCCACGCCGGAAAGCTGATGACTTCAACCGCGGGGTCGAAGAATTTCAGGCTTGCTTCGGTGGTGGCCATGCGCATGTCTTCGCGCAGAATATAGATGATATCCTGCGTCGCTTTTTTCGCGAGGGCGCTTAAGATATAGGCGTCATACCCTTCCGGAACGGCTTCCAGGGAAAGGGAGACAACCTGCTTTTCAGAGGCGACCAGCCGGTCAACAAGGCCGGTCATCACATTATCAGTCATCAACTTGTGCTGGATCGTGTTCGTAAATGGCAAACTGTTTCAATTTTTGCATGACGCTGGTGTTATACTCTTCCGGTATTTCCTCGCGCCCCACGGCCCAGGCATAGATGCTGGGATCACCGGCTTTTAAAAGCTTTTCATAGATATCAAGCTCTTCTTCGCCGAACTCTTTCAGGTATTTATTGGCGAAACGACCCAACATAAGGTCAGTTTCCTTCATACCGGTATAGCGGGAGCGATGCAGAAGCCGCTTGCGGCGAATGGTGATATCTTCGGTCATGTTAACTGCTCTCTTACAAGGTGTTTGAAGCATATACTCTTTTTACTCACGAATGTCAGCCCCCGCTAGACCGCCTGATGAAATCCATTTAAAGTGCGCGCATGCGACCAGAAGTTCTTTTTCCATTATTCAGACCTGTAAACACGCTGAAGGGTATTGGCCCTCGGCTTGCCACTTTCATTGAAAAACTGGCGGGTCCGCATGTTGTGGATCTTCTGTTTCATTTGCCGACAGGAACAATTCATCGCGAAGACGCACCTGAATTGCACTCGGGCCTTATTACGCGCCAAATCGTAACTCCGGTCACTGTCTTAAAACATTTTCCGTCAAAAAGCCGCCGGATTCCCTATCGCATCTCCTGCGAGGTTGGGGTTCAGTCGTTGTCTCTGGTCTATTTTAATGGCCGTGAAGATTACCTGAAACGCACTTTGCCGGAGGGGGAAGACCGGATTATTTCCGGCAAGCTGGAGGAATTTTCCGGCAAATACCAAATCACCCATCCTGATCATGTGGTGCGCCCGAACGAAGTGGATCAGATCAAGCGCTATGAGCCTGTCTATCCGCTAACGGCTGGGGTGACGGGTAAGGTTTTACAAAAAGCCATCGCCCAATCGCTTGAGGTGAAAACCGACCTGACAGAGTGGATAAACAAAGACCTGATCGCCCGTGAAAACTGGCCCACTTGGTCAAGTGCACTGACCCTTGCCCACTCCCCGCAATCTGATAAAGAAATCGAACCTGAATTTTCAGTCCGTCAGCGGCTTGCCTATGATGAGTTGCTGGCAAATCAGGTTGCGCTTGAACTGGTGCGCCGAAGTATGCGCCGACGACGCGGGCGTAAATTTGACAAAAGCGGCGCCTTGGTTGATCGAATTGAGAACGCCCTGCCCTATAAGCTGACCCATGCGCAGCAGAATGCCATCGCGGAAATTTACGGGGATATGGAAAGTGATGGGCGCATGCTCCGCCTTCTTCAGGGCGATGTAGGAAGTGGTAAAACGGCCGTTGCCCTCATGTCTCTTGCAAAAGCCATTCAGTCAGGTGCGCAAGGGGCGCTTATGGCCCCTACAGAAATCCTTGCCCGTCAGCATTATGAAGGGCTTAAAGGATTTGTTGAAACGGCGGGCCTTCGAATTGAACTGCTAACCGGTCGCCTTAAGGGAAAAAAGCGCGAAGCGTTGCTGCAGGATTTAGCTGCAGGGGATATTCATATCCTCGTTGGGACACATGCACTTTTTCAGGATGATGTGATTTATCATGATCTTGGTATTGCGGTAATCGATGAGCAACATCGCTTTGGGGTGCATCAACGCCTCGCCCTCAGTGCAAAGGGACGCCCGGATAAAGGTGGCGTGGATGTATTGGTCATGACGGCGACCCCTATTCCGCGCACATTGGCCCTGACAGCTTATGGCGATATGGATGTATCGATCATTGCTGAAAAACCACCGGGGCGAAAACCCATTGTTACCCGCGCCATTGACGCTGAACGACTTGATGATATTGCCAACAGCCTTTCCCGAAAATTACAGGATGGGGAGCGCATTTATTGGGTCTGTCCATTGGTCGAAGAGAGCGAGGTTATGGACCTTGCCGCCGCAGAAGAGCGGTTTGAGTATCTTAATCGGCTGTACCCCGGGCAAGTCGGGCTTGTTCATGGCAAAATGAAAGGCGACGATAAAGACGCTGCCATGATGGCCTTTAAAAATGGGGAGACAAAAATCCTTGTGGCGACAACGGTCATTGAGGTGGGCGTGGATGTACCAGAGGCCACAGTGATGATCATTGAACATGCGGAACGCTTCGGGTTGGCGCAGTTGCATCAGCTTCGAGGGCGTGTGGGCCGTGGCGGCTTGGAAGGCTCTTGTTTGCTGATTTATTTAGGGCCGCTCGGCGAAACACAGAAGTCACGCCTTAAGATCATGCGAGAGACTGAAGATGGTTTTCGGATTGCGGAAGAGGATTTACGCCTTCGCGGTTCCGGAGAATTTTTAGGAACCCGGCAAAGCGGCCTTCCAACATTTCGGTTGGCCGATTTGGCGCATCATTCAAAATTGCTGCATATTGCGCGGGATGATGCCAAGCATTTTCTGGATCAGGACCCTGACCTGCAAACGGATCGGGGCGCGGCAATCCGCACCCTCCTCTATCTATTTGAAAGGGATAGCGCCATTCGCTATCTGCAATCGGGTTAAGATCAGGTTTTCTCTAATGCCGGCTTTTTATCGGCGGAGGTTTCTTCGTCCTCGCCTTCTTCTTTTGGCCAGATCATACCTGCGGAAATAACCAGCTTCACGCCTTCCTCAACTGACATATCGAGGAATTTCAGGTCTTTCTTGGGGACAAATAACAGGAACCCAGAGGTTGGGTTTGGGGTTGTTGGGAGGAAGACACTGATCACTTTGTCATCATCTGCAGCCGTACTTGACACCTGCCCTTCAGCCTCACTTGTCACAAATGCAACGGCCCACAGACCGCGGCGCGGATATTCCACCAATACCACCTCACGAAAAGATGTGCTGGATTGCGCTAGCACAGTTTCCATGATCTGTTTCAGTGCATTGTAGATAGAGCGAACAACTGGCATCCGCGCAACAATTCGCTCCCCGAATTTCAGGAATGAACGTCCGAGGAAGTTGGCGGTCAAAAATCCAATTAGAATCAGGAAAATCACGGCGATCAAAACGCCAAGTCCCGGTACCCCAAACGGCAGGTAAGTCTCGGGGTTATAGCGCGCCGGAATTAAAGGCGTGATATTCGCATCAACAAAATCAACAAAGATATAAGTGAGATAGATCGTGATCGCAATTGGCGCTGTAACAACGATACCCGTCAGGAAATATGTTCTTAAACGATGGAAAAAGCCAAGTTTCGGAGCTGGTTCCACAAGGAGATGCGGTGCCTCTATCGGATCAGGCTGTTGATCGGGTGAAATTTTATTGGTCATAAGGCCACACGTAAACCAGAGTTGCTATCTATCCAAGATTTAAGAAGTTTTTTAATCATAACAAGATGCGGGCGCACGGCTACTAAAAAACTTGAGCGAAAAAATAACCCTTCTTTAAGAATGCTCGAAGATAATCTCCTAAACGGCCTATTACCTTTCGAAAATACATTAGGTTCGGGCAAAGTATCAGGTGTTTGAGTATATTTTATGGCGCTTGTCAGTAGATACCAAAATTTAATTCTATGGGCCTTTGTTGTCGTGCTCGCTGGCGTCCTCATTTATGCAGCGACTTCCGGGCATCATGGTCTTTTATATGCGAGCGGTGGTTTTTCCGCAGCACTGATGTTGGCCTATATATACACTCAGTATCTACTGAGACCAAATCCCCTTCACAGCATTCAGCTTCTATCGCCGACCCTGAACTCGCTCAAAGAAGCTGTTATTCTTTTTGATAAACGGGACCGGGTTATTTATTTCAATGAGACATTTCGTAGATTGGCGCTGAGTTTACCCACACCTATTCGTGCTGGAATGAAACGGACTGATTTTGCAGAACTTTTGCATGATTGGCTTGATGACGAAGACAGCCGACTAAAGGTCAGAAACCATTACAAAAATAAAAACTATCGAACTGATTTTATTGAAGAGGTTCAGATAAAGCTGCCAAATGGGAAGTTCGTTTCATACAGTGAGCGGTCTTCAGCTAGTCTAGGACGGCTTTTTATCGTTCGGGATGTCACCGATGATGTTCAGAAACGAAAAATTCTTCAATTCCAAAGTGATCTCTTAGGTGCGGTTTATGAATATCTACCGATGGGTATCGTTATTCTGGATCGGGATAATCATGTTATCAGTTGGAATAAGAAGTTCGTTGAAATAACGGATGTTCCGGAAGATAAAATCTTTCACGGTAAGCCATACCGCATGCATTTGATCGAAGCCTATAACCGCTTTGATGTGGAATATCGCACACCTGAAGAATTTGCAGACGCGGTGATCGCCTCTTTTGTTGAGACACATCCGACTAGCTCCGAGCGGGTTTTGAAAAACGGCCGCATTATGGAGATTTACCGGGTCACTCTGAAAGATGGCCGAAAAATCTGCACATTTACCGATGTCACCTTGCAGCGAACCAGTCAGCGTATTTTGAAAGAGAGCGAAGGCCGGTACCGCAAGATGGTTGAGCTCGCGCCGGAAGCCATCTTTGTGCACCAGGATGACATCATCATCTATTCCAATGAAGCTGCCGTTAATTTGATCGGTGCGCGGGATTTGCATGACATTATCGGTCAGCGTATGTCCGGTTATTTCCCATTGGATGATCAAAAAAATCTCGGTGGTCATTTCCGCTATTCCGATGACACCACCGCCGGGTATGTGGTTCCAGCGAAAACAGGTCGCCTGATCCAGATGGACGGCGAGTATGTCGATGTAGAACTAGAGGGCGCGACCCATCTTTATGGTGATAAACCTGTAATGCAGGTGATTGTTCGAAACATTACCGCACAGAAGAAAACCCAAGAGCTGCTTCAAAAAGCGAAGGAAGAAGCAGAATATGCATCTCAGCTTAAAGGAAACTTCCTTGCGAATATGAGCCATGAGCTTCGCACGCCACTAAATGCTGTTATTGGCTTCTCTGAGATAATCAAAGGTCAGATTTTTGGAACTGTTGGCTCTGAAAAGTATGTGGAATATGCGGAAGACATTCATGCAAGCGGTGTTCATTTGCTTGAATTAATCAATGACATTCTGGATCTTTCCAAAGCTGACGCTGGCACGATGGAAATCTACGAAGAACAGGTAGATCTGGAAGCTGTTGTGAAAATTTGTACCCGTATTGCAGAAACGCAGCGTGCCAAGGCAGGCGTTGAGCTATCTGTCATTATGCCTGACACGCTACCGGAACTACGTGCAGATCGGAAAATGCTGAAACAGGTTCTGCTGAACCTTTTGTCTAACTCTATCAAATTCACGCCATCGGGCGGCCAGGTCACATTGGCAGTAGAGCCTAAACACGGTGGCGGGTTGAACATTATTGTCAAAGACACAGGTATTGGCATCAAGGAAAATGACATTGTCAAAGCACTGACACCCTTCGTGCAGGTGGATAGCGAGCTTGGCCGCAAATATCAGGGAACTGGCCTTGGGTTGCCTCTCTCCAAGGAACTGGTAGAACTACATGGAGGCACCCTCACCCTTGAAAGTGAATTTGGCGTCGGCTCCACCGTGACAATTTACCTCCCCGCAGAGCGAGTTTTAAGCAAGGCAGCTTGATCAGCCGATCATCCTCCAGTATTGTTTGACGCAAATCATTTCAATAATGGGTGCGCCAAATGAACGGCACCCGACAGGAGGTTATGGTGAGATTAGAAAACAAGGTTGCCGTCATTACGGGTGCTGGTTCAGGTTTTGGCGAAGGCATGGCCTTGCGCTTTGCAGAAGAAGGCGCAAAGGTTGTTGTCAGTGACATTAACCCAGACAGCGCCAAGCGGGTTGCCGATGACATCAATGCCAAAGGCGGTAATGCTATTGTTGATGTGACAGATGTTACTGTTGCCGAACAGGTCAACGCCATGGCCGATAACAGTGTTAAAAACTTTGGGCGCATCGACATTCTGGTCAATAACGCCGGTATGCCACAGCGCAATGGCCCAATGCTCGACACGGATGAAGCGACTTTTCAGAAAATCTATGATGTGAATGTCAAAAGTATCTTCCTGACTTCCAAAGCCGTTGTTCCTGTAATGCTGGAGCAAAAAGGCGGTAATATCCTGAATATTGCCTCCACAGCTGCCCTCAGCCCACGGCCTGGCCTTGTGTGGTATAACTCCAGTAAAGGTGCTGTTCTGACCATGACAAAATCCATGGCCATTGAGCTGGCACCACAGCAGGTTCGTGTGAACGCCCTCTGCCCTGTTATTGCGATGACAGGCATGACAGTTGAATTTATGGGCGGTGAGGACACACCGGAAATTCGTGATAAATTCCAGTCTACTATTCCGATCGGCCGGATGAACACACCACAGGATCTGGCAAATGCCGCACTCTATCTGACATCTGATGAAGCCTCCTTCATCACCGGTGTCGCGATGGAAGTTGACGGTGGTCGCTGCATCTAACGCTATAGGGCATGCCGGTAAATGCTGTCGGTATGCCCGTTTTTCCAATCGGACAAAGCTTCGATTGGATTAAAAAGCGTTTCTTGCTAGAGTGTGACATAATCCAGTTAATGTGAGGCATCTCGTGAAAACAATCTTCATCATGGTGAAATGTGAACTTGGCAAAGCTTACGATGTTGCAAGTGCAGCGGTTGAGCGCGTCGAGAATGTATCTGAAGTCTACTCTATTTCAGGGAAATATGACCTGATGATGAAATGTTATTTAGACGATGATCAGGATACTGGTCACTTTGTGAATGAAGAAATCCAGGCACTGCCACACATCAAAGACACCTTTACAATGATAACGTTTAAAGCTTTCTCATAAAAATCTAACACCGCTTTACTCCCCTCAACGAAAGCGGTGAATTTCAAACTCAAGCCCATTACATGCGTTTAAAATAATGTAATGGTAATTATGGATATTTATACTGATATCCAACTGGGGGGATTAACATGGAAGATATTCAAGGGGTAAAACCTGCTCTTCAACTCAGAAGCCGCGAGAGACGCGATAAGCTCCTAAAGGCCGGGATGGAGCTCCTTAAAGAAAACACCATCCTTAAATTATCTATTATCGATATTACGGGGCATTGCGGATATTCCGTTGGGACATTTTATAGTCGCTTCGTTGATAAACAGAGTTATTTCAGAGCCATTCAAAAAGCCGCTGTCGATCTGGTGTTAGAACGGGTGAGAGCCCAATTTTATGAAAAAGACTGGTCCACATCCCCGAATGAAGAAATATTCCGGGTCTATATTGATATTTTGGTTGATACCGTTGTTTCTCATACTCACGGTGTGGTGAAAGAGTCCCTCACCTATGTGGATGACGACGAAAACTTCTGGTCACCCATGCGAGAGAGTGCGGATCAACTTGCTCTGTATTTCATACAAACCCTCAAACCCCGATTTAAGGCGGATAAAGCCAAACAAAGCTATAATACCACCGCTTTTGCGTTGCAGATGATGTACGCAACGATGGCTTATGCAACAACGGGTGATCATGGCCCTCGCCGCATGGATCAGCCCGAGTTTAAAGACGACCTGCTGCGGATGTTGTTATTGTATATTGATATCGATGATATTTAGCCGACGATTGATTCGTAATATGAAGGGTTTTCATACTTAAATTAGAAAGTTTTGCGTATTCACATGCGAAGCCGCGGCAGAATTTTACAAAAACCGTACTTTTCTTTCCAAATATAATCGCGTTAGCTGTGTTAATCCGAAGATATGTGGTTATTAACCATTTGAATTGTGTAATTCAACAAAGCAAACATTTTGAGGCTCACCCGTAAAAGCAACCAAGCCCAATTTACATTACAAACAACCCATTGAATAGCTTGGATTTTAGGCTGGGTGTACCAGAATGAAATGCGATATCTCCAGTCAAACTTGTCAGTTTAGTCTACCAATTCATTAATATTAGATATTAACTAACATAATAATAATCACCCTCTTATTCTTAGGCTTAAAGTATTATATTCGGAAACAAAAATAATAGCATTTGTAATGAAATGTAATAATTGGCCTAAAAATTAATAGGCTGGTAAGGATTTCATGTCTTTTATTTGCACCCATAAAGCGAGCCGAAGGTTTCGCAAGTCGATGTGTAGGCATATGCCTTTCTTACTAGTTTTAGAGGGAATTCGAAATGGGTGTAGAGTATAGCTTTGAAAAAGCCGCCCTGAATGCTCAAAAAACAATGGCACTTCTGATGGACCGCAAAATCAAGCAGGTTCCACAGAACTTCACCATTTGGTTTGAGTATCTGAGTGATACAAACCCACAGATCAAGGAAGCCGTAAATCGTCTACTCGCCGAAAAAGGCAAGTTTAATGACGAGGTTGCCAAAGAGATTTACAACGAGTTTTTCTCTTCTGAGAAAGAGACCAAGCAGATCCGCGAGACCAATCGTCTGGTTCAGCAATCCATGGAAACCCTCCTTCGGGAGATTCGGGCGTCCAGCACAGGTCTCTCTAACTATGAAGAAACATTGGAAGATTTTGCCGGAAAAGCAGATGGGGCAAGCGTTCTGGACTTGCAGGAAATGGTGCGCGGCGTTATTGCTGAAACGCGTCAGATGTCTGAACAGTCCCATTCCCTAAATGAAAATCTGCAAAAAGCGTCCGAAGAAATTGAAATCCTGAAGCGGAAATTGGAAGTGGTTGAGAATGAAAATCTGACCGATCCGCTGACAGGAATTGCCAATCGCAAGAAATTTGATGTCGTTCTGGATGAGCTGAGCGCGCGCTGTAAAAGCACAGGGGAAAAAATGTGCCTCGTGCTCTCTGACATTGATTTCTTCAAAAAATTCAACGATGAGCATGGCCATCTTTTTGGCGATCAGGTTCTGAAGCTCGTTGCCAAAACACTGCATACCGGTGTGGATGAAAAAGGCATCGCCGCCCGTTACGGCGGTGAAGAGTTTGGCATAATCCTGCCAGAGACCAATTTACAGATGGCGGCTCGCCTTGCGGATACACTTCGCCAAAGCGTCTCCGCGAAAAAATTGGTGAAACGCAATACGGGTACAAATGTTGGCAAAATCACCATGTCCTTTGGTGTCGCCCAGTATGACCCTACGGAAAATATTGAAACATTTGTCTCGCGTGCTGACCGCGCGCTGTACAAAGCGAAAGAAGCAGGCCGGAACCAGGTGAAAATTGACGTTCCTGTGATGGCAGAAGCCGTTTAAAGCGAATATTTCTCTCGAATTTACATCAAGATCAGCTACCATTCCGGTGGCTGATTTTTTTATGTCCAAACGTAATGCGATACAGAATATTTTAATTTTTTGAGATTTTTGTGTTACGTTTGATAAAAATAATGCTAACAATAAAAAACAAGATGGAGGGAGCTTAGGTCATGGCCTATGAAACAATAAAATTTGACGTCACAAATGGCGTCGCCAAAATCACCCTGAACCGCCCAGAGAAAATGAACACTTTCAATCCGAAAATGTTCGATGAACTGCGCGACGTTATGCCGACACTCGAGAGCGAAGAGGTTCGCGCTGTTCTGATTACCGGTGAAGGACGGGCTTTCGGTGCTGGTGCTGATTTGACAGATGGCGAAGGCCCTCTGGACGTGCGCTCTGCCCTAGAGAAGAATTATAACCCCCTCATCCGTTTTCTGACGAGCCTTCCTAAACCTGTGGTGAGCGCCGTGAACGGCCCTGCCGCTGGCGCCAGCGTGTCCCTTGCCCTCAGTGCTGATATCTGTGTGGCTGCTAAATCTGCATATTTTCTGCAGGCCTTCTGCCATATTGGATTGGTGCCGGATGCGGGCGGAACTTTCTTCCTGCCGCGCAAAGTTGGGGCGACGAAAGCGATGGGCATGGCGCTTCTTGGCGACAAAATTCCAGCAGAAGAAGCCGAAGATATGGGCTTGATCTGGAAAGTTTATGACGACGATAAACTAATGATTGAGGCCACCAATCTTGCAGAGCGATTTGCGAAAGGCCCAACAAAGGGTCTTGGGATGATCAAGAAAGCCATCCGCGCCGGTGTTACGAATGATCTGAGCACCCAACTGGATCTGGAAGTTGAATTGCAAGAAGCGGCCGCGCAGACAGAAGATTTCGCTGAAGGCGTTCAGGCATTTGCTCAAAAGCGCGCTCCTAATTTCAAAGGCAAATAATCGGGAATTACCAATGTCAAAAATGACAGCTCAGGAAATTGCCGAAAAAGTTGCGGCGGCTATGTATGAAGATGACAAGGCGTCGCAGCATCTGGGGATTACCCTTGATGCCGTTGGGCCGGGCACTGCCGTGATGTCTATGGATGTCGAAGATTTTATGCTGAATGGGCATAAAACCTGTCATGGGGGGTATATTTTTACCCTGGCGGATACCGC
>JAEPMY010000115.1 GCA_017643685.1 Sneathiella sp.
AATAGTGGAGCTATTACTATACCTTCAAAACTGAGTGGCTGTCGGCAAACGTGTTCCCATCCAGAAAAATGTTGTGGGCTACCGCACGGCCCTCTAGCCCCATAAACGCGTACCAGCTCCATTTATTTTCGGGAATATCGAAATATCCGGTACCGGGAAGCGCGGGACGCACCCGCATCGGCGCGTCTTGCCGGATATCCTCATATGGGGTTAAGCGGAGATTTGCGCCGACATTTGCAAATGTATGAACATTCCCAAGTGTTGCCCCGAAATAAGGCGAGACACCAATATTCAGCCCCATCACATTGGTATCGAAATAATTGGGATAGCGCCGCTGCCACCCGACCATTAACGCAGGTTCGTTTTTCAGCTGATGGGACCACCCTTTTGGCGTGGGGCTATCAGGGGTTACATATTTATGCACGAATTTCTGCGCCTGCTCCCCCAGCGCCCACGGGCCCACAATCCCAAGCGATATTTCCAGTTCATCCAGATGATCGTCTGTCTGGGTCACAAGCCCCATCGATGCGTATAAATGCGCTGCCCAGGGGCGATCGTTGGGGTCCTGATCAGATTGGGTGATGTCCTGCGGCGAGTAAAGATTTTGCCCAAATGAGTAAAACACACTCGATGTTTTTGAGACTTCAAAGGTTGGAATGTAGTCATCAATCACATATGCCAGTTCAGGCATTTCGGCATTGATGTCGTAATAACCAATTCGAACGCCACTGGTATAGTTTTTATCGGTCCCTCTTGTCCCGATAGAGTCGTTTTCAACGACAACAGTGATGATCTTATCATCTGAAACAGGAGGAGACGTTTTTCCAGTAGTCTTTTGCCCTTCCTCAGCAGCGCCCAAATTTGCCGTTAGCAAACTAGCGGTAAACAAAAGAAAAGCGAACATCGGTTTCATAAAATGATCAGACCCTGCGTAGTAAGTTTAAGATGCAATATTTATCGGAATTGTGGTGAAAAGACGAGTGACCAACGTCAAATTCATGGCAAAAGAGAAATGTGGCAATCTCTGACCAAGCTATAAACAACCCTCTGATTGTTTAGATAATGGAAGTTTTCGGATCATATCGAAGCATCAATACCACCTCTACGATTACCGCGAAGACGATCATTCGACAGTGCCGCGGGTAAAATATCTAACGCGAGAATGCCGAACTCTGGCTCCGCCAATTCTGCTAGGCCTCCAGTCAAATCAACCCAAAGTAAATGGTATCAATCCTTCTCTGCGAAGCCTCTCCCCAACCTGCTCAGCATATCGATGAGCAAAACTTTCGCGCTCAACAGATGGATGGGCGAAATAGAGGTCACAAGCTTCAAAAGAGTTCTCTGAAAGGGCCGTATTATAATCTAGGGTTTCTTTCTCATATTGTACCCAGTGCCCGATTTCGTGAAGGAATGTGCGATAAAGCAGTGTATTTCGTATGGATTCCTGACTGAGCGTTAGAATAAACTCTCGCCTATTTTCATCAACCTCATGCCCATCTTTTATAAGTCGCCCAAGTTCTAGCTGATCTTCCAAACTGAGCTTGCGACTCCACTTCAAACGCGAACCAATTTCCTGCGCTTCCAAATAAATTGCTGCCCCCCGCCGTTTCCCAATGGTTGCATAATACATCATTCTTCCCCATACGGGATTTTGCTGAATCTGCTTCCGTTTGGGTTGACGAAATATGACTAGTTCTATCATAGACCAATCATCACTAGGTAAAAGTGATAACATGTGAACAGCGTCTTTAGGCGAGCATCCGTATGTAAATCCCTCATAAGGTGTTTCATAAAGTACTGTGATACTGTTTTCGCCAATATGATGTTCTTCAGTTGTGGCTGCTTCTACTCTCTCTTCATACCAAGTATTCAGTCCATATTTGTCCAATTTACTATTGGGGATTACCATTTTGTTGGATTGTCCATGACCTGATGCGGTTGTACCAATATTTCGGTTTCTTCGTTCAGGTCGCCACGTATTTGATCTTATCTTCATATAGTCAATTTTCAGCGACTCTGCGCAACCTCAATGTAAATTCAAGAACGAAAATATGATAAAACCACACAGTAAACATAACCCTAACGATTATTGAACCTGAAAATATAGTTGATAGGAAAATTATTTCTGAAGAAGCCAAAAGCGCCCAAAAATAGCCGCATCCCAATCAAGGCCTACACATGTGACTTATATTAAGAATAAATTTGAACCAAAATGTGGACAACTAATACTAACAAACTCACCTACCCCTCAATACCACCGAAGCCACTTCAACACTGCCGCAACGATTACGGCAAAGACAGCGCAGACGCCGCTGACGATCCAGAAGGCGGTAGTGCTTTCGGTACCGGGCATGCCGCCTACATTGATACCCAGCAGGCCAGTGAGGAAGCCCAGCGGCAGGAAGATTGCCGCGACCAAAGAGAGCACATACATATTCTTGTTCATGCGATCCGCGAGGCTGTTGGCAAGCTCGTCTTTGACGATTTGCGCCCGCTCCCGTATGGCGTCCAGATCCTCTACATAGCGGGTGATCCGATCCAGAACCTCTTGCAGGCGGCGTTTATGGATCCCCTCCAGCCAGCCAAGATCAGAAGTACGCAGCTGCACCATCACGTCCTTTTGCGGGGCGATATAGCGGCGGAACAGGATGGCCTGTTTGCGAAGGTAGGTAATATCCTGACGGTGGCGCGCATCTGGATCGGCGATGATTGTCTCCTCCAGATCATCAAGGCGATCATCCAGTTCAGAGAAAACAGGCTCCATCCGCTCAAACAAATGAGAGGAGAGCATGGTCAGAAACTCCCCCGCATTTTTGGGGCCTCGCCCCTCCTCCAACCGTTCAACGATGTCTTTGACCGCTTTCAGGTTTCGTTTCTGCAAACTGATAATGCGAGAGCGATCAACCCATAACCGGATTGAGATCATATCCTCCGGGTCTGCATTTTCGTTGAGGTTCACACCGCGGAGGATCAGCATTGCCCCCTCCCCATGCTCCACCACACGGGGGCGTGTTTCTTCGGCCAGCAGGGCATCGATGATGATCTGATCCAGATAATCCACGTTATCACGGAGCCAGTTTTCCGTATCCGGGTGGTTGGCGTCCAGATGCACCCACGCGAGCCGCTCATCCTTCACCATATCAGAGACAGCCTGCCCCGTTAGCGGATTGCACTGCCCGTCTGGCGTAAGCTCAAAGGAATGAATAATCATAATCGCACACCTCTTTGATGCGGGAATTTCGCCTAAAGATAGCAAAAATTTGGATTACGCGCTTTAATTTACGCTTTTCCCTGACGATTTCGGATTGCCGTGTAAAGCCCGCTGCCCACGATAATGGCGCTGCCCACCAGAGTGAGCGTGTCCGGCCGTTCCTGAAACACGATAATGCCCAGCAACATGGCAAAGACAAGACGTGTATACCGAAAGGAGGCCACCACAGAGATTTCACCAATCCGCATGGCGAGGGTCAAGGCATAATAGGCAAGCACCCCGGTCAGCGACGCACCAATGATATAGACAAGGTTGAGACCCGTCGGCATGCCTCCTTCATTGTTGAAATAAAGGACAATCAACCCGGCAATGGCGATATTGGCAAAGCCATAAATACCAAGTTGGCGGGCTGACATACTGGGCGGGCTGGCGCGGGTCGCAAGATCCCGTCCAGCAAATCCAATGGTGCCAAGAACCGCAAAAATGGAGGTTGCCTCAAATCCGTCTAGGCCGGGACGGAGGATCAGAAGAACACCAGCAAAACCAACCGCAATCGCGGCCCAGCGCCGCCATCCGACCTTCTCATTAAAGAAAATCACCGCGCCCAGAGCGACAACCAAAGGCGTCGCCTGTAAAATCGCGGAGGCAGAAGAGAGAGGGGTCAGAGCAATCGCGAGAGCGTAAAAGAGACGTCCGCCCAGCTCAAAAATCGTGCGGACAAGGAGTGCGCGAGATTTTAGCCCCGGATGAATAAGCACCTCTTTGGCGCGAAGGGTCATCAAGACAAAAACCAGCATCCCCCCAAGACCAAAGAAAATCATGGAAAGGGCGATAGACGCCTCTTTAGTGGCGGCTTTGAAGAACATATCCTCAAGCGCAAAGGCCCCCATGGCCAGCACCATAAACATGCTGCCTTTGAAATTGTCCAAGGCACTCCCTCCCCAGGGTGTTGATTTTGTCCGGATTACAGGTCGAAAATGACCGAAAGACTGAATTTGATATCAGGAGAGTAGCAGGCGCGGATATCAAGATCAACGCACCGAATTGAAACAGTTTAAGTGATTATATGATTAGTTCTTGCGCGCCCGGCGGCCAAGATTTTCGACGATTTCTGTAATCTCGTGAAGTTCACGCGCCATCGCGCGTAAAGATTTGGATTTATCCAGAAGTTTGTCAGTGTTCTTTTCAGCCACCGTTTCCGCAAGCATATCCAGCGCCGCCAGATTTGCGATATTGGCGCGGTCCGCGACATTTTTGCGGCTCGCCTTTGACGACTTGGACACATCGGCTTTGAAGTCCGATACCAATGAGTGCAATTCAACCTGACCCATAACGTTGCCCTTTCACCTGCCCATTTGAGCAGAAAACACTATAACACTTTTTCTTGAAGTTATCTTCTATTTCTAAACAATCCCTTAACTTTTTCTATTCCCCTCTCCCAATAGAACAAGATTTCGAAAAATTTTATTTTTCTGGATCATGACAACAGCTTCTTAACTTTTTGCGGTAAACATGCCTTTCATTAGTACGGTGTGGATTAGAAATCTCAGGCTTTAGGGAGCCTTTGGGGGAATTAATGGAAAATACGACAGCAGCCAACCGTCGCCAGCACAAACGCATTCTGATCTCCAGCCCAACAAAGGTTGCGGCGGGAGCAGACGAATATTCGGGCCGGATTTTGAATATTTCTGCGGGGGGCGCAGGTATTCAATTAGACGTTCAGCTTAAAGACCATAGCCAGATCAAGGTCAATATTCAGGACCTTGGGATGATTCCGGCAACGGTTGTTCGCAAAATGCAGGACGGCGTCGCAGTGAAATTTCAGCTCAGTGAAGAAAAAGAGCAGAAATTTATCGAAATGGTCGAAAATATCGTTCAGGAAAAACGAAAAAACGGCGAAACCCAAGTCGCCGTATAGAAATTGTGTCAATTTTGTGAAAACAATGTGACATACATTCTCCAATCCTTATAATCCGCCTCAAAACCTATAATCTCTGGACTACGGGGGCGGATTTATGGTTTATGCAAGCCAGAACCTTCATCATTCGAACGCATTACTTACCGCAAACGGCACAACTCCGCCGGTTTTATTGTGGTTGTTTTTCCCACCGGTGATGATCACCTTTGCCCTGATTTCACGGGCTGTAGCACCTGAATTTTACGATACCTATGTTTATGGTGAGCTGGGCATTGTAGAAAACGCGACCGTGCTGTTTCTGTTTCCCGCTGTGATCATGGGCATCTTTGCAACGAATTACTCCCGCATACTTGATAACCGTTTGATTACCCTTTGGTTCTTCATCCAAACACTCGGCATGTTTTATTTCATGGGAGAAGAGGCAAGCTGGGGCCAGCATTGGTTTGGGTGGGAAAACGAAGGCATCTTTGCCAATCACCCGCGCGGCGAAACCAATATCCACAACACAAACCACTGGTTTGATCAAAAACCAAAAGTCTTGGTGGAGCTTTGGACAATTGTTGGCGGCGTGATCGTCCCTCTTTGGCTCTGGTTCAAAGGGCGGCACTTAAATCAGCCTTCAAATCTGTGGACTTGGGTGTGGCCAACAATAATTTGTTTGCCAACAGCGGTTATCGGGCTGATTGTAAAAAACATCGAACGCGTTCGGGAAGCCCTTCATTTGAGCCTCCCCTCCCCCTTTGATATCCGCTTTAGCGAGCTACAGGAATTTTATTTCGCCCTGTTTTTCTTCCTCTACATGCTCGCTCTCTTTATGCGCATCCGTGCAGTGAGAACGAAGCGTTCCTAACACTTATCCACCTTGGCGTCCGGCGAACAAATGCGCACGGGCGTCTTTATAAAACTCCTCTGCTGCATCCAGCTCTGCTTTGAGCTCTGACAAAGACTTTGCCGCATCCTCAGGGAGAAGTTCAGCCACTTCTTTATAAGCCACCAGTTCCTCAACACCTGCATTGGCAGCAAGTGAGAAACCCTTCAGCAAATAAGCCGTTCTTCGATCCTCAATCCATTTCTCAAGCGCATCGATCTGTTTCTGCTCAAGCTGCATTGATCATTTTCTCCATTTTTTGACTTTGCATCCCGTATCGCAACGAACTTTTAACCTTGGCCGCGCTATTAAATTAACGACAAATTGTACAGAAGTTGGTTAAATAGCTGTCCGTGCGATGTCACAGATAAGTTATAAGTAAAAGATTGGGAAAAGGTTAGCGGATGAAAGCCCTTACTCCGGATGAAATAATAAGAATACTGGAGATGCATAAAAGGTGGCTCATCAATCCAAAAGATGGTGCCCAGGCCATGATGAAGCATATGGATCTTTCAGGGGCCAATCTGGAGGGGGCCAAGCTTCAAAAATCCGTCTTATCCGGTAGCCGTATGTCGCGGGCCATCTTACGAAATGCCAACCTGATTGCTGCCGATCTTTTTGCGGTAGATTTTACCAAAGCGGACCTTACCAATGCCCTGCTTATTCGCGCGGACCTTCGCGGCGCTGAGCTAAAAGGGGCGAAACTGACCGGCGCCAACTTGCAAGAGGCAGATTTCCGCGGCGGCTCCATGATCCTGGCGGGCGGTAAAACCGTCACCTTCCAATCAACGGATCTGAGCGATTCCGAAATGGAGGATGTGGTCGCGGAGAAAGCAAATCTTCAAGGGGCCAACCTCTCTGGGGCACATCTTACAAATGCAAACCTTGCCTATTCACAGCTGACAGGAGCGGACCTCTCTGGCTCCCGCCTTGATAGTGCCGCGCTTGTCGGCGCGAATATGGAAGGATGCAACCTTTCCGGCTCTGATTTAAGCGGTGCAGACCTCTCAGATGTTAATCTGGCAGGCTCCATCATCGAAGGGTGTAATCTTGCCAGTGCGAACCTCTCTGGCGCGAACCTAGAAGGTATTGAGCTTTCCGACCTGCAAAAAGCGTCTGTTCCATCCGCCAAAAAAGAAACTGTTGCCGTTATTTCCTCCAACCTCAAAGCGAAACTTGAAAAACACTATGTCTGGGTCCACTCAAATGGCCGTGAGGGAGAACGCGCAGACCTTCAAGAGATGAATCTCTCCAACATGGATTTCAGAGACAAACCTCTCAGTGGCGCGAATATGCGCGGCGCTGATCTTAGGGGGGCCAATCTACAAGGCGCGCAGCTGGTGATGACAGATATGTCCCATTGCAAATTGGCAAATATCAATTTGAAAAACGCTGTGATGGAAGGGGTAAATTTAACTCGCTCCAACCTCTCAAACGCGGACCTGACCGATGCCATTGTCACTGCCGTTGATTTGAAAGGACCGGACGGAAAACCCATGGGCAAGAAATGGCCTGCAAATTTGGCGGCTGCGACCTTTAAAGGGGCAAAGCTGTGCGGGGCAAACTTGACTGAAGCCAATCTGATTGACGCCAATTTCATCGGCGCCGATATGGAAGGCATCATCCTAAATGGTGCCATCATGGAGGATACCCGCTTTGATCCAGAATTCCTGCCAAAGGCGAAGGCTTCTATCAAATCCTAGCGGGTAAGCGGAAAATTCATAGCTGAGCCGCCTCAGTGGATCTTATGATCCCGCTGACCTTTTGCCATTTCATAGAGATGTACATGATAGCCAGCCATCGGGTTTCGATTGAGATACTCAATCAGATAATCTCTGCAGGCTATGCTGGCATCGCGGATAAGATACTGCCAGAGAGGCTCCATCTGACTGGTCTGCGTATCACGGTGAGGGATGCTGATTGACCCTGCCCATTCCACCTGAAATCCAGCTAGATAATTTTCCGCATAATGACGGAAAACGGAGGCTTCATCAATTTTGATGCCTGCCTTATTCTCAAAACAAAGCCTGATATCCATCAAGTATCTCCTAAAGCGGATTAGCTTAGAGTGTCGCGGTTGTTTTTACGGGGCAAGTATAACTGAACTTCGGTGCCCTTACCAACCGTACTATCTATCCAGATAGTTCCGCCAGACTTCTTTGCAAACCCATAAACCATAGAAAGGCCGAGACCGGTTCCCTTGCCCATTTCCTTGGTTGAGAAGAAAGGCTCAAAAACGGAGCGGAGGTTTTCTTTTGGAATGCCGCAGCCTGTATCTTTGACATTAAGAACGACATATTCGCCCCGTTTCAGATCCATACGCTTATCATCGAGAAGTACAGTCACATTCCGAAGTGAGAAGGTAATATCCCCCTCCCCCTCCATCGCGTCACGCGCATTAATCGACAGATTTAAAGCGGCATTAAAGAGCTGATCCTCATCCACATATACAGGCCACAAATTGCTATCGGAGAAGATATCAATATTTACCTTGGAGCCGACACTACTGCGCAAGATATCACGCATCCGGCTAATTTCGCTATCTAAATACAATACCTTAGGTGTCAGAGCTTGTTTACGGGCGAACATCAACAGATGATTGGTGATGCCCGACCCACGTTTGCCCGCCATCAGGATATTTTCTATTTGATGGTGACTATCTTTGCCAAGCTCTCCTCGTTCGATTTGCTCTGCCAGAAGCTCTGCGTTTCCAAGAATAATACCCAGGATATTATTGAAATCATGGGCGACACCACCAGTTAGATGCCCCAAAACCTCCATCTTCTGAGACTGACGGAGCTGCTCTTCCATAATGGCCGCTTCGGTTACATCCTTACCAACACCGCGATACCCTTTAAAGGAGCCATCGTCACCATAGAAAGGCTTACCGGAGATTTGCCACCGCCGAACGATACCGTCACGGCGCACAAAAGAATAAGAAAAATCCTTAAATGGCTTTTGCGCTTTCAGATCCGCGATATGAGCTTTCCATTTGCTCTGATCTTCATCAGCGGTAATCAACTCTTCCCGACTGAGGCCAAGCATATCCCGCCGATCCATCCCCGCTTTCTCACAGGCCGCATCAGAAACATACGTAAAGCGGAGATTTTCATCCATCTCCCAATACCAGTCAGAGGCAGCTTCTGCATATCCTTGGAAACGCGCCTGACTTTCCTCCAATGCTTTTTGCGCCTCGACCTCAGCGGTTACGTCCTGCTGAATGGCCACAAAATTGGAGATAACACCATCCCGGCGGATAATGGGGGATACGGTCTCACGGCACCAAAAAACCTCGCCATTCTTGCGACGGTTTTTGATCGTCCCAACCCAACTACGCCCATCTTTCAGGGTTCCCCAAAAGTCTCTGTAAAACTCAGGACTATTGGCGCCAGAACTCAAAATGCGGGGTGTTTCTCCATAAATTTCGTCACGGCTATATCCAGATATTTTACTGAAACCGGGATTTGCATAAACAATGGTGCCATTGCTATCGGTCACCAGCACTCCATTCGGGGAATGCTCCATCGCCATCATGAGCGTTTTATGCTGTGACGATCCATCAACTTCCATAAAGGCAAGTTGTTCCAGTCGGCAAATCCCTCGATAGCCCCGGAAATCTCCCCGTGCATCCCACACAGGGTTGGCCGACAAAATAAGACGTAAAGTCTCACTTTGATCCAGATCTGTATCCAATGAAACTTCTCGGATATTCTGATGGCTTTCCATCAGACGGTTAATCCGATCCAGATACAGACCGTTCTTAAATTTTTCCACATTGGGTAATGAAGTCAGAAACTCTATTAATGACTGGCCTATGCTTTGTTTGGCATCAAGCCCTAGCCGCTTTTCGAGTTTCCCGTTGGAATATGTGATTTCTCCCTTTTGATCGACCTCCCACAGCCAATCATAAACGAGATCCGCATATTCACTCAGCAATCTGACTCCCCCAGATTCGAGCGTTTCCACGTTATGTCCCTTCTCACGCACCGAACTCCCACTCGGAACGTGATCCCCTCAAATACTCTTACTCAATACCTACAATTCAACGCTGTAAGCTCTAACAAATGGTTAATTATATACAGATAAAATTCAAATTAAATGAAAAATATCAATGGTTTAATGGCTATTATTCATACAACACTACAACAAAAGATATATTTTTGAGCAAATAGGACTAGTCCTATTTAAATAGGTCAATAAGATAAATTTAATATGGAATTGGAAGAAAATAAGAGGCCAGAAACTAAAAAAGCACTCCGAAGAGTGCTCTTTTCAGCCTCCAAATAAGGAGGAGATGGCATCCCCTAGGGGAGTCGAACCCCTGTTTCCAGAATGAAAATCTGGCGTCCTAACCACTAGACGAAGGGGACACAATAAATCTCTCGAAACAAAAAAGCACTCGAAGGAGTGCCTCTTTTGAATGCGAACCTTCAAAGAAGGTGGCATCCCCTAGGGGAGTCGAACCCCTGTTTCCAGAATGAAAATCTGGCGTCCTAACCACTAGACGAAGGGGACCCATTGTGTCGCTGGAG
>JAEPMY010000023.1 GCA_017643685.1 Sneathiella sp.
GATAGTCATAATAGTTGGCCCTACTGGATCAGGGAAATCAACTACTTTGTACTCAATGTTGAGTGAACTTAATAAGCCAGGTATATTACGCGGACCGGGTTTATCAACTACCTCTCGGGGTTATCGGCATTGCCGTTGGAACCGCCCTTTTACCAATGTTGACACGGCAAATCAGGTCAGGAAATGAAGGCCCTGCCAATGAGACGCTGAACCGCGCAGTTGAACTTTCCATGCTTTTCACTTTGCCTGCTGCAGCGGCCTTGATGATGATCGCTGAACCTATCATCAGGGTTTTGTTTGAGCATGGAGCCTTTTCACCAGCAGCGACGAAAACCACGACTGAAGCCCTGATCGCTTTTTCAAGCGGCCTTCCGGCCTATGTGCTCACCAAAGTATACGCCCCGGGCTTCTTTGCCCGTGAGGATACAACCACACCCGTGATCATTGGCATTATTGCCATGATCATCAATATTGCGCTCAGCCTCTTTTGGCTGGATACCCTTGCTCATATGGGAATTGCACTCGCCACTTCTGTCGCCGCTTGGGCAAATGCGAGCATTCTCTTTATCCTGCTCCTTCGAAAGGGGCAGCATTCCCCTGATAGAAGACTATTTATCCGACTTGTGGGGATGCTTTTGGCAAGTGCAGCTATGTCAGCTGTACTCTATTTTGTTCAGCCATATTTAGACCCAATGCTCATGTCTGATCTTTTGATTACTAGAGTTTTGGGGCTGGGCCTTTTGATTGCGGCGGGCGGTGCCACATATGGGATGGCGGCACTGCTTTTTGGCGCAGCAAAATTGTCTGATTTAAAATCCATGTTACGCCGCCGGACACCGGAAAAGCAGACGTAATCCATAATAAGGTTGACGCACCATGGCCCCCTTGTCATAAGCAAGGCTCCCTTTAACTCCCGCCCGGGCCGGACCGCGAAAGTGGCCGGGGGATCCGGGCTCGTGTCCAAAGCGTGAGGAGCGTTTTATGTCTCGCATTTTTTCTGGCGTTCAGCCATCAGGTAACCTTCATCTCGGCAACTATCTCGGGGCCATCCGCAATTTCGTCGGCCTTCAGGACGACTACGAATGTATTTATTGTGCGGTGGATATGCATGCGATCACTGTCTGGCAAGAGCCAGAACAGCTTCGTAAAAACATCCGAGAAGTAGCATCCGCTTATCTAGCGGCTGGAGTGGATCCAAAGAAATCCATTATTTTTGCCCAAAGCAGCGTGCACGCACATGCAGAACTGGCGTGGATTTTCAACTGTGTTGCCCGTATTGGTTGGCTCAACCGGATGACCCAGTTCAAAGAAAAAGCCGGAAAGAACCGCGAGAATGCCTCTCTCGGTCTCTATGCATACCCATCCTTGATGGCGGCGGATATCCTGACCTACAAGGCGACACACGTCCCTGTTGGTGAAGATCAAAAACAGCATCTGGAACTGACCCGCGATATCGCGCAAAAGTTCAATAATGACTATGAAACCGACCTCTTCCCGTTGGTGGAGCCGATCATCATGGGTGAAGCCACGCGTGTTATGTCTCTTCGTGACGGATCCAAAAAGATGTCTAAATCTGATCCAAGCGACTATTCCCGTATCGTGCTGACAGATGGTAAAGATGACATTGCCCGTAAGCTGAAAAAAGCGCGGACAGATGCCGATCCGCTTCCTGAGAAAGTTGAAGGGCTGGAAGAGCGTCCAGAGGCCGCCAATCTGGTTGGGATTTATGCTGCTCTTGCCGGCATGACAAAAGCAGAAGTTCTGCAGGAATATTCAGGTGCGCAATTCTCAACCTTCAAACCAGCTTTGACCGATCTGGCCGTTGAGAAATTTGGTCCAGTTGGCGAAGAGATGAAACGTCTGATGGCGGATCCAGGTTACGTGGATAGCGTGCTGAAAGACGGTGCTGTTCGTGCAGCAGAAATTGCCAACCCGATTGTTCGTGAAGTTAAAGAAACAGTCGGTTTTCTACTCCCATAAATGAAGACACCTTAAGGGCGGTTCTTGCAACCGCCCTTAAAGACACCTAAATCTGTACTAGACGTATCGTCAATACGGGGCATGAACATGAGCGAAATCGGAACCGGCGGCCGCAGCAATTCCGGAAGCAAATTCACAGGTAGTCTTTCAGGTATGATCAAAGGTCATCTAGGACGTTTCTCCCTGATCCTGCTGCTCATAGTATTTTTATACTACCTGATTGGGATGATCTGGATCCACACCGTCGACGATAGCCTCTCATTCACCCCTCGATCAGAAAACTTACAGGATGGTGGTAGCCGTGCCGTCGAAGTCGTGGCTGGACTGATCGACCGGGAGATTAACGACAACCGCTGGACGGCTAACGATCCCTTTTTCATGCCAGCCGCAGGGCTTGATAATATGCCTAATTATCAGCAGGGTATTATTTCAGCTCTGGCGCGCTTCAGCTTTGAGCTAACAGACCAAATTGGCAGAACCCGTGGTAGCAGCCAGACAGACCCGGACCTTCAGAATGCCGCAGGCCTATTACAATATTCCGGCACAGTTTGGAGCTGGGATCCTACCGTTTCTTGGCTGCCAACTGCGGCCTCTGAAAAACAATATGAAAAAGCACGCCAGTCTCTGATTTCCTTCAACAAAAGATTGTCCGAAGGACAAGCGGTTTTCGAAAAACGGGGTGATAACCTTTTAGCGACACTTGATCGGATTGCCCTTGATATTGGTTCCTCCACTGCGGTTATCGACAAACATATTGCCGAAACATCTGGCGCCTACATCGATTTTGAAGCGGATGACCTGTTTTATGGATTTAAGGGGCAAGCATACGCTTACTATATGATCCTGAATGCTCTCTCGACGGATTTCGAGAACCTGATCCGAGAGCGGGAGCTAGGCAATGCTTGGGCACAGATGCTGTCCAGCTTCCGGTCAGTTGTGGAACTCGACCCTTACGTCATTTCCAACGCCAAAACCGATGGGCAGCTCTTTCCAAACCATTTGGCCGTTCAAGGTTTTTATCTCTTACGTGCCCGGACGCAACTTCGCGAGATCAGCAACATTCTGTTGAAATAAACTTGCAAGCAATGGCATTATATCCGAACTGACAACAACAGTCGGAGACTTCATGACCAGTGAAGCCCAAGCACCGTCCAGACGCCACAAATTCCTCGTGGTTGTTGATGACACCCCGGAATGCCGAACCGCCATCCGCTTTGCCTGCCGTCGTGCCTGGCATGTAGGGGGCGGCGTTACCCTCTTACGGGTTATTGAGCCACCGGACTTCCAACACTGGATGGGGGTTGAGCAGGTTATGCGGGAGGAAGCCCGCGCAGCTGCAGAAGAACTTCTTCAAAGTCTTGCCGAAGATATTCAAAAAGACACCAATCTCGTTCCGGAATTCATTATCCGTGATGGATATGTCAAAGATGAACTTCTGGCCTTGATCGAAGAAGATCCGGATGTCCGTATCCTCGTGCTTGCCGCCTCCCCTGACACTGGGGGCCCAGGTCCTCTGGTTAAAAGTCTGGTAGGGGATATGTCTGGCACCTTTGCCATCCCGATTACCGTGGTTCCCGGTAATTTGACTGACCAGCAATTGGACGCCGTCACCTAACGCCCTTGATTCGTCATAATTCGTTCATATCTATCGATCGCCCGATATTAGCCATCGGCGTTAAGCCGTTGACTTCGGGTCGGAAAAATGTCGCCTGACATGAAGGCTTGCAATTAACCTTTTGTTAGGACATAGTCCGTCACCGCTGGTCCCCATTTGCGCTGGATTGGCCGATATGATACATTATGTAGTATAGTATAAAGGGTTCGCACACTTTATTTGGTGGCAATCGTGCACCAAAACTTATTTAAATAACGTGCGGAATTAAATGGAATGCGTCAAATTACTTATGCGCTCAAGTCGAGCAAGGCAGCAACTGTGGTTGCGCTTGGCACCATCGGCATCTATGCGCTGACACAATTTGGAGACCATCCTTCCCATTATGCGGAAGCAAAACTTGCCGACACACCTCTTGGCGCCCTCACAAGTGCCCCAATTGATGAAGGCAAATTTGATGTTGCGGCTATTCCTGTGCCTGCACCGCGCCCTGGCGACCTACCAAGTGTCAAACAACCGGATCAGCTAACGGTTACGCGGGTGATGTCTGGCCTTGAAAATGTATCTTTCCACCTCCCTGCTATCCGCAGCGGGAGCGAAGTACCTCGTTACTTTGTCCCGGAATTACCGGTTGATATTCTTGACGTTAATAAGGTCACCACACGAAAGAAGCTGTTCATTTCTGTCGTGCTGCCGCTGATTCTGAATACGAATGAGAAAATTCTGGAAGATCGGAAAATCCTTAAAAATATGATCAAGCTGCGGGACCAAGGAAAATCCTGGTCTTCTGAACAGCTTGCATGGCTTGATGATCTCGCCAAAAAATACAAAGGATCAGTCTCTGATCTAAATGACCTGCTGGCACGAGTAGACATCATTCCGGTCTCTCTTGCTCTCGCACAGAGCATTGAAGAATCCGGATGGGGAACTTCCCGCTTTGCCCGTGAAGGCAATGCTCTTTTTGGGCAGCGCGTTTGGTCAGAGGGTAAAGGCATCGTTCCACACGAACGGGCGGATGGTGAAGACTACGAAGTCAGAAGCTTCGAGAGATTGGCAAAATCCGTCTCCTCATATGCTCTCAACCTTAACCGCCACGGCGCATATGATGCGTTTCGTGACGCACGGAGCCGTCTGCGTTCTGTTGGTATGATTCCAAACGGATATGCGCTCGCGGCAAGTTTGCTGTCTTATTCAGAGCGGGGGGAAGACTATGTGGAAGCGCTCCGCATGCTGATGCGCTCCAACGACTTGGGCCAGTATGACACGGCCAAACTGGCCCCAAAACAAGTCGCTCAGAGCGAGAGACTATCCAGCAATTGATCGGCCGCACTTGCAAGCAGGCTGTTATCAGATGCACATAGCAAAAAATCAAACCCTTCATTAAAGCGCTGCTGCGTTTGTTCAGCACCGCTTGAAATGCAGCCAAGCCACTTGCCTGTGGCCTTAATCCGATCTCGGGCCTCTTCAAACTGTGCAATGACTTCAGGGTCAGCAAAATCGCCAAGCTTTCCGATGCTGCCTGACAAATCAAATGGCCCGATAAAAAGCATATCGACGCCATCAACAGCGGCAATCTCTTCGATATTACTGACCGCCTCAGCTGTTTCAATCTGACAGATGATCAGCATCTTCTTTTCAAACTCAGCGCGATACTGAACCGTGTCCCGGCCGTAAAGCGCCATACGGGCCGCGCCAAAGCCGGCACCCCGGGTACCGTTTGGCGGGTAACGGCACGCATCTACTGCGGCTTTTGCCTCCGCCGCTGTATTGACAGCGGGGAACATAATCCCTTCCATCCCGGCATCCAACGCCCGTTTTACAGCAACCGGATCGTTAGACGGTATTCGCATCAGAATACTGCTATCTCCAGCGGAGCGAATGGCACGATGTTGATGAATAGCTTCACTTAAGTTGCCGCCGCCATGCTCATGATCGATCATGATCGCGTCAAAATTCGCCCCTCCCAGAATTTCCGCATTCTCGGAGGATCCGGTAAACAACCAACAACCAGCGCCTTTTTCCCCGCGCGCCAGTTTTTCCTTCAATCGTCCAATCTGCTTCATGTTCTAGTTCCTTGGAATATAGAAAAGTGTCCCAAACCACCGATAACGCCCATCTGGACCTGGAAGAGTACAGTTGATCCGCGCTCTACCAGGTGCATATGGCTGGCTTAAGCGAACCTCGATCCGATTAACCCCCAATCGCTGCAATGAGGAAATACGATTCCCTGAATAGCAGTTAAGCTGATGAATATTTTTGTAATTTTCATCCAACGTAAATCCAAAGTTTGGCGGATTTACTTTCAGAATCTTGTCACTTGGCAGCACATTGCGAACCCGAAGAGGCATCGCCTGAGCTGCAAGCTTTAACCGGCCAATATTTCCGTAATTCTCGTTAAGCGGAAAGCGTGGATACTCAAATCGATCTCCGCCGCTATAACTCACTCCCGAATGCTGGCCAAAAGCAGCCTTAAAGCCGAGATCTGAAATCAGGCTTTTGATGTCGCTCCCATATTCTCCGTAAGGGTACGCAAAAATCGCAGGAACAAATCCAAGCTTTTCTTTAAATGTCTCGTTAGCCTTCAAGATATCGTCACGCACTTGATCCAATGAGAGGCGCGGAAGATGCGCATGGGCGGCCCCATGGTGGCCAACATAAACTCCACCATCATCCAGCATTTCTTTCATCTGATCCCAGTTCATATAATCGTCACGACCACCCGATAACTGGTTGGTAGAGGCAAAAATAGTGAACGGAAAGCCTGCCGCTTTCAGACGTGGCCATGCTTCTTCATAAACGCTGAGATAACCATCATCGATGGTGATCGCGACGGTTTTATCCGGCAGCTCTTCTCCGTTATTCAACGCATCAACGATTTTACCAAGCGGTAATACAGTGACGCCCATTTCTTTCAATGTGTGAATATGTGCATCAAATTGATCCAGCCGGATATTGGTGGATGGATAATCATCCTCACCAAAACGGTGATACATCAACACAACGGCCCAATCGGCAGCCTGCGCGGCGCCGGTCGACATCAGGACAGCCAGAAAGGCCATTTTCCCAATGAATTTCTTTAACTTTGAAGACAATGCTAATCCCCTCATGGATTATTCACTCTCCTTACTATGATCCATCATATTTGTCCCGGCGGCCCGATCTGACAAAGTCGGATAGCGGCGCGGTTTAAATAACTGATAGTGCCACCATTCGTTCATATAATTGTCCCAGCCAGCCGCCGTCATGATCCCTAACAGAAGGACACGGTTCTTTTGCGCCTCAACGGGAATATCTGTAACTGCGTGATGGGACAGAGGTGTCATCGCATCGAAATCTGTCCCCATTTCCAATTCATTACCGCTAGCATCCAATAATGTCAGATCAATGGCCGCCCCGCGCGCGTGAGGTGAACCACTTGTCGGCGGCGCCAGATAATCAGGGTTGGGTGTATGATCCCATAAAGCCTGAACCGCTTCTGTCGGGCGAAAGCCGTCAAATAATTTGAAGCGATATCCGAGTTGTCCTGCCAAATGAATGGCCTTTTCCAGTTTCTCTGTCGCCTCTTCGTTCAGGAAGCAGGCTGCACGGCTGTAAATTGGACTTCCAGTGAAATTATTGTGGCTGGCGTATCTAATCTCCAGCTCTACATCAAATTCAGCTTCGGTGATTTCGACCAGCTTCATATTTCAGCCCAATTTCCCCAGAATATTTGATCTGCCAGCACAATGGTTATATAGCCGGACAAGATACTTACTTTATGCTATGGCAATGCCTCTTTTGACACGGAGCCTACAAGGACATGACACAGAAGGCAATCAGGATACTCGCGATGGATACCGCGCTAGAGGCATGCTCTGTTGCCATTACGGCTTCAGATGACATTCTCGCCTCTCATTTTGAAGCGCGTAATCGGGGACACGCTGAAACCCTACTGCCGCTCATTAAATCCCTGATGTCCGAAGCAAAACTCTCTTTTGAAGATCTGGACATGTTGGCCGTCTCCGTAGGGCCAGGTACTTTTACAGGTCTTAGGATCGGCCTTGCCGCTGCACGTGGCATCGCACTCGCGGCTGGAAAACCCTGCATCGGCATCACAACCCTAGAAGCACTTACCGCCTCTCTCTCGCCCGACACGGCGAGAGGAAAAGATATCTTAGTCGCGGCTGACGCCCGCCGCAAAGAAGTCTACTTCCAGATTTTTAGGTATGAAGAAGGCGCTTCTCTACCAACCCCAGTAACAGAAGCCAAAGCCCGTCCGATCGCAGATGTCGGAGCTGATCTGGGGGCACACGCCTACATTGGAATTGGAAATGGCTGTCACCTGCTCGAAAAAGCGGGTCAGTTTGAAAAAGTCGATATTTTTATTTCGGATGCAGAACATAATCCGGATGCCCGAGTTATTTCTAAAATAGCACTCGCTCGTGGGTTACCAGAGGGAGCGGTCCCGCCGCCAGCACCCGTCTACTTGCGCGCGCCCGATGCAAAACTACCGGGTGGAATCGATCCAGCCACCTTAAAGAGCCCTTCATGAGTGAACTTAGTTTTTCGCGCTTTAACGGTCCCGAGATAGCGCCTGTACTGGCTCAGTTGCACACGCAATCCTTTGAAACGACCTGGTCCGTTCTTGAATTTGAACGCCTTCTCGCCCTTGACGGAATGAAAGCCTACGTTATTTCAGAATTTGAAAATCCTGTTGGCTTCTCTCTTTACCAAATCATGGGTGACGAAGCAGAGATTATCACTATTGGTATTTCGAAAGATCATCAGAAACGCGGCCTAGGTCACCTACTCCTAAACGAAGGGCTTGCCTATTTGAAAACTAAAGGGGTTCAAAGACTGTTTTTGGAAGTATCCGAGGAAAACATGTCTGCCCGTAATCTCTATGAACGCAACAGTTTTTCTAAGGTAGGTGTCCGAAAAAAATACTATCAAGTAGGAAGTCGGAAGATTGACGCGCTTGTCATGGAAAAGAAATTAAATCTGGAAGTCAGGTGACTTCAAAACATTACTTGCACGAAACATAATAAATATACATTGAAAAATGTGAAATTAAGTTATTCGTCTATTATCCCAAGTTCTGAGCAAATATTCAAACGAGAAGAATTTTCTAGCTTTTCACATTTAGACCTTTTTCTTACAGAAATATTGCACATATTAGGTGCATACATTATAAGTCGCGAAAATATTTACGGAGGACTGGAGTAACGTGTCTGAAAAAATCGAGAAAATGGAACTGTTGGCATTGACCACAGATATCGTAACATCTCACCTCTCTCGGAACACGATGGAGACTTCGGAAATTTCCAGTCTAATCCGTGAGGTCTATGCGACTTTGGCAAATGTCGGAACTGCAGAAGCTGTCACTGATCGCCCACAACCTGCAATTTCAATCCGCAAATCTGTCCAGCCTGATTATATCATCTGCCTTGAAGACGGTAAGAAATTGAAAATGCTGAAACGGCATTTGAAAACTGCCTATAACATGACGCCGGAAGAATATCGTCAACGTTGGGGCCTACCATCAGACTACCCAATGGTCGCCCCGAACTATGCCAGCCAGCGCAGAAATCTGGCGAAAAAGATCGGTCTTGGCACGAAACGTAAAAAGACTGCCTCCAATTAGGGTTAATGGGCTAGCCGCCTGATACAGAATTGGGTAAACTAGCCCCAAACTTTAACGATCGTTATTGGGAAGAGGCGTATATGTCATCCAGACTGGAACAGCTTTGCATTGAAAAAGGTCTTCGTATGACAGGCCAACGGCGTGTTATTGCGCAGGTACTGTCAGATTCAAAAGATCACCCAGATGTAGAACTGGTGTATAAACGCGCCGCAGATCTGGACGACACAATTAGCATTTCCACTGTTTATCGAACTGTTCGGATGTTCGAAGAAAATGGCATTCTTGAACGTCATGACTTTGGTGATGGACGCGCCCGTTACGAGGAAGTCTCCGACGAGCATCACGACCACCTGATCAATGTTGAAACAGGCCAGGTAATTGAATTTACCAATGCTGATATTGAAGAATTGCAACGTGTCATTGCTGAAAAGCTTGGCTTTGAGCTGATTGACCACCGTCTTGAACTGTATGGTCGCCCGATCAAAGGTCGGGAGAAAGATATTCCGGATGGCTCCACTGAAGCCGTTGTAAATATCAACCAGACGTCCTTAAAACATAAAGACGTCTGATTTTCCTCATGGAAACTAGTAGTAAATGACTGCCCTTCGTTCCAGTTTCATCATCCTTCTCATTTTTCTGTGGGCAGGTGTTTTGATCCTGCCACAACTCTTCGTGCTGGGATTTCTGCCAGATAACCGATACAAGCTTCCCCGCCTGTTTCATGCGGGGCTTTGTCGACTGTTCCGCGTCAAGGTAGAGATGCATGGCACCCCGAGTAGTGTGCATCCAACCCTTTTTGTGATTAATCATATCTCCTGGATGGATATCCCGGTTGTGGGTAAAGCGCTGAAAGGCAGCTTCGTTGCAAAACAGGAAGTGGAGGGTTACCCACTTATTGGCTGGCTTGCCAAACTACAGCAAACCATTTTCATCGCCCGCACCCGTCCTTCCGTTCGCAACCACAAAGACGGTATGCAGGAACATCTGGAAGCTGGCGATAATATTTTTCTGTTTCCAGAAGGCACCTCTTCCAACGGCTTGGTTCTTCAGGATTTCAAAAGCGCCTATTTTGCGTTGGCAGAGGGCTATAAAGGCGAGAAACCACTTACGGTCCAGCCTGTCACCTTGGCCTATAGCCAAATGGACAATCTATTGATGAGCCGAAGTTTGATGAAAACTGTGGCTTGGGTAGGGGATGAAGAACTCATTGGCCATGTGTGGAATTTTATGAAATCAGGTCGCGTCACAGCGGAACTTCGCTTTCATCCACCCGTCACAATCGACCAATATGATTCCCGTAAGACCATGGCAGCCGATTGTCAGCGGAAAATTGCTGAGGGACTGTCCCGCGCCCTAACCGCGAGACCAGAACCTCAATAATGTATGAGAACAAGGGTTCCTTTGACTTTTTTCATGAGAGGCTTCATTCTTATACAGAATTCTGATATGAAGCGCGGCTTGAAGAATTTCCAAGGGATTTGCAAAGTGCAAACCCGCAAGTTTAATGGTCTGTGAGGACGAGTGACCAAACAGCTTTATATATCTACATACGGTTGCCAGATGAACGTTTACGATTCTGCCCGTATGGCCGACATTCTCTCTCCGCTGGGTTACGAAGTAACCAACGATCCCAACAACGCGGATATGGCAATCCTGAACACCTGTCACATTCGTGAAAAAGCCTCTGAAAAGACTTTTTCCGAGCTTGGACGCCTGCGTAATATGCGCAAAACCAAGGAAGAAAAAGGTGACGGGGAAATGGTGATTGCGGTCGCCGGTTGCGTCGCGCAAGCCGAAGGCGCAGAGATCATGAAGCGTGCGCCATATGTGGATATGGTATTTGGCCCGCAATCCTATCACAAACTGCCCCAGATGCTGGCAGAAGCAACCCGTCAGGCAGGCGGTGTTCTGGATACGGATTTCCCTGTTGATGCCAAATTTGATCACCTTCCCAAAGAAGCAATCGACAAAAGCCTGAGCGCGTTTTTGACCGTTCAGGAAGGCTGCGACAAATTCTGCGCCTTCTGTGTCGTGCCCTACACCCGCGGGGCAGAGTTTTCTCGAACGGTTGATGAGTTGGTGGATGAAGCCAAGCGTATGATCGAAGGCGGCACGCGTGAGATCACTCTATTGGGTCAGAACGTAAACGCCTATCACGGCCTCGATGCAGATGGGGAGAGCCGCACTCTGGCAGAGCTCATTTATCGCCTATCTGAACTCGACGGTCTATTGCGCCTCCGCTACACGACGTCTCATCCGCTTGAAATGACAGAAGACCTTTGTCAGGCACATCGTGATGTGGACATTTTGATGCCCTATCTACATTTGCCGGTACAGGCAGGTTCCGATCGCATTCTGGATGCCATGAACCGTCGGCATACAGCAGATGAATATCGCCGCATTATCGAAAAATTGAGAAGCTACCGTCCGGACCTCGCCCTCTCTGGTGACTTTATTGTTGGCTTCCCCGGGGAGACAGACGCTGAATTTGAAGATACAATGCAGCTTATCCGCGATGTTGAATATGCGCAGGCCTATAGCTTTAAATATAGCCCGCGCCCCGGAACTCCGGCTGCTGCGCTGAACGATCAGATGATTGCTGAAGATATAAAATCCGAACGTCTACAACGCTTACAAGCTTTGCTTAATGAGCAACAACTTTCCTTCAACAAATCATTCGAAGGAAAAACAGTCCCGGTTCTTCTGGAGCGAGAAGGAAAACGGGAAGGACAGCTTATCGGCCGCAGCCCTTATATGCAGTCCGTTTATGTTCAGTCCCCAACACATCGTATCGGCCGTGTTGCCGAGGTAATCGTTGAGGAAGGGAACGCCAATTCCCTGCGCGGTAAACTCAAACCCGGTAGCGTGCAGGACGCTGCCTGACATCAGGAGAGAAAGTGTCCAACCCCTCAAAAGACCACACAAAAGCTCTAAATAAACAGAAGAGCTCTACCAAGGTTGTTGAGTTTGAAGACAACCACCTGCTAGCCCAGCTTGTGGGCGAACATGACCGACATCTCGCCCGTATTGAACAAGGTCTTGATGTGTCGGTTACCCCCCGGGGAAATAAAATGGCAATTGAGGGGCCGAAACATGCCCGAAAGGCAGCGGCACATGTCATGCAGGACCTATATAAACGCCTGCAAAAAGGGTTTGATGTGACAGAGGGTGAGGTTGATGCGGCCATTCGCATGGCTGAAGATTTAACCGCGGATGAAAATCCGAATGCGTCTGTCGCGCGGGTTGAGGACATGATCGTCACCAAGCGCCGCCGTATTACGCCGCGCTCCTCAAACCAGAAGGTTTACGTAAACGCGCTTCGCACCAATGAATTGGTGTTTGGGCTGGGCCCGGCCGGTACAGGTAAAACCTATCTTGCTGTTGCCAACGCCGTTCAGGCGTTGATCAACGGCCAGGTAGATCGTCTGATCCTTGCCCGCCCCGCCGTTGAAGCCGGTGAAAAGCTTGGTTTTCTGCCGGGTGATATGCGCGATAAAATCGACCCGTATCTTCGTCCACTTTATGATGCACTTTACGACATGCTTCCGGCTGAAGAAGTAGTCAAACGCTTGGAGAATGGGGAAATTGAAGTTGCGGCACTCGCCTTTATGCGTGGCCGGACACTCGCCAATGCCGCCATTATTCTTGATGAGGCCCAAAACACCACACCTGTTCAGATGAAAATGCTGCTGACCCGCATGGGAGAAAATTCCAGCATGGCTGTCACCGGTGACCTGTCACAAATCGACCTGCCACTGGGGGTTCCGTCTGGCCTAAAGGAAGCCGTCAAAATTCTTCGCGGCGTAAAAGGCGTTGATATCATCGAATTTGGCGAAAGTGATGTGGTTCGCCATCCATTGGTGACCCGTATCGTGAAAGCATATGGCGAACATGAACGGGAAAAGAAAC
This sequence comes from Sneathiella sp., assembly GCA_017643685.1. Classification (GTDB taxonomy): domain Bacteria; phylum Pseudomonadota; class Alphaproteobacteria; order Sneathiellales; family Sneathiellaceae; genus Sneathiella. Next base: position 13,125 of record JAEPMY010000023.1, read on the forward strand.
TCAATCTGGATCAAAATTCCGCCTCAAAGCGGACAAAAGGAAAGGCGAGTGAGCACACTTGATGCTCACCGCCCCGGTATATGAGTATGGCAGTTAAAGACCTTTCTTTGGCAGAACTACCGCTGCCGTGTCATCTGGTTCAATCATTTGATACCAGCGGCTGGCCCTTGGGCGAAAGCGAGCTTGAAAAAAAAGCAGAGCAGGTTTTCATCGCCACTTTGCGGCGCGCGTTTGCCAAAATTGGCGAATTCACGGTTCCAGACAATAGTGAATTGGAAGTTAGTCTTCTGTTTACGGACAATACTCATATTCAGGAATTGAACCGCGATTTTCGTGGCCGCGATAAAGCAACAAATGTTCTTTCATTCCCAGACACACCTTTTGATGCCGAGGGACTTGAAGATGCTGCCAGATGGGGGGAGCCCCTTCTTCTTGGAGATATTGCCATCGCCAAGGAAACCGTGATCAAAGAAGCCGAAGCCCAAGGCAAGTCTTTTGAGGACCATTTCTGTCATCTATTGACTCATGGTATCCTGCATTTGATGGGTTATGATCACATTGATGACGATGATGCGATAAAAATGGAAACACTTGAGATCGAAATCCTTGCAAAACTGGGTATAAACAACCCATATCTTGCAGACGAATAGTTGAGGCGAGATTTAAAACAACCAAAATGAACGATGACAGATCCGGCTTGGCCGAAAACGAAACTTTAGAAACTCCTTCATCGCCTGAGGGCGGTGGTCTTCTGAAAAAACTCCTTTCCGTATTGGGCGTCAGCACTTCATCTGACAGCAGCGTCCGCACCGCTCTTTCTGAATTGATCGAAGAGCATGATAATCCGGAACAGGAGATTAATGCGCAAGAACGTGCCATGCTGACCAACATCCTCAGCATTGGTGATTTGAGCATTCGGGATGTCATGATCCCTCGCGCCGATATCGAAGCCATCGATGACAGTCTGGAGCTAGAACAGGTCGTGGAGCGCTTTACCGAGACAAGCCATTCCCGCCTTCCGGTCTACAAAGACAATCTCGACAACGTCATTGGCATGTTCCACATCAAGGATCTGATCAATTTCTGGAACACCGAAACAGATTACAAATGGCAGAATTTCAAAAGAGAAATGCTATTTGTTCCACCCTCAATGTCAGTTCAGGACCTCCTTCTGAAAATGAGAGCCACCCACATTCATATGGCCTGTGTTGTCGATGAGTATGGCGGCATTGACGGGCTTGTCACGATTGAGGATCTCGTTGAGGAAATCGTTGGTGACATTGAGGATGAGCATGACGAACAAGAGGGGCCGCTGATTGCCGTTGCCGCAAATGGCACAATTGAAGCAGATGCCCGCGCCCCGATTGAAGAATTGGAGCAACTGTTAGAGCTCGATCTCCTTCCGGAAGAAGAAGATGAGGAAGTGGATACTGTCGGCGGACTGGTATTTCAGATCGCGGGCCATATTCCTGTGCGCGGCGAAATTATCCCCCACAATGCGGGTCTCGACTTCGAAATTATTGATGCAGACCCTCGTAAAGTGAAGCGGGTTCGGGTCATCAGATCAGTTGAGCTTCTGGAAGAAGAAGAATGACCGCTGTCACAAGCTGGCTTGATCGTCGGTCTTATTGGCAAGTCGCAGGTCTTTCTTTCCTGATTGGATTACTTCTCGCAGCTACATTTGCACCGGTCCATTTGGTGTTTTTGCTGCCTGTCTGTTTTTCCGGTTTGTTGATCCTGCTTGAACAGGCGGCAAATAAAAAGCAGGCATTCTTAATTGGCTGGTTTTTTGGCTTTGGTCAGTTTGTAGCGGGACTATATTGGATTGGGGTCGCCTTTACCATTGATGCCAACGCCCATGCCGCGTTAATCCCGGTCCCAACACTGCTTCTACCTGCGTGTCTCGCAATTTTTACCGGGATTACCACGCTGGTTGTCTACTTATCCAAAACAACCGGCCTCGCGCGTATTCTGTTTTTTGCTGGCATCTGGACACTCACAGAATATATCCGCGGGCTTCTTTTTACCGGTTTCCCGTGGAATCTAGTGGGCTACGCCTGGGGAGACCATCTGGCCCTTCTACAATGGTCAGCCTTTATCGGGATTTACGGGCTTACTCTCCTAACCGTTCTAATCAGCTCCTTACCAGCTATCTTAGCAGAGAAAGGGATAACCGCTCGGTATAAACGAAGCGTTATTCTAATTGATTGCGCCCTTCTTATCATGCTGGTGGTCGGCGGATATCTTCGTTTACAAGCTGATCCGCTTCCTTCAATCGACGGAACAGATATTCGGATTGTTCAGCCAAATAATGATCAGCAAAATAAATGGCGCGGACAAACCCGTTTTCAGCATGTGAAGACACTCATGACCCTCAGCCGTGAGGATGGGTTTGAAAATCGGCATTGGATCTGGCCTGAGACAGCCCTTCCTTTTTTCCTAACCACAGATCTTCGCCTGCAGGACTATATCGTACCACGCCTGCCAGAAGGGAAGTCAGTGATCACCGGTGCCGCCCGGCGCGATCCAGAGGTTAAAAAATATTGGAACAGTGTTCAGGCCCTCTCAAACGATGGCAGCATCAAAGGGATCTATGACAAACGGCACCTGCTGCCTTATGGAGAGTATCTGCCGATTCGAGAGTTTTTCAAAGCCTCTGGCATCGCCTCTCTTATCCCAGCACTTGATAACATGTCCGACTTCTCCTTCCCTGAAGCAGATATGTACAAAGTCACCACTTATGATGACTTACCACCCGCCAGAACCCTCATTTGTTACGAGGTTGCCTTCCCTTGGGAAGTGTCAGCAGCGCAGAAGTTTGACTGGATCCTGAACGTTACCAACGACGCCTGGTTTGGTCATACATCCGGCCCCTACCAGCATTTTGTGATCAGCCGCACCCGCGCCATCGAACAAGGGGTTGCGATGATCCGAAGCGCCAACAAAGGGGTTTCCGCACTGATCGATGGGTATGGTCGCGTTCTGGCTAAAAATTCGCCTCGTGAAGCTGGTATTATTGACGGGGCGATACCAGCCCCACTACAAAACCGACCAATTTACGCGCGGTTTGGCGAAATCATCCCCCTTAGCCTACTGTTTGTTATTCTAAGCTTGGCAAGCTTGGTCGCTATATGGCATACCCCTAATGATCGCAACCATAGACTGAAATAATTTTCCTTTCATCTTAGTCTTTCGGTGGTCTACATTAGCATTTTCGATATATCATGTATTCGCACGAACTTGATCAAAAGGACCTTTTCAAATGTCTTATCACCCTGTGGACGTCTATGTGGGCAGCCGCATAAAGCATCAGCGAACAGTAAGTGGTATCAGCCAAGAAAAACTGGGGCGGGAGCTGGGCCTTACCTTTCAGCAAGTTCAAAAATATGAAAAAGGCGCCAATCGGGTTGGGGCCAGTCGCCTGTATCAAATTAGCCAGATTTTAAATGTACCCCCTTCCTTTTTCTTTGAAGGTATGAGTGAGGACGCCACAGATGCACATGGTGGCCTATACGATGAATCCGCCGGTTTTGAACATGACAGTCTTTCGAAACGCGAAACACTGGAACTGGTGCGCGCCTATTATAAAATAGATGATACCGAGCTTCGGAAGCGGGTCTTTGATCTGATCAAGTCTCTAGGTGGAATTGACTTGGATATTGAAAATTCCTAATCCTTGCTTGACCTGACCTGTTTAAACATTAAATTGCGGGTTCGTTTTAATCAATTTGCGTAACTTTTGCGAGTTAGCAGCAATCCCTGATATGAAAGATGAGGCCCATCGTGCCAGTATCCAACTACCTTTTCACCAGCGAATCCGTATCTGAAGGCCACCCAGACAAAGTCTGCGACCGTATTTCCGACACCATTGTTGATATGTATCTGGAAGCAGATCCCTATTCTCGTGTGGCCTGTGAAACACTCACAACAACCAACCGCATCGTTCTCGCCGGTGAAGTCCGAGGTCCCGCCTCTATAACGAAAGAAGTCATTGAAGAGGCAACTCGTCAGGCTGTTAAAGATATTGGATATGAACAGGAAGGCTTCCATTGGGAAAATGCGGCTGTTGATATTTTCCTGCATGAGCAGTCCGCCGACATTGCACAAGGCGTAGACGCTTCAGGCAACAAAGACGAAGGTGCTGGCGACCAAGGCATTATGTTTGGCTATGCCACTAACGAAACTGACGTTTTGATGCCCGCTCCAATTTTCTTCTCTCATAAGATTCTGCGTTCAATGGCCGAGGCGCGCCACTCAGGTGCCGAAACAGTTTTTGGCCCTGATTCTAAAAGTCAGGTCACACTGGCCTATGAAAATGGCAAACCGGTGCGTGCAACTTCGGTAGTCGTGTCTACCCAGCATATTGAAGGTGCTTCACAGGAAGAGATCCGTGAAACCGTCCGCAAATATGTGGAAAGCACATTACCTGAAGGCTGGATGTGCCCAGAAGAAGAATTTTATGTGAACCCAACCGGCAATTTTGTCATTGGTGGCCCTGATGGCGATGCAGGTCTTACTGGCCGTAAGATCATCGTGGACACATACGGGGGCGCAGCCCCTCACGGCGGCGGTGCCTTTTCCGGTAAAGATCCAACCAAAGTTGATCGCTCTGCGGCATATGCTTCCCGTTATCTGGCAAAGAATGTCGTTGGTGCTGGCCTTGCAGAAAAATGCTGCATTCAGGTTTCCTATGCGATCGGCGTTTCCAAACCGCTTTCTCTTTATGTTGACCTTTATGGCACAGGTCAGGTAGATGAGGCAAAACTGTCAGATGTGCTAATGCAGTTGATGGATCTTAGCCCTCGCGGTATTCGGGAACATCTGAGCTTGAACAAACCGATCTACACGCGCACCGCTGCCTATGGTCATTTTGGCCGCGCGCCAACCGATGATGGTGGCTTCTCTTGGGAACGCCTCGATCTGGTAGATCAGCTGAAAGCTGCATTCTAAGTTACGGATAAGAAGAGTATGGAAGTGGAAGAACAACGGAAACGCATCCTGTTTGGGCGGCGCAAGGGGAAACCTTTACGCAAAACCCAGCAAAAGGCAGTGGATAAATTACTCCCTCTCCTGACAGTTCCATTGGATGCGGATAAAATTGATCTTCCCGCTCTTTTTGATCATAAAGTTGATCAATACTGGCTGGAAATAGGTTTTGGCGGTGGTGAGCATTTGGCTTGGCAGGCTGAACATCACCCAGAAGCCGGTATCATTGGATGTGAGCCATTTATCAATGGCGTTGCTATGCTACTTGCCAAAATTATGGATACGGATATCGAAAATGTCCGTGTCCATAACGAAGCCGCTGAACGCCTTATGGACAAACTGCCCGATGCATCTTTGGACAAAGGCTTTCTTTTATTTGCGGATCCATGGCCAAAAACATCCCACCATAAACGGCGATTCGTTACTGATGCCAATGTAGAAGCACTGGCGCGCCTTTTAAAGGATGATGCAATTTTGCGGGTTGGAACAGATCACGCCGATTATGGTGCGTGGATCCTGCATCACTTCTTACGCTCTGATAAATTCGTCTGGGAAGTCGAAAAACCGAATGACTGGCTCATTCGTGGTGACGACTGGCCAAAAACCAGATACGAATCCAAAGCAGAACGCGAAGGTCGAAAGTCGGTTTATTACCGGTTCCGACGCGTAGCGCGAGGCGCCTGAAAATCAGGGAATTTTCAGAAAAAGCTTGGCTTTATCGTCTCTTCGTCTATTATGTAAACAAAAGTTACTGTTTGCTTAGCTTTGGGGTTAAGCTGTTAGGACAGTGGGCCTCTGGTCCGCTGTTTTTGTTTGTGGGGCATTTGCAAAGCATTTGCTGTGTTTAGAGAGGCACCATTGGATCCGACCCAGAAAATTGCCGACATGATTGCGCCAACGCTTGAAAGCATGGGCTATGAACTGGTCCGCGTCACCTTTACTGGCGGCGAACACCAGATCCTGCAGATCATGGCGGAAAAAGAAGATGGCACAATGACCATCGAAGGTTGCGAAGAGGTAAGCCGTGCGGTTTCCGTCCTGCTGGATGTTGAAGACCCGATCAGCGAAGCCTACGATTTGGAAGTGTCATCACCAGGTATTGATCGCCCGCTGACCCGCGAAAAAGATTTTGAGCGTTGGTCCGGGTTTGAAGCCAAAGTTGAATTGCAAGAAGCGGTAGATGGGCAGCGCCGATACCGCGGCATTATCCTCGGAATTAATGAGGGAATGATCCTGCTGCAGGAAAACGCTGACAAGAAATGGGAGCTGCCTTTCGCGGATTTGCGAAAAGCGAAACTTGTACTAACCGATGACCTGATCGCCGCCACACAAGGCGGGAGCAGATCCTGATTGTCATTAAGTAGACGGAAGAAGAGATATGGAATCGGCCGCTAGCTTAAACCGACTGGAACTTCTGCAGATTGCAGATGCTGTTGCCAGGGAAAAACTGATTGACCGCGATATCGTTCTGGAAGCCATGGAAGAGGCAATCCAGAAAGCGGCTCGTGCCAAATATGGTCATGAGAATGATATCCGCGCAAAAATCCACCGGGGTACAGGTGAGATCTCACTGATGCGAGCCCGTGAAGTTGTGGAAGAAGTTGAGAATGAAGTCACTCAGCTGACCGTGACGGAAGCACGTTACGAAAAGCCAGACGCCGAGGTCGGTGATGTGCTTTTGGATCAATTGCCGCCGTTGGATCTGGGGCGCATCGCGGCTCAGACTGCGAAACAGGTGATTGTTCAAAAAGTCCGTGAAGCTGAGCGTGAGCGTCAGTATCAAGAATATAAAGATCGCATCGGAAGCATTATCAACGGCATCGTCAAACGTGTCGAATATGGCAATGTGACCGTAGATCTTGGGAAAGCAGACGCGGTTATTCGTCGCGATGAGTTGCTTGCCCGCGAAACATTCCGTCAGGGCGATCGCGTCCGCGCCTACATCTTTGATGTTCGCCGCGAACAGCGTGGCCCACAGATTTTCCTCTCCCGCAGCCACCCACAATTCATGGCGAAACTGTTTGAGCAGGAAGTTCCGGAAATCTTCGAAGGCACTATTGACATCAAAGCTGTCGCTCGTGATCCAGGAAGCCGCGCGAAAATCGCTGTGACCTCACAAGATTCCAGCATTGATCCAGTAGGTGCTTGTGTTGGTATGCGAGGCTCTCGTGTGCAGGCCGTCGTCAACGAACTCCAGGGTGAGAAAATCGACATCATCCAGTGGTCCCCAGATCAGGCAAGCTTCATTGTGAACGCTCTCGCCCCAGCTGAAGTGGCGAAAGTTGTTCTGGATGAAGAAGCTGGCCGGATCGAAGTTGTCGTTCCGGATGACCAACTGTCTCTTGCCATTGGTCGCCGTGGTCAGAATGTGCGTCTTGCCACTCAGCTTTCCGGTTGGGATATCGACATCCTGACAGAGGAAGAAGAATCCAGCCGCCGTCAGGCTGAATTTACAGAGCGGACCAAAGAATTTATGGAGTGCCTGGATGTGGATGAGACAATCGCCCAGCTTCTGGCATCCGAAGGCTTCACTTCCGTGGAAGAGCTGACTTACGTTGATATCAGCGAAGTTTCTGCCATTGAAGGGTTTGATGAGGACCTCGCAGAGGAAATCATCCGCCGTGCACAGGACTATATCACCACTTACTATGGTGAGATGGAAGCCAAACGGAATGAGCTTGGTGTGACCGATGAAGTCGCCTCTATCGAAGTTCTGACACCGCCAATGCTGGTTGCATTGGGTGAGGCAGGCGTTAAGGAACTTGACGACCTTGCAGACCTTTCCGGTGATGAGCTGACAAATGCAGAAGATGGTATTCTTCGTAATTTTGACCTGGATGCAGATGTTGCCAATGAAGTTGTCATGGCGGCGCGTGCCCACTGGTTTGAAGGCGAAGAAGACGCTTCTGCAGCGGATGAACAGTCCTCTGACGAGGAAGAAGGCGCCTAACGGATAAGGCATGAGCCAAGATCAAGGGTTGAGTGAACCGGAACGTAGGTGTATAGCCACTGGGCAGGTCTTGAAAAAACAGGACCTGATCAGATTTGTAGTAGCACCTGATGGCGTTCTGGTTCCCGATCTCCAAGAAAAACTGCCCGGCCGGGGTATCTGGCTTAGCAGTCAAAGGGAAAATCTGGAGCTGGCCTGTAAAAAAGGCCTGTTTTCTAGGGCTGCCCGTCAAAAAGTGTCTGTTCCTGATGATCTGGATAATCGGATCGAGATGGGCCTCATGACACGCTGTATGAACCTTCTCGGGCTTGCCCGAAAAAGGGGAGACGCCGTATCTGGCTTTGCCAAGGTTGAAGCGTCTTTGAGAAAAAATAAGGCTGGTCTGCTGCTGGCTGCCCGTGACGGGGCGCCCGATGGACGAAAAAAATTAAAGGCGCTTGCAGGGAAATTACCTGTTGTTGAGCTTTTTGACAGCCAAGAATTAAGCCAGGCATTGGGTCTAGAGAATGTGATCCATGCCGCTCTGCCACGGCAGGGATATATTGAAAAGTTTTTGATCGAGGCGTCTAAACTATCAGGTTTCAGATGCCAAGATGCTGAAGTGAAAGAACCGGGTCGGAGTAGCGATGACTGAAACAAACGACAAGGGCGGGCGCAAATCCCTAAGTCTGAACAAACCGTTGGAGATGAAAAAAGCTCCCGGTGACAGCGGACAGGTACGCCAAAATATCAGCCACGGTCGTTCCAAGACCGTTCAGGTGGAAGTACGTAAAAAGCGCGGTGCTCCAGCGACACCCAAGAAACCTTCTGTTGCTCCAGCCTCTCCTGCCCCATCCGCAGGTAGCCCAAAGAAAACGCTCAGCGTTGGCGGTGGTAAAGGCAAAGGCGGTGGTCAGCAGAAGAAATCCGGTACGGATCCTCGCCTGCTGACGGATAACGAAAAAGCCAAACGTATGGCCGCGCTGCAGCATGCCCAGCAGCAGCAAGAAAGAGATGCTGAAGAAGCAGCGAAGCGCGCTGAAGAAGAGAAGCTTCGTGCCGCTGAAGAAGCAGAGCGCGCCAAGCAGGAAGCGAAAGAGAAAAGCGTTGAGGAGCGTAGCAAGAAGCGACGCTCCCCTGAAGAGCGTCGCCGCGCCGAAGAAGAAGAGGCTGCTCGTCTGCTAAAAGAAGCAGAAGATGCAAAAGAGGCGCAGGCTGCTGTGCATCGCGAGAAGCAAAAAGCGGCAGCTCCGCAGCAGAAAGCTCAGCCACAGCGTTCTGCACCAGGTCAGGGTCAAGGGCGCCCATCCACGCCGAAACCTGCTACCCGCGAAGAAGAAGACACCCGCTCCGCCGGTCCAGCGCGCGGCAAGAAGAAAGCACGTCCAGGTCAAGAAGAACAGCGTCCAACCAACACACGTGGTCGCGGTGGTGATCAGCGTCGTCGCTCTGGCCGCTTAACTATTGGCGAGGCACTCGACGATCGGGGACCAAAGCAACGTTCTCTTGCATCCATGAAACGTGCGGCGAAGAAAAAGCAGCAGTCCCAGATGGAAGACGCGCCGCAGAAGGTTTACCGCGAGGTGACCATCCCTGAGGTGATTTCCGTTCAGGAACTGGCTAACCGTATGTCAGAACGCTCCGTTGATGTGATCAAAGAGCTGATGAAACTTGGTATTATGGCTACTGCACCGCAGACAATCGACGCGGATACCGCTGAAATTGTTGTGGCTGAACTTGGCCATACTCCGAAGCGTGTTGCGGCTTCTGACGTTGAGATTGGTCTGGGTGGTGAAGATGATGATCCAAAAGACAGCCTGATCCCACGTGCCCCTGTTGTGGCGGTTATGGGTCACGTTGACCACGGTAAGACATCCTTGCTCGATGCCCTCCGTAAAACTGACGTTGCGGCTGGCGAGGCCGGTGGTATCACTCAGCACATCGGTGCTTATCAGGTGAATATGGAAAGTGGCGATACAATCACCTTCCTCGACACACCAGGCCACGAAGCCTTTACAGCAATGCGTATGCGCGGTGCAAAAGCAACAGATCTCGTGATCCTTGTGGTTGCTGCCGACGATAGCGTGATGCCTCAGACTATCGAAGCGATTAAACACGCCAAAGCCGCAGAAGTTCCAATGATTGTCGCGATCAACAAATGCGACAAGCCAGGTGCGGACCCGAACAAGGTGCGTACTGAACTACTGCAGCACGAAGTTTTCGTTGAAGACATGGGCGGTGACGTTCTCTCTGTTGAGGTTTCTGCGCTGAAAGGCACCGGCCTTGAAAAGTTGCAGGAAGCCATCCTGCTTCAGTCTGAAGTTCTTGAACTGAAAGCCAACCCGGATCGCAGCGCACAAGGATCTGTGGTCGAATCCAAACTGGAAACCGGCCGTGGTATGGTCGCAACCATTCTGGTGAACCGCGGCACACTGCGTGTCGGTGACAACTTCGTTGCAGGTACTGCATATGGTAAGGTTCGCGCCCTTCTTGATTATCGCGGTAATCAGGTAGAAGAAGCTGGCCCATCCGTACCTGTTGAGGTCCTGGGTATTCAGGGTGCGCCTCAGGCTGGTGACGAGTTTATCGTTACGGACACTGAAGCGAAGGCGAAAGAAATCGCAGAGTACCGTGCTCAGGTCGAGAAAGAGAAGAAAGTTACAGCAACCGCCCGTGGCAGCATCGAACAAATGTTCAGCGCCATTAAGGAAGGTACTGCGGATGAACTGCCTGTAGTTATCAAGGCAGACGTTCACGGCTCTTCCGAAGCGATTGTGAGTTCTTTGGAGAAACTGGCAACTGACGAAGTGAAGGTAAATGTTCTTTACTCCGGTGTTGGTGGTATCACAGAATCCGATATCTCTCTCGCGGCAGCGTCCAACGCCATGGTGATTGCGTTTAACACCCGTGCGAATAAGCAGGCTAAAGATGAGGCCGCTAACCAGGGTGTGGATATCCAGTATTACTCCGTGATCTATAACGTGATCGACGACATCAAGGCGATGCTGTCTGGTATGTTGGCGCCAACATTGCGCGAAGACTTCCTGGGTTACGCAGAAATCCGCGAAGTATTCAACATTACCAAGGTTGGTAAAATTGGTGGTTGTATGGTCACGGAAGGCATTGTGAAACGCGGTGCGAAAGTTCGCCTGCTGCGTGATGATGTTGTGATCCATGAAGGAACCCTTGCGACACTGAAACGCTTCAAAGACGAAGTGAAGGAAGTGAAATCCGGTATGGAATGCGGTATGGCCTTCGAAAATTACCACGATATCCAGGCTGGTGATTTCATCGAATGTTTCGAAGTGATTGAAGTCGCCCGCGAGCTTTAATCCCGACATTCTGCAAATTGATGAGCTTAAGCGGGAGGGGCGAAGGTCTCTCCCGTTTCGCTGTTTAGAATATTTTTTTGAATAGAGGCAACGCCATGGCAAGCCAAAAACGCTCAAGCAAGACGGCTAGCAAACGCCAGCTTCGTGTTGGTGAGCAGCTCCGTCACATCATCGCTGAGGTCCTCGCAGAAGGAAATATCCACGACCCAGATGTCGCCGGTAGTTCCATCACTGTAACTGAGGTTCAAACAAGCCCGGATATGCGGAATGCCACCGTCTATGTGGTTCCGCTTGGCGGTCTTAACGAAGACACCATTATTAAAGGCCTGAACCGCTCTTCTGGATTTATCCAAAGCGAAATGGGACGTCAGCTATCCATGAAATTTACACCGCGCCTGTCGTTCAAGCGCGATGATTCCTTCGATTACGGGGACCATATCGATTCCCTGATCCGCAGCATTCACAAAGACGATGTGAACGAGGGCGAAGAGGAGTAACTCCCCATGGGACGCAAGCGCCGGGGTATCCCCGTTCATGGCTGGCTCAACATTGATAAGCCGGAGGGGATGAGCTCAGCCGCTGTGGTAGGGGCGGTCCGCCGAATCACAAATGCCCAGAAAGCGGGCCACGCAGGCACGCTCGACCCCTTTGCGACAGGTGTTCTCCCCATCGCCCTGGGGGAAGCAACCAAGACTGTCCCCTACCTCGTGGCAGAGGAAAAGGAATACGGCTTTACGGCCCGTTTTGGCGGCGCCACCAATACCGACGACATTGAAGGGCAGATCATACAGGAAAGTGATCACCGCCCGAATGAATCAGATATTCTGAATATGATCCCTAGCTTTACAGGCGATATTATTCAGATCCCACCCGCCTATTCCGCCATTAAAATCAACGGCGAGAGAGCCTATAAGCTGGCCCGTAGCGGTGAGGATGTTGTGATGCCGGAGCGGACAGTTACCATCTATGATCTTCGGCTTGATGAAATCATCGATCAGGACCATGCCCGCTTCACCGTCAGATGCTCAAAAGGGACATATATTCGGGCGCTTGCCCGTGATCTGGCGGTGGCCCTTGGGACCGTGGCACACTTATCACAATTGCGCCGCTTAAGGGTCGGTCCTTTTTTAGAAAAAAGTGCGATTTCACTGGATAAACTGGCCGAGCTGTGGCAGTGTCCGGCGGAATTTGAGGACTTGCTTCCATTGACGACCGCGCTGGACGACATCCCGGCGGTGGCCATATCGGAAACTCAGGCAATCCGCGTGAGGCACGGCAATGACGTGGCAGTTCCAAATCAGGCAGATGGAACCATCTGCGCTCTGGACGGGGATATCCCGCTCGCCATCTGCAAGGTTGAAGGTGGTGTAGCTTTTCCCGTTCGTGTTTTTAATATTTAGAAATTGGAGTTTACCCGATGTCGATTACTGCTGAGAAAAAAGCGGAACTGATCAAAGAGTTTGCAACTAAAGAAGGCGATACTGGTTCACCTGAAGTACAGATTGCTATTCTGACGCACCGCATCAACAGCCTTACAGAACACTTTAAAGATCACAAAAAGGACAAGCACTCCCGTCGTGGTCTCCTCGCACTGGTTAGCAAGCGTCGTCGCCTGCTCGACTACCTGCGTGGCAATAGCGAAGATCGTTACCTGGACACAATTAAGCGCCTTGGTATCCGTAAGTAATCATCGCTGTTTGGCCCCTCTTTTGGGGACATAGAAATCCAACGCCGGAGACGCTTTGGGGCATACCCCATGGCATCCGGCGTTCGGTGATTCTGGAGTTCGCTCTAGAATGTTAAGAAGTTAGGAAAAATGGAAAATCTGAACAGTGCATAGGGCACTGTAAGAAATGCGCGGCGGCATAGGGCCAAAACGCTTTGGAAGGAAGAAAAATGTTTGAAGTACATCGCAAGGAAGTGATGTGGGGTGGACGTCCACTCATTATGGAAACAGGGAAAATTGCTCGTCAGGCTGACGGCGCTGTCCTGATTACCTATGGCGGCACACAGGTTCTGTGTACAGCCGTTGCTGCAAAAGCAGAAAAGCCTGGGCAGGATTTCTTCCCGCTCACAGTCAACTATCAGGAAAAAGCATACGCAGCCGGTAAAATCCCTGGCGGTTTCTTCAAACGCGAAGGACGTCCATCGGAAAAAGAAACACTGGTTTCCCGCTTGATCGACCGGCCACTGCGCCCGTCATTCGTCAGCGGCTTTAAAAACGAAACACAAATCATCTGTACAGTTCTCGCACATGACATGGAAAACGACCCTGATGTTGTTGCCCTGATCGGTGCGTCTGCGGCCCTTACAATTTCTGGCATCCCATTCCTGGGCCCAGTTGGTGCGGCTCGTGTTGGACTGATTGACGGCGAATACGTCCTCAACCCAACACTGGAACAGATGGAAGACACTGATCTCGACCTCGTTATTGCCGGTACAGGCGAAGCGGTGCTGATGATCGAATCTGAAGCCAGCGAGCTGAGCGAAGAGCAGATGCTCGGCGCTGTAATGTTTGGTCACGAGCAGTATCAAGCCGTTATTGATGGTATTATTGATCTTGCTGAAGCATGTGCAAAAGAGCCTTGGGATTATCAACCAGCTGAAGTTGATGCCGATTTGGAAGCCAAGGTGAAAGCTGCTGCTGAAGCAGGCCTCGCTGATGCCTACAAAGAGCAGGTCAAGCAGTCTCGTGTTGAGAAGGTAAATGCTGCAAAAGAAGCTGCTATTGCAAGTCTTGAAGAAGACGAAGTTGAAGCAGCTGCCGGCATCTTGAAGAAAATCGAGAAGAAAATCGTTCGCGGCAACATCATCGCGACCGGTACTCGTATCGATGGCCGCGACACCAAAACAGTGCGCCCAATTGTTGCTGAAGTTGGCTCCCTGCCACGCAGCCACGGATCTGCATTGTTCACTCGCGGTGAAACACAGGCACTCGTTGTGACAACGCTTGGCACAGGCCAGGACGAGCAGATCGTTGATGCCTTGGAAGGCGAATATCGCGAAAACTTCATGCTACACTACAACTTCCCACCATATTCTGTTGGTGAAGCTGGTCGTGTAGGCTTTACAGGTCGCCGCGAAGTTGGTCACGGTAAACTGGCATGGCGTGCGGTTCACCCGCTTCTGCCAACGAAAGAAGAGTTCCCATACACACTTCGCGTTGTATCTGAGGTAACAGAATCCAACGGTTCCTCCTCAATGGCAACCGTTTGTGGTACATCCCTCGCGCTGATGGATGCTGGTGTTCCTCTGAAACGTCCGGTTGCCGGTATCGCCATGGGCCTGATTCTGGAAGAAGATGGTCAGTTTGCAGTTCTCTCCGACATTCTGGGTGACGAAGACCATCTGGGTGACATGGACTTTAAAGTGGCTGGTACAGATGCAGGTATCACATCTCTGCAGATGGATATCAAAATCTCCGGCATCACCGAAGAGATCATGCGTCAAGCACTGGCACAGGCTTCTGAAGGTCGTCTGCACATTCTGGACGAGATGGCGAAAGCGATCGACGCTGCCCGTGATGGCGTTCGTGATGGTGCCCCGCGCATCACACAGCTGAGTGTTGCTAAAGACAAAATCCGCGATATCATCGGTACTGGTGGTAAGGTTATCCGCGAAATCTGCGAGCAGACTGGTGCGAAAATCGACATCGACGATGATGGCACCGTTAAAGTTGCAGCAACTTCCACTGAAAGCGCAGATGCAGCCGTCAACTGGATTAAATCCATCGTGGACGATCCAGAAGTTGGTCAGATCTACAACGGTAAAGTTGTTAAAGTTGTCGACTTTGGTGCTTTCGTGAACTTCTTTGGTAACCGTGACGGTCTGGTTCATATTTCTGAGCTGGCACCAAAACGCGTTGCAAAAGTCACTGACATCGTCAATGAAGGTGATGAAGTTCGCGTGAAAGTTCTGGAAATTGACAACCGCGGTAAAGTTCGCCTGTCCATCAAAGCCGTTCAGGCTGAAGAAGGCGGCGACGCGGAAGCATCAGAAGACTAATAATATCTTGCGGGGACGGGAGAAATCTCGTCCCTGTTTCAAAAGGGATCTTGATGCTATGGTTAAGACTTCTATGTGTTAACCAGGGCATAAATTAAAGTTTAGGGATTGTATAGTGAAGTCACTTAACTCCATTGTTATGTCCGGGAGAGAAGTTCTCCCCGTCATTGAAGGCGGTAAAGGTATTGCAGTTTCTTCCGGTCAGAGCTCCGGCGCTTGGGCGGCCGCAGGCGGTATTGCAACTTTTTCCGGTGTAAACGCTGACAGTTATGACGAAAATGGAGATATCATTCCCCAAATTTATCACGGTCGCACGCGCCGTGAACGCCATGATGAGCTGGTTGCATATGGCATCAAAGGCGGCATAACTCAGGCGCAGATCGCTCACGAGATTTCCGGCGGTGAAGGTCGCATTCACATGAATGTCCTTTGGGAAATGGGCGGTGCTGAACGCATCCTGCATGGTGTGCTGGAAGGAGCAAAAGGCCTGATCCACGGCATTACTTGCGGTGCGGGCATGCCATATCGCGTGGCGCAAATCGCCGCCGATTATAAAGTTCACTATTACCCGATTATTTCCTCCTCCCGCGCATTCCGCGCGCTTTGGAAGCGGGCTTATCACAAATTCGCTGACTGGCTGGGTGGGGTCGTTTACGAAGACCCGTGGCTTGCCGGTGGCCACAACGGCCTCAGCAACTCCGAAGATCCGTTAGTGCCGCAGGATCCTTATCCGCGCATCGTTGAGCTTCGGAAGCTGATGAACTCTCTTGGCCTTAACAACACACCGATTATCATGGCTGGTGGTGTCTGGCACCTAGAGGAGTGGGAAGACTGGATCGACAACCCAGAGGTTGGCCCGATTGCGTTCCAATTTGGAACACGTCCGCTTCTCACACATGAGAGCCCGATTTCAGAAGCCTGGAAGCAAAAGCTTCTCACTTTGAAAAAAGGCGACGTATATCTGAATAAATTCAGCCCAACAGGCTTTTATTCTTCCGCCGTTCACAACGACTTCCTTGATGAGCTGAAACAGCGCTCAGAACGTCAGGTGGCGTTTTCAACAGAAGAAGTTGGCGATCATGATACTGCCTTCAGTATGGGCGCCCGCAAACGCGAGGTGTTCCTGACCGCACACGACAAAGAGCGGGCGGAAGGGTGGCTTTCCGAAGGGTTCGATCAGGTTATGAAAACCCCTGATTCCACATTGATTTTTGTCGACAAGCCTAAAATGGCAGAAATTCGCAAAGATCAGGTAGACTGCATGGGTTGCCTGTCTCAATGCTCTTTCTCCAATTGGGCGGAAGGCGACAAAGGTACAACCGGCCGGAAAGCAGATCCGCGGAGCTTCTGTATTCAGAAGACCCTACAGGATGCAATCCACACATCAGATATCGAACACAATCTGATGTTTGCGGGTCATGCAGCCTATCGTTTCGCGACAGATCCTTATTACGCAAACGGCTTCATTCCTACAGTGAAGCAGCTTGTTGATCGGATTATGACAGGGAAATAATCCTTATATTGCTCTTGCGGATTTGAATTATTCCAGCTTTACTACTATATAAGGTGGGATTGATATTTCTGTGAGTGTATGTAATGGCGAAAACCCAGTCTTCTGACGAAATGGGCACCCTGTCCAGTAAAGACCTCGAAACTGTTATTCGAGGCGCAGATTTGCGTCCAACGCGTCAGCGCCTCGCACTTGCCAACCTTTTGTTTGCAAAAGGAAACAGGCACATTACGGCAGAAATCCTGCATACCGAGGCTTTGGATGCGGGGGTTAAAATCTCCCTCGCCACCATTTACAACAATCTGCACCAATTTACCGATGCCGGCCTCCTTCGTGAGGTTGTTGTGGATGCCAGCAAATCCTATTTCGATACAAACACCCTGCCGCATCATCATTTCTTTTATGATGAGGAACAGCGCCTGGAAGACATTCCTGATGGGCAAATTCGCGTGGAAAATATTCCCGACATTCCAGAAGGGTACAATATTTCCGAGGTTGGTGTAATTGTGCGCCTGAGCCGCAGCTAAACCCCACCTATTCTCCCAAACTGAGTAGTTTAGAATATTTCTAAATTATTGACAGATCCTTCGCATTAGATAATTATGTTTTATATATATCTAATGATAAAACATTCCCATCTAACGACAGGAGGATCTCATGAGCTTGAGAGGAACCAGTACAGAACAAAATTTGAAAGATGCTTTCGCCGGAGAGTCACAGGCGAACCGCCGCTATCTGTATTTCGCACAAAAAGCAGATGTAGAGGGGTATAATGATGTCTCTTCCGTGTTCCGTTCCACCGCTGAGGGCGAGACAGGCCATGCCCATGGCCACCTCGAGTATTTAGAAGAAGCCGGTGATCCCGCAACAGGTCTTCCCATTGGAACAACTTCCGACAATTTGAAAGCGGCCATCGCCGGAGAAACCCATGAATATACGGATATGTATCCGGGTATGGCGAAAACGGCCCGCGAAGAAGGGTTTGATGAAATTGCTGACTGGTTTGAAACCTTGGCAAAAGCCGAGAAAAGTCATGCCGGTCGGTTCCAGAAAGCCTTGGACGAGATGGACTAATTCATCTCTCAGGGGAGACGCCAATGGTGTCTCCCCCTTAATCACTTTTAACTAACTTCATCTAACAGGATGCAGGAGGCCCCCATGCGTGAAGGCAGCCTGGATGCCCCTGTACGGCATCCCATTGACTGGAAAAGCCCCGATTTTTATGACGAGGAAAAGCTGGATGAGGAACTGAGGCGGGTTTTCGATATCTGTCACGGTTGCCGGCGCTGTTTTAACCTCTGCGATTCGTTCCCCCGCCTCTTTGATTTGGTTGATGAAGCCCCATCAGAAGAATTGGATACTGTAGAATCCAAAGATTTCAAATCGGTCGTAGATGCCTGCACCCTCTGCGATATGTGTTTCCTGACCAAATGCCCTTATGTCCCTCCCCATGAATTTAACCTGGATTTCCCACATTTGATGCTGCGATACCGCGCCGTTGAGAAGGCAAAAGGGGAAGATAAGTTTATCCCCCGGCAGCTTTCCAAAACAGACCGGAATGGCAAACTTGCCAAACATATCGCCCCCCTTGCAAACTGGGCCAGTGACCGGCATAACGGGGCAACCCGGGGCGTTATGCAATCCACCCTTGGTATCCACAAAGACGCTGCTCTGCCTAAATATCATACCAAAACGTTGGAAGATTTGGCAGCGGCGAATGCCCTTACAATTAACAAGGGCGCGCCCGCTTTTGGCCGAAAAGCAGTGCTTTATGCCACCTGTTTTGGAAATTACAATAACCCTGATACTGGCGAGGCAACCAGAAAAGTTCTCGCTCATAATGGTGTTGAAACCGAAGTGGTCTATCCCGGATGTTGCGGTATGCCGCTGCTAGAGCAAGGTGACATCGAAGCGGTTGCAGAAAATGCTAAATCTGTCGCCCAAGAATTAGGGCAATGGATCGATAAAGGATATGACGTAATTGCTCTTGTCTCTTCCTGCGCGCTAATGCTGAAATTCGAATGGCCCCTGATCGTTCCACAAAGCGAGAGTGTTAAAAAGCTCGCAGGCCAAACCTTCGACGTTAGCGAATATATCGTAGATATCTCCAAGAAAGAAGGCATTGCAGAGGGGCTAGAGCCGTTAGAGGGACCTATCTCGATGCATTTAGCCTGCCATGCCCGCGCGCAAAATATGGGCGCTAAAGGGGCTGAGATGCTCCGCCTTATACCAAAAACCCGCGTCGCTATTGTTGAAAGATGTTCAGGGCATGGAGGTTCGTGGGGCATCATGGAGGAAAACTTCGAAACCGCGCTGAAAGTCGGCAAGGTTGCTGCCTCTAATGCACTCAAATCCGGCGCATCGCATATTGCATCCGAATGTCCTCTCGCGGCTGAACATCTGTTGCAAGGTATTGAAAGACAGGATGCGGAAGCCGCCAAAGAAAAAACGGCCCATCACCCCATTCAATTACTAGCCAAATCTTACGGATTTTAAGAAAGACGGATTATGAATATGACACCGATGAAAAGGGATATTACCCGCGCTGATATTCTAGATCTGGATGACTATATCAAGATCCGTAAGAGTAAGAAGGCCGAGCTTTTGGATATCAAGAAGGATAGGCGTGTTGCCCTTGGGCCATTTTGCACCCTGTATTTCGAAAATTACGAGACCATGTGGTCGCAAATCCATGAGATGCTCTATATCGAACGGGGCGGAGAAGAACAGATTGCAGATGAGCTTTCAGCTTATAGCCCGCTTGTGCCAAAAGGCGCTGAGCTGGTTGCGACCTTCATGATCGAAATAAATGACCCCAAACAGCGGGAGAGAGAACTCTATCGCCTCACACATATTGAAGAGAAAATCTATATTTCCATCAATGGCGACAAGTGCTTTGCCGTTCCAGAGGACGATGTGGAACGGACAACAGAAGATGGAAAAACCTCTTCAATTCATTTCCTCCGCTTTCCGCTGACCACTGATCAGATTGATGCCTTGAAAGCAGGCGATACAGAAATGATTGCTGGTGTTGAGCACACCCACTATGGGCATATGGCAATGATGGGGCCTGAAGTGCAAGCGTCTCTGGCGAAAGACCTATAATCAGTTTTAACGGACTTTTTCGTTTTCCAGCACGCCGTAGAAATGGGCGGTTTTCATCCATCCCTCATTTCCGGCAACGTCTACCTTGCACCAGCTTCCATCGCATTCGATCAGACGGCCTTGCACTCCGGGCTCCGCCAGCAACACCACGACCGAATCTGCTTTGGGGCGCTCATACATCGGACGGCGCTCCCCCGTAATCAGAATTGTCCGGCGGTTCGATAAAAGTGCCGTGTGGATCCACCCGGTTGCCCCGTCTACATCCCTCACCTGACGCCACAATTCATATTCCGCAATCACCTCAACCGGCCAACCGCTGCGCACATAGACCCATGAAATTGGATAGCGTTTGCCCGGCCCAACCCGCACATTCACTTTTTCCGACGCCAAGGAGACAAACCGAGGGACCTTGCCTGCCGCATCCGCTGCCTTTTCTGGCACGATTGTCATGAAAAACAGGGCACAGATTAGAACTTTAATCAGACTGCCAGCTTTGGATGAAAACACAAACTTATCCCTTATGTTCGGAGATTGGTCTCATATGAGGAGATGGCATCTTTATGCCAACGCAGACCGCCCGGGGTCAAGTTTTCATCAGCGCTAAAGAATACTCTTATAAAAATTGTGCGAAAGCGAACACCGCTAATTGTCTATGCAGAGCTGATCTGCTAAGAAAACAGGAGAGGTCCCTAAATAAGAATGACCCGAACAGAGAGGCCAGTATGTCAGAGTCGTCAAGAAAGAAGCCGATTGTCGTTGTAACCCGGAAACTTCCGGAAGCCGTTGAAACGCGCATGATGGAATTATTCGACACGCGCCTGAATCATGATGATACACCCATGACACAGGAACAGCTGGTCGAAGCAGTGAAAATTGCTGACGTTCTCGTTCCAACCGTCACCGATAAAATCGACCTTGGCGTCCTTAGTCAGGCAAACCCGAACTTGCGCTTGATTGCTAGCTTTGGCACCGGTGTGGACCATATCGATCTGGCCACCGCCCGTCAGCGGAACATCACCGTGACCAATACACCGGGCGTTCTGACCGAAGATACCGCTGATATGACAATGGCCCTTATCATGGCTGTTCCGCGTCGCCTGACCGAAGGGGAGCGCTTGATGCGGAGCGGCGAATGGCAAGGCTGGTCCCCAACAGGGATGCTGGGTCATCGCATCTGGGGCAAGCGCCTTGGGATTGTCGGCATGGGCCGTATTGGTCAGGCTGTTGCGCGGCGCGCGAAAGCTTTTGGCCTATCGATCCATTACCACAACCGCAACAAACTGCCTGACTATATCGAAGAAGATCTGGAAGCCACATATTGGCAGAGCCTGGATCAGATGCTGGCGCGCATGGACATCATTTCCATCAACTGCCCGCATACACCCGGAACGTTCCACCTTCTCAATGCGCGCCGGTTAAAGCTGATGCAAAAGCACGCCTATGTGGTCAACACATCCCGCGGTGAAGTTGTCGATGAAAATGCCCTCACCCGTATGCTGATCAACGGCGATCTGGCCGGTGCAGGACTTGACGTGTTTGAGCGCGAACCAGCCGTTAATCCAAAACTGCTCGCATTGGACAATGTCATTCTGCTGCCACATATGGGCTCCGCCACTATTGAGGGTCGTATTGATATGGGCTCCAAGGTGATTATCAATATCAAAACATTTGTCGATGGCCACACCCCACCAGATCGGGTGCTGCCAGCGATGCTGTAACAAAAAGGCCCGTCTTTGTCGGGCCTTTTCATTTCTGCCATGATTACCGTGACCCCCCATATCATCCTGCATGAAGACGAGATCGAGGAAAGTTTTATGCGCGCCTCGGGTCCCGGCGGGCAAAATGTAAACAAGGTGGAAACCGCTGTTCAGCTTCGCTTTGATGCAAAGTCCAGCCCCAACCTACCTCGCAGTGTTTATTTTCGTCTCGCCCGCCTTGCCGGTCAGAAGATGACTAAAGAAGGCGTTCTTGTGATCACCGCAAGCGAGCATCGATCACAGGATCGCAACCGCAAAGCGGCCCTTGATCGATTGATCCAGCTTATTCAACAAGCGACCATCGTTCCCAAGAAACGCAAACCAACCAAACCTACTTATGCCAGCAAACAGCGTCGGCTTAAGAAAAAATCAGAACGCGGTGAGATAAAGAAAAACCGCCGCAGCGTCCGTCCGGATTAAATTATGCCACCCCCCTCCCCCGCCAAAATTATCCTTCTAACCACGCTAGCCATGCTGGCTTTTGCCGCGAATTCCGTGCTCTGCCGTCTCGCCCTCGGGGAGGGAAGCATAGATGCTGTGGGATTTACGGAAATTCGCACCTTATCAGGCGCTGTGACACTTCTATTGCTGTATTTTTTAACCGCAAAAGAGAAATCTCTCGCCCTGTTAAAACGACCAAGCCCGATGCAGTTTTTAAGCCTTACAGGCTATATGGTGTTTTTCTCCTATGCCTATATCTCATTGGCCGCGGGAACGGGCGCACTGATCCTGTTTGGTGCGGTACAATTGACCATGTTTATGGTTGCCATTCGGCAAGGAGAGCATTTCCCGCCACTAGCATGGGCAGGCCTTTTAATTGCGGTGGCCGGACTTGTTTATCTCGTCTCTCCGGGTCTAAGTGCCCCTGATCCAGTTGGGGCAGTCCTCATGGTTATTGCCGGTATTTCTTGGGGGATTTATTCGCTGCTGGGAAGAGGCGCCGCCGATCCACTTAGCAGTACAATGGTAAATTTCATCTATGCCAGCATCCTGACCACGATTCTGACCGCTGTGATGATGTCAGATCTCGCCATCAC